>NZ_JAKGCV010000292.1 GCF_021556455.1 Streptomyces fuscigenes | reverse complement strand
CGCGCGCCCACCCTGCGCGCCCGCCCCGCGGGCTCCGCCTCGTACGCCCGGCTCACCGAACCCCGCGCGGGCCGCGCGCCCGGCTCACAGGTTCGCGTCGTCCGCCGCCGAGCGGCCGCTGCGCCAGCCCTCGGCGTCGCGGCCCTTGAGGCGCGAGGTGGTGGTGTTCGGGAAGAGGCGGCGCGTGGCGGTGCGCACCGCCAGGTCCTGGGCCGCCAGGGCGGGCAGCAGGGCGGGGTCGTCCTGGCGGGCGCTCACCTCGTCGCGCGTCGCCGCCGTGAGCCGTTCGCCGATCCGCGAGGCGTAGGCGATGAGGAACGAGAGCCGGTAGTCGCGGCTCCTGGACGGGCCCGCGGCGAGGGCGCGGTCGGCCTGGACGAGGAGCGAGGTGTAGAGGAGTTCGACGGCTTCGAGGGCGTCCTCGTGGCCGACGACCGTGGAGAAGCCGAAGTCCGACGACCACACCGCCTCGCAGCGGTTGGCGGAGGCCACGGCGTCCAGCAGCAGGGCCTTCGCGCCTTCGTAGGGGCGCTCCACGCCGATCCTGCGCAGCCCGGGACCGCCGATCGCGTTCTCGCCGTGCAGCAGCGTCTCGTCGACGCGGTGGCGCGCCATCAGGTGCTGGGCCTTGGCCGACAGCGCCTCCGCCTCCTCGGGGAACGCGGTGGACTCCGCCTTGGCCAGCAGGGCCCGGATCCGTGACAGCATCTTGCCGCCCTGCCCCTGCACGGGAGCGGGCGCCGGCGGTGCCGCGGGGATGCCGGGCAGCCGGCCGTACACGCGGAGCACCTCGACGAGGAGGGTGGCCGCGGTGAAGCGGTCGAGCCGTTCCGTCGCGGCGAAGGCCGCGGCCCCGGATCCGTCGTCGAGAGCGGCGGCCAGGCGCCGGTGGCGCGGGGTGAGGTCGCGGGCCACCACCCGCGCCAGGTCCGCGGGCGCCCATCCGCGGCCTCCGCACTCCCGGACGACCCGTTCGGCCAGGGCGTCGGCGGCGCTCCCCCAGGCGTCGCCGCGCGCCGCCAGCACGGAGGCCGCGGTGTCGGTCTCGCGCTCGCCACTGTCCCCGGCGAGGGTCCTGCGGTACGCCTGCTCGAACTCGTCCACCCGTCCATTGTCCCGGAGTGTCACGGAAGTGGTTTCGGCAGTGGTCCGGGAGTACCGGCGAGCGCCGGGGACTGCCGCGGGAACACACGGCTCGCGTACAGTGCCCGCACAGGCCGCACCCGGCCGGCAGCCGCGAGGCTCGGGCCCGCCGCTCCACCCGGGCCCGGGGCCCCCGGCGCCGCCCCGGCGCGGCCCCCGGTGGAGCGGTGGTGGGTCACGGCCCTTCGGTGTGTCCCACGCACACTGCCGTGTTCGGCTACCGTTCCTCTACTTGTCTTCGCCTTCGCCCTTCTGCGATCGGCGCGGCGACAGAACTTTGGGGTGGGGATTGAAGCAGCACCGCAAGAACCGGAAGAGACGTCTGCTGATCTACGGCGTCGCGACGGGCGTGGTGGCCTCGGCCGTGGCCGGCACCGTCGCGCTCGCCTCACCGGGTTCGGGGACCTCGCAGGCGGGGGCCGGGGACCCCGGTCTGCAGGCGCAGTTCACGCAGGCGGCCGGCGAGTTCCACGTGCCGGTCAACGTCCTGATGGCGGTCTCGTACCAGTCGTCGCTGTGGGACTCCCACGACGGCAGGCCGAGCACCACGGGCTCGTACAACGTCATGGGCCTGACGCGGGTGACGGCGGCCGACGTCGAGAAGCCCAGTGACCGGGAGCGGCTCGAACACCTCGACATGAGCGGCGACCCCGCCGTCATGAAGCACTTCGACGCGAAGCGCGCGCTCGCGACGGACCGCGCGTCGGTCGACACCACCGACCCCCGCCTGCACACGCTCGACCAGGGCGCCGAGCTCATCGGCGAGCCCGTCGGCACCGTGCAGGACGACTCGGAGCAGAGCATCCGGGCGGGCGCCGCGCTGCTGGCGAAGTACCAGCACGACGCGAAGGGCTCCCTCTCCACGGACCCGGGCCAGTGGTACGCCGCCGTCGCGCGCTACAGCCAGTCCCCGGACTCCAAGGGCGCCGCGCTGTTCGCCCAGCGGGTCTTCGACACCGTCAAGAGCGGGCAGAGCACGGTCACGGCGGACGGTCAGCAGGTGACGCTGCCCGCGGACCCCTCGGTCGTGCCGGCGCCTCCCGCGCGCCAGCAGCTCGCCACTCCCGCGAGCCTCACGTCCGCTCCGGCGCCGGAGTGCCCGTCCGGGCTCGCCTGCGACTTCCAGCCGGCCGCGTACAAGCAGAACAGCAGCACGCCGGACGACTTCGGCAACTACAACGTGGCGAGCCGCCCCTCGGGCAGCGAGGACATCCGCTACATCGTCATCCACGACACCGAGAGCAGTTACGCCTCGGCGCTCAGCGAGTTCCAGAACCCGGCCGCCTACGCGAGCACGCACTACCTGATCCGCGCCTCCGACGGCCATGTCACGCAGATGGTCGCGACGAAGGACGAGTCGTGGCACGCGGCCAACAAGACGATGAACATGCACTCGATCGGCATCGAGCACGAGGGCTACGCCATCAAGTCCGGCAGCTGGTACACGCCGTCGGAGTACCAATCGTCCGCGACGCTGGTGAAGTACCTGGCGGCGCGCTTCCACATCCCGCTGGACCGTGAGCACATCATCGGGCACGACGAGGTGCCGGGCGTCCTGGACGCGAACGTCGCCACGCAGCACTGGGACCCGGGCCCGTTCTGGGACTGGAACCACTACATGTCGCTGCTCGGCGCGCCCACGGGCGACCAGGGCGCGGGCGGTCCGCTGAAGGCGGGCCAGGTCGTGCGGGTCGTCCCGCCGTTCACCACGGCCAATGAGCCGACGCTCACCTACGGCGGCAGCACCGTCGCCAAGCAGCCCGCCAACTTCGGCTACCTGTACACGTCCCCGTCGACGACGTCGGCCTTGCTGACCGACCCGTACATGCCCACGGTGAAGTCCACGGACGGGCCGAACTGGGGCGACAAGGTCGTGGCCGGCGGCGAGTACGTCGTCGCCGAGGCGCAGTCCAACTGGACGGCCGTCTGGTACGGCGGCAAGAAGGCGTGGTTCTCCAACCCCGGCGGCCAGTACACCGCTCCGGTCGCCAAGACGGGCACCCCGGTGCTCAAGGCCAAGGCCGGCGCGGCGTCGATCCCGGTGTACGGGCGGGCCTACCCGGACAGCGCGTCCTACACGGGCACCGGCGTCCCGGTCCAGGACCAGAACACCGCGTCGCTGACGAAGTACAGCATCCCGTCGGGGCAGGCCTATGTGCAGGCGGGCCCCGCGCAGCCGGGCGACTACTGGTACGCGGGGACGTTCGCGGGCACCGCGGCCCACGACCGCACGCTCGTCACCGGGACGAGCACGTTCTACCCGATCCGCTACAACCACCGCATCGCCTGGGTGAGGTCGAGTGACGTGCAGCTCGCGACGGGCACCGTCCCCGACGCGGGCACCGACCGCTACGACGCGGTGGTGCGCGACACCTCGGGCGTCCTGTGGCAGTACCAGGGGACCGGCAGCGCCACCGCGCCGTTCTACAAGCGGTACCCCGTCGGACCCGGCTGGCAGCAGTTCGACGTGGTCGCGCCGCTGAGCGCGCTGCGCGCCGACGGCACCGGCGACATGGTGGCCCGGGACAAGACGGGCACGCTCTGGTACTACCGGGGCAGCGGCAACCGGAACAAGCCGTTCCTTGCCAAGCTGAAGGTGGGCACGGGCTGGAACCAGTTCAACGGCATCTGGGGCGCCCGCGACCTGACCGGCGACGGCAGGCCCGACCTCGTCGCACGCAACACCGCCGGCGTGCTCTACCTGTACCAGGGCACGGGGAACTCCGCGTCGCCGTTCCTGGCCAAGAAGGTGATCGGCAGCGGCTGGGGCAAGTACCAGATCATGGCCTCCACCGGCGACCTCACCGGCGACGGCAAGCCGGACTTCGTCGCCCGGGACAGCGCGGGCGTGCTGTGGCTCTACAAGGGCACCGGCAAGGCCACCGCGCCGTTCGCGGCGCGCACCGAGATCGGCACGGGCTGGGGCAAGTACAACGTGCTCGTCGGCCCGAGCGACCTCGACCGCGACGGGAAGGGCGACCTGCTCGCCCGGGACACCTCGGGCGTGCTGTGGCTCTACAAGGCGACCGGCAAGGCCACCGCGCCGTTCGCCGCGCGCGTCCAGGCCGGCACCGGCTGGGGAATCTTCAACCTGGTGTCGTGACCCCCGCCCCCGCCCCCGCCGTCTCCGGCGCGGCGCTACGGCGGCCCGAGGGCCGTTCGTGGCACCCGTCGGGTCACCGGGGCACGGGAACGGAACGCGGCCCCCGGCCGCCCGCCTCGCAAGGGGTGGGCGGCCGGGGGCCGTTCGCGCGTCCCGGGCGGCAGTCGGTCCGGGCGCCGCGCTCAGCCGGCGAGCCGCCGCGCCAGATAGGGCGCCGTGCGGCTGCCGGCGGCCCGGGCGACCCGGCCCGGCGGGCCGGCCGCCACGACGCGGCCGCCGGCGTCCCCGGCCCCGGGGCCGAGGTCGACGACCCAGTCGGCGCCCGCGACCACGCCCATGTCGTGCTCGACGACGATCACCGTGTCGCCGCCGTCGACCAGGCCGTGCAGCTGCCGCATCAGCAGGTCGGTGTCGGCCGGGTGCAGGCCCGTCGTGGGCTCGTCCAGCAGGTACAGCGTGTGTCCCCGCCGCGCGCGCTGCAACTCGGAGGCCAGCTTGATGCGTTGGGCCTCGCCGCCCGAGAGCTCCGTGGCGGGCCGGCCGAGGTGGAGGTAGCCGAGCCCGACGTCCCGCAGTGTCCCGAGGCTCCGGGCCGCCGCCGGCACGTCGTCGAAGAACGCGGCGGCCTCGTCCACCGACAGGCCGAGCACGTCCGCGATGGTGCGCCCCCGGTAGGTGATCTCCAGGGTCTCCGGGTTGTACCGCGCGCCGTGGCACGTCGGGCAGGGCGCGTACGTGCCCGGCAGGAAGAGGAGTTCGACGGCGACGAAGCCCTCGCCCTGGCAGGTCCCGCACCGGCCGGAGGCCACGTTGAACGAGAACCGCCCGGGCGCGTAGCCGCGCCTGCGCGCCTCGTCCGTGGCGGCGAAGACCGTCCGCACGGTGTCGAACAGGCCGGTGTAGGTGGCGAGGTTGGAGCGGGGCGTGCGGCCGATGGGCTTCTGGTCGACGCGCACGAGGCGGTCCACCGCCTCCAGACCCTCCACGGCGGTCACCGCGGGACCGGCTCCGCCGTCTCCCGCGTCCTCGAAACCGCTCCCGTCCCCGTCCTCCCCGGACTCGGGGCCGGCGCCGGGCTCGGCGCCCGCGTCCGCCGGGGCCGGGTCCGCGCCGCCGCTCAGGTGCGCCCCGACCGCCTCCGCGAGGACCTGCCCGACGAGCGTCGACTTGCCGGAGCCGGAGACGCCGGTGACGGCGGTCAGCACGCCGAGCGGGAGGTCCACGTCGAGGTCGCGCAGGTTGTGCCGGTTCACCCCGCGCAGTCCCAGCAGGCCCGCGGGCGTGCGGGGTGTGCGGGGTGTGCGGGCCCCGGTCCCGCGCGCCGGCCCCGGGGCGTCCCCGGCCGCCGGCCCGGCCGTGCCGGACGGCTCGCCGAACAGGTACGGTCGGGTCGCCGACTCCGCCACGTCCGCGAGTCCCGGAACGGGGCCGCTGTAGAGCACGCGTCCGCCGTAGCGCCCGGCGCCCGGGCCCACGTCCACGACCCAGTCGGCCCGGCGCACCACGTCCATGTCGTGCTCCACCACGAACAGGGAGTTGCCCTCGGCGCGCAGCGCGTCCAGCACGTCGAGGAGGGGCTCCGTGTCGGCGGGGTGCAGGCCCGCCGACGGCTCGTCGAGGACGTAGACCACGCCGAACAGCCCCGACCGCAGCTGCGTCGCGAGCCGCAGCCGCTGCAGCTCCCCCGGGGAGAGGGTCGGCGCGGTGCGGTCCATGCTGAGGTAGCCGAGGCCGAGGTCCACCAGCACGCCGATCCGGGCGGACAGGTCCCGGGCCAGCGCCACCGCCGCCTCGGTGCTCTCGCCGGACGCCGACGACGGCACGGTCGCGGCCGGGGCGGTGAGCCGGGCCGTACCGCGCAGGACGTCCGCCAGCGCGATCAGCGGCATGGCGGTCAGGGTCGCGATGTCGTGGCCGGCGAACGTGACCGCGAGCGCCTCGGGCCGCAGTCGCCTGCCCCCGCACAGCGGGCAGGTCGCGCTGACCAGGTGGCGGCCCACCCGGCGCCGCGTCGCCGCGCTCTTGGACTCGGAGAAGGCGCGCATGACGTAGCGGCGGGCGCTCATGAACGTGCCCTGGTAGGGGCGCTGGATGCGGCCCGCCTCCCGCACCGGGTCGACGGTGACGACCGGCTGCTCGTCGCTGAAGAGGATGAAGTCCCGGTCTTCTTGGGGGAGTTCACGCCAGGGCCGGTCGATGTCGTAGCCGAGGGCCCCCACGACGTCGCGCAGGTTCTTGCCCTGCCACGCGCCCGGCCAGGCGGCGATCGCCCGCTCGCGGATGCTCAGCGACGGGTCGGGCACGAGCGAGTCCTCGGTGACGCGGTGCACCCGCCCGAGGCCGTGGCACTCGGGGCAGGCCCCGGTCACGGTGTTGGGCGAGAACGCGTCCGAGTCGAGCTGCTCCTCGGCGCCGGGCGGATAGGAGCCGGCCCGGGAGAACAGCATCCGCAGCAGGTTCGACAGCGTGGTGACCGTGCCGACCGAGGAGCGCGAGCCGGGGGTGCCGCGGCGCTGCTGGAGCGCGACGGCCGGCGGCAGCCCGGTGATCTCGGCGACCCTGGGCGCCCCGACCTGGTGGATGAGCCGGCGGGCGTACGGCGCGACCGACTCGAAGTAGCGGCGCTGGGCCTCCGCGTAGAGGGTGCCGAACGCGAGGGACGACTTGCCGGAGCCGGAGACGCCGGTGAACACGGTGAGCGCGTCGCGGGGGATGTCCGTGTCGACGCCCCGCAGGTTGTGCTCGCGCGCGCCGCGCACCCGTACGTAGCGGTCGGCCGGGCCGCCCGCCGGGGGACCGCCTTCGCGGGACGGCGGCGGCGCCACCGGCGCGGGCCGGCCGGGCGG
>NZ_JAKGCV010000291.1 GCF_021556455.1 Streptomyces fuscigenes | reverse complement strand
CGCCGGCGGCGTCCCGCGCCGCGTCGGACGCCCTCGCGGTGGCGAGCGGGCGGGCGCCGTCCGCGGGCGCCTTCCCGTCCGCGCTCCCTTCGGCGGAGGTCATGGCGACGCTCTCCTCTCGACGGTGCCGGGCGGCCCGGTGCCGCCCGGCGGGGTGCCGCGCTGCGGCGCCGACGGCGTCAGCTCCGCAGCGGGTTGGCGATGGTGACGTAGACGGACTGGGTGTCCACCGGTCCGACCAGCTCGTCCAGGCCGTGCAGCCGGGTGAGCAGGTTGGCCTTGCAGCGCAGGGTCGGGGTGGCGAGCAGTTGGGCGGGCAGCGGGGAGCCCAGCGAGGTCGCGTCCGCGAGGAAGCGGCGGAACGCGGCCAGCAGCACGCCCTCGTCGGCCAGCCCCTGCGAGCCGAACGCGCCGATCAGGCCGAGGACGTTGTTGATGGCCAGGTAGTAGGCGAACCGCTCGTCGGTGACGGCGTCCGAGACGAACGTGTCCGACGCCTGCCCGATCCCCGGCAGGCGTCGTTCGAGGGCCTCTCGGTGGGAGGCGCGGAAGTAGTAGCCCTGGTTGTCGCGGTAGCGCCCGCCGATGGGCCAGCCGTCGGCGTCCAGGTGGACGAGCGTGTTCTGCTGGTGGGCCTCCAGGGCGATGCCCGCCTGCCCGTCCAGCCACAGCACCGGCCGCACGACGTGCTCCAGGTAGCGCAGGAACCACTCCGCGCTGACGGCGAGGCGCGGGCGGCCGCTGCGCGCGGTGAGGCGCCCGACGATCTCCGCGAGCCGCGAGGAGGTCGTGCCCCGGCCCGGGTAGGGGCGGGGCGCCGTCAGTCCGGCGACGCACGCCGCGTCGTCCGCGGGCCCGAACGGGTTGTGCCGCAGCATCACGTCGAGTCCCGTGACCGGCTCGCCGGCCGGGGTGTCGACGGCGAGCCAGGCCGGATCGCGGACGATGTCGAAGCCGGGGTGCGCGGCGCGCCACTGGCGGCCGAGGCCGGTGCGCAGGAGGCGGTGCACCTCGACGCCCCGGCGCAGTTCCTTGCGGAGGTTCTCGCGCCGGGAGTTGGTGATGCGCACGCCCAGCGACAGCTTCAGCATGGCCGGGGCGCCGGGGCGGTGCACCGTGCGCACGGAGGACGTCGGGTGCCAGGGCCCGCCCCGGGGCCCGAGGTCGTGGACGAGACCGGCCGCGCACAGGTCCAGGAATGCCGGCCGGTGCGTCATGTCCCGTGCCTGCCAGGGATGCAGCGGCAGCGGGACGGTGCCCTCCGGAACCGGCGTGTCGCCGAGCAGCCGCAGCGCGAGCGCCTCCGCGGAGACCGGCCGGCCCTGCTCCGTCCAGGCGGACTCGCCGGCGAGGACGGAGCGGTCGACGGCGATCCAGTGCAGCGGGAAGCTGCCGTGGACCTCCGGCGAGTAGCGCAGGGCCTCGGCCTCGGACAGGCCCTGCCTGCTCTTGGGCGTCGGGTGCAGCGGATGTCCGAGCACCAGTGACTGCTCGGCCACGAGGAACGGGTCGGCGTCCTCGGGTGGTTCGGGGTGGCGGCGGCGGTGGGCCAGGAAGACGGCCGTGTGGTGCGCCGAGTCGGCGACCCTGGCGACCAGGTCGCCGCCGAGGTGGCGGCCCGACTCGCGGCCGAGGAGGGCCGCGACGGTGACGGCGTCGACGGGAGCGGCGTCGTGCGGGGCTCCGTCGAGGAAGGCGGGGCCGAAGCGGTGCCAGCCGGCCGGCGACCAGTACCGCACCGGCACGGACAGGGCGGCCCCGCTCATCGGCAGGGCGAGACGGAGCACGTCGCCGTCGGGCGCGGCGAGGTCGTTCTCGCGGACCCAGCAGCGCAGCAGGTTCTCGACGGTGGCGGCGTCGGCGGCGCGGTGGACGTCCGGATGGTCCAGGTGGTCGGGGTGTCCGGGCTGATCGGGGCGGCGGGGGTGGTCGGGTCCTCCGGCCCGGCGGTGGCGCCCGGACTCCTGCGCGTGCCCCGGCCGATCGGCCCGCGCTGTGCGGTCGGCGTGCACAGCGCGGTCGGCGTCCGGGGCGGGGGTGGAGGGGCCGGCGAGGCCTCCGTGTGCGGCGTGGTCGGCGCGCTCCGCATGGCCTCCGTGCACGGCGTGGTCGGCGCGGTGCCCGTGATCGGCGGGGGCGGCGGGGCCGGAGTGACCGGGGCCGCCGGGTCTGGTGCCCCGCGCGGGACGGTCGCCTCCGGCCTGCTGGCGGGGCACCGTGGCGGAGTCGGCGGTGGGGGGTTGCGGTGCCGGCAGATCGGGTGCGGGGGTGGGGTTCACGGGTATTCCTTTGCGGGTCCGGGGTCCGGGGTCACTGCGACGGTCCTGCGGACGTGCGCGCCTGCTCGGCCGAGGCCAACGCGTCGGCGAACCGGTCGAGTACGGCCTCGGCCTGTTCGTCGGTGAGGGTGAGCGGCGGCAGCAGGCGTACGACCGCGCCGTTGCGGCCGCCGAGTTCCACGATCAGCCCCCGGTCCAGGCAGGCGCGCCGCACGGCCCGGGCGAGCTCGGGATCGGCGGGAGCCGGCGAATCGTCCGCTCCCCTCTCGGGATCGACGATCTCCACCCCGATCATCAGTCCGCGGCCGCGCGCGTCCCCGATGCAGGGGTGCTCGGCCGCCAGGCCCTGCAGACGTGCGAGCATCCGCCCGCCGAGCACCGCCGCCCTGTGCGCCAGGCCGTTCTCCCGTACGTACGCGAGCGTCGCGGCGCCCGCGGCCATCGCGAGCTGGTTGCCGCGGAACGTGCCTGCGTGGGCGCCCGGTTGCCACAGGTCCAGATCCTCGTGGTAGACGATCACTGCGAGCGGGAGCGAACCTCCGATGGCCTTGGAGAGCACCATCACGTCGGGGACGATGCCACTGTGCTGTACCGCCCAGAACGTACCCGTCCTGCCGACGCCTGTCTGCACCTCGTCGGCGATCAGCGGCACCCCGCGCTCGGCGGTGATCTCGCGCATGCGGCGCAGCCACGCGTCGGGGGCGGGCAGCACGCCGCCCTCTCCCTGCACGCATTCGACGATCATCCCGGCCGGCTTCGGCACCCCGCCGCTCGGGTCGTCCAGGAGGTTCTGCGTCCAGCGGGCGGACAGTTCCGCGCCGCGCTCGCCGCCGGTCCCGAACGGGCAGCGGTAGTCCTGCGGGTAGGGCAGGCGGGTCACCCGCACGTCCCGCGCACCGCCGGAGACCGCGAGTGAGCCCTCGGTCATGCCGTGGTAGGCGCCGGTGAAGGCGAGCATGCCCTGCCGGCCCGTCGCGATCCGCACCAGTTTCAGCGCGGCCTCGACCGCGTCCGTGCCCGCGGGACCGCAGAACTGGATGCGTGCGTGCTCGGCGAGCCCCGCCGGCAGGGTGGAGAACAGCTCGGTGACGAAGGCGTCCTTCACCGGCGTCGCCATGTCCAGGATGTGCAGCGGGGCCTCCGAGTCGAGGACGCGCCGGATCGCCTCCAGGACGACGGGGTGGTTGTGGCCGAGGGCGAGGGTCCCCGCGCCGGAGAGGCAGTCCAGGTAGCGGCGGCCGTCGGCGCCCTCGACGGTGATGCCGCGCGCGCGTACCGGAACGATCGGCAGCGACCTGGCGTACGTGCGGGCGGCGGACTCCCGCTGGGACTGGCGGCGCAGGATGCCCTCGTGCGCGACGGTCTGCGCCGCCGGCGGGGTGTTGGTCGGCTCGGTCACGGCCACGTCTTCGGTCCTCCGGCTGTCACAGTTGCGTCGCACGTCCGTACGCGACTCGACCGCCGGGCGTCCGGCGGTGGACGCTGGCCGTGTCCCTCGCCCGTACCAACGACTCCGGATGCGGGGGATCACGGGTGCCGGGAAGATCCTTGACCGGCCCGTGCCGGGACCGAACCGCGGACCTGCCGCGCACCGTGTGTCAGGACAACGGCATAGTGGGGCCCCTCGGCCGTCATGTCCCGCACGACGGCCCGCAGTTCCACGTACCCGTGCACGTCACCGCGCGTTCACGCATGTCCTTTCGTCCGCCAGAGACCGTTCCAGGGGGAACCCAGATGCGACCGATCCGCCCGCCCTCCGCCCCGCGCAGCCCAGGAAGGAGGCGCGGGGTGCGCGTGCTGGCGGCCACGGCCGCGGCGGCGGCGCTCGCGCTGACCGCCACCGCGTGCGGGCCCGGCGACGACGACTCCGCGGGCGCGCAGGCCCCGGTCTCCGCGTCGGCCACCGCGGCGGCCCCGAAGATCACCATTCCGGACGACCTCAAGGACAAGCTCAAGCAGCACGGGATCGACCTGGACAAGTGGAAGCACGGCGAGTGGAAGAACTGGGACCGGGACGAATGGCTCCGCCAGGCCCAGGACTTCGTCAACCCGGTCATCCAGGGCCTGTGGGACCCGGACCGGATGCGCAAGGCCGACGAGCCGGCCGAGCAGCCCGTGCAGCCGCACGACATCTCCGGCGACCAGGGCGTCACCGACCCGGAGCCCGCCCCGGTGCAGGCCCGGCAGGCGGGGACGCCGTACGCGAAGACCGTGCCGGTGGAGGGCAAGCTGTTCTTCGACGGGCCGCAGGGCTCGATGGTCTGCTCGGCGACCGTGGTCACCGACCCGGCGCACCCCGGCAAGTCCGACCTGGTCTGGACGGCGGGCCACTGCGTGCACGCGGGCAAGGACGGCGGCTGGTACCGCAACATCGCGTTCGTGCCGTCGTACAACAACAACGGCCTGTCCACGGCTCAGTTGCACGGCGCGGGTGAGAAGGCCCTGGCGCCGTACGGGGTCTGGTGGGCCGACTGGGCCGAGACGTCCTCGCAGTGGATCGCGGAGGGTTCGGAGACCGGCGGGCACGGCTCGCCCTACGACTTCGCCGTGCTGCACGTGACCCCCGAGAACGGCGGGACGGGCCGGTCGCTGCAGGAGACGGTCGGCGCGGCGCTGCCCGTGGACTTCAACGCGCCGGCGGTGCCCGACATCTCGACGCTCACGGCGAACGGCTATCCGGCGGCGCCGCCCTTCGACGGCCAGAAGCTCTACCAGTGCGCGGGCCGTCCCGGACGGCTGTCGCTGAACGCCACCGAGCCGACGGAGTACCGCGTCGGCTGCACGATGACCGGCGGCGCCTCGGGCGGCGGCTGGATCGCGAACGGCGACGACGGCAAGCCCGCGCTGGTGTCCAACACGTCGATCGGACCGGTGCCGGCGGGCTGGCTGGCGGGACCGCACCTGGGCAAGGAGGCCGAGGGCATCTACGACAGCGTCAGCAAGAAGTTCGCGTCGCAGTCGCAGTAGCCGGCGCGCGACGCCGACGGGCAGGGCCCGTGTCCCCCGGTGCGACGGGGGCACGGGCCCTGCCCGGTTGTGCGATGGTGCGGCCGGGCGCCCGGCCGGGCGCTCAGTGCGCCGCGGCCGGCGTGTACGGCGCGAGCGCCGCCGCCAGTTCCTCGTGGACGCGCGCCTTGAGCAGCGTGCCCTCCGGGGTGTGCTCCTCGGACAGGACCTCGCCCTCGGCGTGCACCCGTGAGACCAGCGCCCCGTGCGTGTACGGCACGAGCACCTCGAGCTCGATGTCGGGGCGGGGCAGCTCGGCGTCGATCAGCGCCAGCAGCTCCGCGATCCCCTCGCCCGTACGGGCCGACACGGTGATCGCGTTGCGCTCGGCGCCGAGCAGGCGCTGGAGGACCAGGGGGTCCGCCGCGTCCGCCTTGTTGATCACGACGATCTCGCGGACGTCCTTCGCGCCGACGTCGTGCACGACCTCGCGCACCGCGGCCAGCTGCTCCTCGGGCGCGGGGTGCGACCCGTCGACCACGTGCAGGAGGAGGTCGGACTCGCCGACCTCCTCCATGGTCGAGCGGAAGGCCTCCACCAGGTGGTGCGGCAGGTGCCGGACGAAGCCGACCGTGTCCGCGAGGGTGTAGAGCCGCCCGCTCGGCGTCTCCGCGCGCCGCACGGTCGGGTCGAGGGTGGCGAACAGCGCGTTCTCCACCAGGACACCCGCGCCGGTCAGGCGGTTGAGCAGGGACGACTTGCCGGCGTTGGTGTAGCCGGCGATCGCGACCGACGGCACGCGGTGCCGCTTGCGCTCCTGCCGCTTGATCTCGCGGCCGGTCTTCATCTCCGCGATCTCCCGGCGCATCTTCGCCATCTTCTCGCGGATCCTGCGCCGGTCCGTCTCGATCTTGGTCTCACCGGGGCCGCGGGTCGCCATGCCCCCGCTGCCGCCGCCACCCATCTGCCGGGAGAGCGACTGGCCCCAGCCGCGCAGCCGCGGCAGCATGTACTGCATCTGCGCGAGCGCCACCTGCGCCTTGCCCTCGCGGGACTTGGCGTGCTGGGCGAAGATGTCGAGGATCAGCGCCGTGCGGTCGACGACCTTCACCTTGACGACGTCCTCGAGGTGGATCAGCTGGCCGGGGCTCAGCTCACCGTCGCAGACGACGGTGTCGGCGCCGCTGTCGAGGACGATGTCCCGCAGCTCCTGGGCCTTGCCCGAGCCGATGTAGGTGGCCGGGTCCGGCTTGTCGCGCCGCTGCACCACGCCGTCGAGCACGAGCGCGCCGGCGGTCTCCGCCAGGGCCGCGAGCTCCGCGAGGGAGTTCTCCGCGTCCTCCAGCGTGCCGGACGTCCACACGCCGACCAGCACGACGCGCTCCAGGCGCAGCTGCCGGTACTCGACCTCGGTGACGTCCTCGAGCTCGGTGGACAGGCCGACCACGCGCCGCAGCGCGGCCCGGTCCGAGCGGTCGAACTGCTCGCCGTCGCGGTCCTGGTCGATCCCGCGGCTCCAGGCGGCGTCCTCTTCCATCAGGGCGTCGGCCCGAAGGCTGTCGGTGCGGGGGTCCGCAGTGCGGCCCGCGGCGGTGTTCTGCGCGTCCCGGGAAGTGGAGGAAGAGGGGGTCATCGGATCCTTACGTCGTCGGAGTGCCGCCCACGTGCGGCGTCGAACAGGTCAACGCCGGGACGGACGGATTGATTCCCCCGGCCCGCGGTGCGACACCTCGATGGTGACACGGCGGCCGGGCCCGGTCACGTGGGTTTCACGCACCGCCACCGGCCGGGGGCGGGGCGTGCCGGCCGGGCTGGGCCGGCGGCGGCCCAGGGCCGGGGCGGCGCCGTCTACTCGGCGAGCGCCCGGGC
>NZ_JAKGCV010000290.1 GCF_021556455.1 Streptomyces fuscigenes | reverse complement strand
CTGCGCGGCGCCCGGCACCGTGCGGCCGGGACCTGCGGCCGTCGTGCCGAGGTCGGCGTCGACCAGCATCACGTCGAAGCGGCGGCCCTCGGCCGCGGCCCGCTCCAGGCAGCGCAGCGCGGCCGGGCCACTGCCCGCCGCCGCCACCTCCACATCGGGCTCGGCCGCCAGCGCGGCGGCGAGCGACTCGGCAAAGATCCTGTGGTCGTCGACCACCAGAACCCGGATTCGTACCATGTAGGACACCCCCATAAGGCGGGGAGCGAAGCCGAACGGCGACGCGAGGCCCGGCATCGGGATCGGACGGTCCCCGGCGCGGCCGCCGCCGTCCGAGAAGACCGCCGACCCCGCCCCGGGCGTCGCGCCCGACCGACTTCACCCCTGTTCAGCACCGGCCCCCACCGGCGCTGAGGATCAGGGTACGGGCGGGGGCCGCAAGCGGAAGGGAAAACGCAGAACTGGCCGACTCCTGTGCTTACTGTGGGGCGCATGTTCCGCATGGAGACAGGGATCGACAAGGAGCGGCACGTGCTGCTCGAGCAGCGCCTGCGCGAGACGAACACCCGGCGCTCCCCGACACTGCGGGCGCTGCGGGGCACTCCGCTGGAGGACGAAGTCCCCTTGCACATATGGCTGGTGGAGGACGGCACGGGAGCGCTGGCCGGGGGCCTGACGGGCCGGACCTGGGCACGCTGGCTGCACGTGGACCTGCTGTGGGTGGAGGGGCGCCACCGCGGCGGCCGGCTCGGCGCCCGGCTGCTGGCGGAAGCGGAACGCGCCGCGCGGGAGGAACGCGGGTGCGCGCGCTGCCGTTTGGAGACGTGGGACTTCCAGGCGCCGGGCTTCTACGTCAAGCAGGGCTACGAGGTGGCGGGGGAGATCGAGGACTACCCGCCGGGCGTCACCGAGTACACGCTGGTGAAACGGCTCACCGCCTGAGGCTGCCCGTGCCCGGGCCCGTGCCGCCGGGCCCGTGCCGCCGGGGCCGGGCCGTACCGCCGCCCGCCGGGCCCCGACGAGGCCGGAACGGACCACCCGCGCCGGAACACAGGGCCGTCCGGCCGCCGGCGGGACGTCAACAAGGCACCGCCGGGCGTCCGGTGGCGCTTCACCGGCGGTTCGCCCCGCCGTTCCCGGGCGTCCCGGCCGCGTCACCCCGTGACGCACTTTGTTGGATCGTGAGCGGATTTCGGGGCGGTTCCTGGGCCATCCCTTGACTATGGACTCCCACCATGGTTTCTATATGTGCGATTATGTTTGTATGTGTTGCGCATCAGGCCGGCGCCCGCGCCGACAGGAGAGACCATGAAGAAGACGGTGACCACGCTCGCCGACGGCCGTGAGCTGATCTACTACGACCGCCGCGACGACGTCGTGCGCGATGCCGTCGACGCGCGGCCGCTCGGCCGGGTCGCCACCTCCTCCGAAGTGCGGCACGATCCGCTCCTCGGGGACGCCGTCGCCATCGCCTCGCACCGCCAGGAACGCACCTACCACCCGCCCGCCGACGAGTGCCCGCTCGACCCGTCCCGCGACGGCCGGCACACCGAGATCCCGGACGCCGACTACGACGTCGTCGTGTTCGAGAACCGGTTCCCCTCCCTGTCCGGCGACTCCGGCCGCTGCGAGGTCGTCTGCTTCACCTCCGACCACGACGCCTCGTTCGCCGACCTCGACGAGGAGCAGGCCGGGCTCGTCCTCGACGTGTGGACGGACCGGACGGCCGAGCTCGCCGAACTCCCGCAGGTCGAACAGGTCTTCCCGTTCGAGAACCGCGGCGAGGAGATCGGCGTCACCCTCGCCCACCCCCACGGGCAGATCTACGCGTACCCGTTCGTCACGCCCCGCACGGCGCTCATGCTGCGCTCGGCCGCCGAGCACCGGGCCTCGACCGGCCGCAACCTCTTCGAGGACGTCGTCGCCCGCGAGCGCGCCGACGGCGAGCGGATCGTGCTGGAGACCGAGCACTGGACGGCGTTCGTGCCGTACGCGGCGCACTGGCCCTACGAGGTGCACCTCCACCCCAGGCGCCGCGTCGCCGACCTGCGGGGCCTGGACGACGGCGCGCGCGCCGAGTTCCCGCGCGTCTACCTGGAGCTGCTGCGCCGCTTCGACCGGATCTTCGGCCCGGACCAGCCCCGCACCCCGTACATCTCGGCGTGGCACCAGGCGCCGCTGCGGGCGTTGGGCCGGGAGGAGTACGCGCTGCACCTGGAGCTGTTCACCATCCGCCGCACGTCGGGCAAGCTGAAGTACCTCGCCGGCTCGGAGTCCGGCATGAGCGTGTTCATCAACGACGTTCCGCCCGAGGCGGCGGCGGCGCGACTGCGAGAGGTAGCGAGCGAGTGAGTAAAGGGAAGTACCTGGTCACGGGTGGCGCGGGCTATGTCGGCAGCGTCGTGGCCACGCACCTGCTTCAGGCCGGCCACGAGGTGACCGTCCTCGACGACCTCTCCACCGGCTTCCGCGAGGGCGTGCCCGAGGGTGCCGCGTTCGTCGAGGGGCGCGTGCAGGACGCCGCCCGCTGGCTCGACGGCTCGTACGACGCGGTGCTCCACTTCGCCGCGTCCTCGCAGGTGGGCGAGTCCGTCGTCAAGCCGGAGAAGTACTGGGAGAACAACGTCGGCGGCTCGATGGCGCTGCTGGCCGCCATGCGCGGCGCCGGGGTGCGCACGCTGGTCTTCTCCTCCACGGCCGCCACGTACGGCGAGCCGGTCTCCACGCCCATCACCGAGAGCGACCCGACGGCGCCCACCAACCCGTACGGCGCGACGAAGCTCGCCGTCGACCACATGATCGCGAGCGAGTGCGCCGCGCACGGCCTGGCGGCGGTGTCGCTGCGGTACTTCAACGTCGCGGGCGCCTACGGCACGGCGGGCGAGCGGCACGACCCCGAGTCGCACCTCGTCCCGCTGGTCCTCCAGGTCGCCCTGGGCAGGCGGGAGTCCATCTCGGTGTACGGCGACGACTACCCGACGCCGGACGGGACCTGCGTGCGCGACTACATCCACGTCGCCGACCTGGCCGAGGCGCACCTCGCGGCCCTGGAGGCCGCCACCGCGGGCGAGCACCTGATCTGCAACCTCGGCAACGGCAACGGCTTCTCGGTGCGCGAGGTCATCGACACCGTCCGCAAGGTCACCGGGCACGCGGTGCCCGAGGTGACCGCGGGCCGCCGGGACGGCGATCCGGCCGTGCTGGTCGCGTCGGCACGCACGGCCCGCGAGCGGCTGGGCTGGACGCCGAGCCGCTCCGACCTCGCCGGAATCGTCGAGGACGCCTGGAACTTCGCACGGGAGAACGCGTGAACGACACAGCCGCCGGGGCGGCCGGGGCCACGGCCGACGGGTTCGCCGCTCTCTACGGCGCCCGGCCCGAGGGCGTGTGGGCCGCGCCGGGCCGGGTCAACCTGATAGGCGAGTACACCGACTTCAACGACGGCTTCGTGATGCCGCTCGCGCTGCCGCACACGACGGTCGTCGCGGTCTCGCGCCGATCGGACGGCCTGCTGCGGCTGCACTCGGCCGACACCCGGCAGGGCATCGTCCAGCTGGAGATCGCCGGCCTGCGCCCGCGCTCCGAGGCCGGGGGCTGGGCCGCCTATCCGGCCGGGGTCGTGTGGGCGCTGCGCGAGGCGGGTCACGAGGTCGGCGGCGCGGACATCCATGTGACGTCGAGTGTCCCGACGGGCGCGGGCCTGTCGTCGTCGGCGGCGCTGGAGGTCGCGACGGCCGCCGCGCTCGACGACCTGTACGGGCTGGGCCTGTCCCCGGCCGGGGCGGCGGTGCTCGCGCAGCGCGCGGAGAACGAGTTCGTCGGAGTGCCCTGCGGGGTCATGGACCAGATGGCGTCGGCCTGCTGCACGGAGGGCCACGCGCTGTACCTCGACACGCGCGACCTGACGCAGCGCCAGGTGCCGTTCGACCTGGCCGCGCAGGGACTGCGGCTGCTGGTGGTCGACACCCGCGTCAAGCACGAGCTGGGTGACGGCGCGTACGCGGAGCGCCGCGCCGGGTGCGAGGCGGGGGCGCGCGCCCTGGGCGTGCGCGCCCTGCGGGACGTGCCGTACGCGGAGCTGCCCGCGGCGCTCGCGCGCCTCGAGGCGGCGGGGCAGCCGGAGAACGTGGTGCGCTACGTGCGGCACGTCGTGAGCGAGGACGCGCGCGTGGAGCGCGTGATCGAGCTGCTGGAGGCGGGCGGGACCCGCGCGACGGGCGAGATCCTGCTGGCCGGGCACGCGTCCCTGCGCGACGACCTGCGGGTGTCCTGCGCGGAACTGGACCTGGCCGTCGAGGCGTCGGCCGCGGCGGGCGCGCTGGGTGCGCGGATGACGGGCGGCGGCTTCGGCGGCTCGGCGGTCGTGCTCGTGGAGAGCGGGGACGTGGAGCGCGTGACGAAGGCCGTCGAGTCGGCGTTCGCGGAGGCCGGTCACACGGCGCCGCGGATCTTCGAGGCGACGCCCTCGAAGGGCGCGCACCGGGTGGCGTAGTGGCGGGGGCTGGGGCGGGGCCGCGGTGGTCCCGCCCCGGCGCGTTCCCGACGGAGCCCGGCGGCGGCCGGCAGCGGCGTCCGCCGGGCGGGCCCAAGGACCCGGTCTACGCGCCGCGTTCCGCGCGGTCCAGCAGGCCGGTGCGGGCCGCCAGGGCCGCGGCCTCCAGGCGCGATCCCACGTTCAGCTTCATCAGGACCCGCTGCACGTGCGTGCGAGCGGTGGACGGCGCGATGCCCATGCCCGCCGCGATCCCCCGGGTGTCCTCGCCCTCCGCGACCCTGACCAGCACCTCGATCTCGCGGGGCGTCAGCATCGCGAGGAGTCTTCGGCCCTCGTCGTCGGGCTCCGCCGCCGGGTGCAGGAGCTCCGTGAACGCGCCCTGCAGCAGCGCCGGCGCGACCGCCGTCTCGCCGGCGCGCGCCTTGACCATGGCCCGCTCGACGCCCTCGATGCGCTCGTCGTGGCGGACGTACCCGGACGCGCCCGCGGCGAACGCCGCCGCGATGCCGCGCGGGCTGGGCACCGGCCCGAGGACGACGACCGCGACCTGCGGGCGGTCCCGTTTGATCCGCACGATCGGGTCGAACGCGCCCGGCTCGGCCGGCGCGGCCGTCCCCATGAGGCACACCTCGGGCGCGCGGCTGACGACGAGCTCGGCGGCACCGGCCGTGGGCGCGGCGGAGGCGAGCACGCGGTGCCCGCGCAGCTTCAGCGCCGAGGCGAGTGCTTCCGCCAGCAGCCGGTGATCGTCGATCACCATGAGCCGTACGCCCATCGACATCCCCCCATCCCGGCCGAAACGGCTCGGGCCCCCGGTACCTAGACCCGGCAAGCTACACGCTTGTTCGAGGATGCGCGCCCCCTACCGGCCAGAAGACCCCCGGATTGTGGAATTCGGGCCGGTTCTCCGTGTCACCGGGAGCCCGCGGCCGCGGGCGGCGGCCCGGCCCGGGGCCCGCTCCGTGGGGGCGGGCCCCGGGCCGGTCGCCGGTCAGTGCGTCGAGTAGGCCAGCACCAGCGGCTTCTTGGTCTCCAGGGTGTCGCTCGGCTTGTCGACGAAGATCTGCGACAGGAACAGCCGGCCGTCACCGAAGCGCACCTCGGAGCCGTTGGAGACGAAGGTGCCCTCGTCCTCGCGGGTGGACCGGTCCGAGGGGTTGCGCATCAGCGTCGTCTGGCGGAACGTCTGCCCGTCGACGGAGACGACCTGGCCGCCCTTGTCGTACGGGCCGGTCTTGTACGCGATGAGGTCGGGGCCGTCCATGCGCAGGAGCCGGGCGGTCCAGCCGTCGCCGGCGTCGGCGCGCTGCGTGGTGCCCTTGCCGGTGGCCAGGTCGAACGAGACGATCTCGTTGGTCTCGTCGAGTGCCTTGCCGTCCCCGGCGTCGTGCTCCTGCGTCGACAGGTAGAGCCTGCCGTTGCCGACGAGGACGTCGGTGCAGTTCTCCATCGCGTCGGTGCAGCGCGCCGCGTACGTGTTGGCCGCGGCCGAGATCTTCGCCTTGAGCTTGCCGGTGGCGGCGTCCAGGGAGAAGAAGTCGGAGATGCCCTGGGAGCCGGTGTCGCCCACGTCGGCCGCGACGACCAGCGGGTCGGTCGAGACGGTGTGGATGTCCTCGACGCCGGGCGGCATCTTGTACGAGGACAGCGTGGCGCCCGACGTGGGGTCGATCTTCTCGACGGTGATCTGTGACTCGTCGCCGTAGCCGCACTGGCGGGACGCCACGAGGATGGTGCCGCCCGCGTAGCCGGCGTCGTGGCAGTCGTTCAGCGAACTCGGCTGCGGCTTCCAGCGGATCGCGCCGGTGGTCAGGTCGAAGCCCGCGCCGCCGCTGGTGCTGCCCGCGGCGACGGTGTCGCCGGTCTGGGTGACGTCGTCGAAGCGCAGGGCGTCGTCGCCGCCCGGGTGGTCGACGGTCTTGCTCCACAGCAGCCGGCCCGCCGACAGGTCGATCACGCCGATCTTGGTGCAGGCTCCGGGCGCGGTGGTCTCCGTGCGCGGCGCGGCGTCGAAGACCACGGCGGTCTTGCCGTCGGCGCTGACGTGCGGGCTGGCCTCGCACACGTCGCCCGGCAGGGGGACGGTCCAGCGCACGGCGCCCGTGGCCGGGTCGTAGCCGGTGATCCTGGCGATGCCGGCCTTCGCGTAGATGCTGCCGGTGAGCCAGGATCCGCCGACGCTGTGCAGGTCGGTGGCGGTCGGCAGCGGAACGCGGAAGGACACCTTCGAGTCCGGATCGGCGGGCGCCTTCTCGCGGGCGGACGTGGTGCCGCTCGCCGACGGGTGCGCGGTGTGACCGCCGTCCTTGGCCGCCTGCGTGCTCCGTCCGTCTCCGCTGTGCGAGTACCAGATGCCGCCGCCCAGGATCAGCACGACGGCGACGGCCGCCGAAACGATCATGCGCCACTCGACCCGGGTCAGGCCGGAGCCGCTGCCGCCCGCCGGTACGGGGGCGGTGGGCGCCGTCGGGTATCCGTAGCCCCCGGGGGGCATCTGGCCCTGCTGCGGTGCCGTGGCCGGGCCGGGCTGCGCCGGGTAGCCGTAGGCCGGGCCGGCCGGCGCCGGCGTGCCCTGCACCGGCGCGCCGTAGGCCGGCGGCTGGGCCGGGAAGCCGTACGCGGGC
>NZ_JAKGCV010000028.1 GCF_021556455.1 Streptomyces fuscigenes | reverse complement strand
CGCCGCGCCGCGAGCGGGGTGCGGGCACGGAGCCCGCCTCGCGCGGTGCGCCCGTGCCGGCCGCGCTCCGCCGCCTGGCCGCCCCGGGGCGGGACCTGCGGTTCCTGGAGGCGGTAGCCGAACCCGCGGGGCGGGCCGGGGCCGGGGGAGGCGTGATGACCACGGGCACGCCCGAGGGCTTGCGTGCTCCGGTGATGCGGCCGAGTTCGGCCTCCCCGGAGT
Organism: Streptomyces fuscigenes; assembly: GCF_021556455.1. Classification (GTDB taxonomy): domain Bacteria; phylum Actinomycetota; class Actinomycetes; order Streptomycetales; family Streptomycetaceae; genus Streptomyces; species Streptomyces fuscigenes. Next base: position 26,184 of record NZ_JAKGCV010000028.1, on the reverse strand, counting down.
TGACCTGGGTGGTCTGCGCGGTGATGCCCGCCTGCCCGACCAGCCGGGTCACCTCGCGCCGCTGGTCCGGCAGGACGAGCGTGACCACGAGGCCCGACTCGCCCGCGCGGGCCGTGCGGCCGCCGCGGTGCAGGTAGTCCTTGTGGTCGGCCGGCGGGTCGACGTTGACGACGAGGTCCAGTTGGTCGACGTGGATGCCCCGCGCCGCCACGTTCGTGGCGACCAGCACGTTGACCAGGCCGTCCTTGAACTGCGTCAGCGTGCGGGTGCGCTGGGACTGCGACTTGCCGCCGTGCAGGGCCGCCGCCCGTACGCCCTGCTTGAGCAGGTTCTTGGCGAGCCGGTCGGCCGCGTGCTTGGTGTCGAGGAACATCAGGACGCGCCCCTCGCGGGCCGCGATCTCGATGGTCACGGCCTGCTTGTCGACGTCCCGCACGTACAGGATGTGGTGCTCCATCGTGCTGACCACGCCGTCCTCCACGTCGCCGACGTGGACCACCGGGTCGTCGAGGTAACGCTTCACCAGGCGTTCGATGTTCGCGTCGAGCGTGGCGGAGAAGAGCATGTGCTGCGCCTCGGGCGACACCTGGTCCACCAGCGCCGTGACCTGCGGCATGAAGCCCATGTCGGCCATCTGGTCGGCCTCGTCGAGGACGCTGACCACGACGTCGGACAGCACGCAGTCGCCGCGTTCGACGAGGTCGCGCAGCCGACCGGGGGTCGCCACGACGATCTCGGCACCGGAGCGCAGCGCGTCGGCCTGGCGGCCGATGGACAGGCCGCCGACGACGGTGGCCGTGCGCAGCCTGAGCGCCTTCGCGTACGGGGAGAGCGCGTCGGCGACCTGTTGGGCCAGCTCGCGCGTGGGCACGAGGACCATGGCGAGCGGCCGGCGCGGCTGGGCGCGCAGGCCCGCCGTGCGGGCCACCATGCTCAGGCCGAACGCCAGGGTCTTGCCCGAGCCGGTACGGCCGCGGCCGAGGACGTCGCGTCCGGCCAGGGAGTTCGGCAGCGTCGCCGCCTGAACGGGGAACGGTGCGGTCACGCCCTCGGCGCGCAGCGCCGTGAGCAGGGCCTCCGGCAGGCCGGTCTCCTCGAAGGAGTCGACGGGCGGCAGCGCGGGAGTGATGGGCTCGGGTGCGGTGAACGCGCGGGGCTGGGCGACGGCCCTGCCGCGGCCGGCGCCGCGCCCGCTGCCCGCGCCGTTGCGACGCGACGCGGCACCGCGGCCGCCGGAGGCGCCGCCCGCCGAGCCTCCGCGGCGGGCGGAAACCCCGCGGGAAGAATTGGATGTGCGATTGTTCGTGCCGGGTGACCGGTTCAAGGGTGAACCTTCCTCGATGCGGCACGTATCGAGGAATTCCCGGCACCGTGAACGGTACGAAGATTCGCAGGAACGAGCCGGGGTACAGCGATGGGCGACCCTGTCGCTAATCAGGGATCGATTTCTTTGCATTGCGTGCGGGCATCGTGCCCGGACGCGGGACACAGGCGCGCATCCGCTTGGTGATGCGGGCAGTGCCCGGTCGTTCGCGGGTGTGCCGTCCGATGTTTCCCGCGCTGCCCGTCCACGGGCGGATAAGGACCCGGCGGTACTCCGGTGGCGACGGGTCGAGCGCGGCGGTGAACGACGCGGGGTGCGCAGGTGGGCGCGGGGTGGTGCGGTGCGGCGGTGCTCCGGTGCGGCCGGAAGGTCCGCCGCGAGCGGGCGGACTTCCGGCGCACGGACCGCCGCGATGCGGCCGAACGGTGTCGCGGCGCCCTGTCGGCGCCGCGACACACGGCGAGCCGGGGCCCGGTCGACAGACCGGAACCCCGGCTCCAGCCGCTCGTGTGAGCCGCGAGGGTCAGGCGATGGTGATGTTCTCCGCCTGCGGGCCCTTCTGGCCCTGCGTGACGTCGAAGCTGACCTTCTGGCCTTCCTGGAGCTCACGGTAGCCGTTGGCGACGATGTTCGAGTAGTGGGCGAAGACGTCGGCGCCGCCGCCATCCTGCTCGATGAAGCCGAAGCCCTTTTCCGAGTTGAACCACTTCACGGTTCCGGTGGCCATAACATTCTCCATTTCGGGGCAATTGCAGGACCGCACTGTGCCGCCCTGTGTTGCCGATGATTGCCCCGCCCGGAAATCCGGCGGACCGGTAAATCCAGGAAAAACGAAAGTGCACCCGCCGGCCGAAGAGGCCGGTAAGTGCACTCGAAGTTTTTGGGAACCACAACTGCAACTAGGCTCCAGACTAGCACGGCACCCCAGTAATGTGCTCGGAAAGATTTTTACGGGGCGGCGACGGAGGAAAATTTCCCCCGCCGGCCACCCCAAATCCTGCAGTCGTTGCGACAGATTTCAGTGCCCCTGGGCGGGCGACCGCGCGGGCACCGCCGGCGGGCGCCTCGCAGGTCGGGGCGGTACCGGTCGGCGCGCGGGCCGCTTCAGGAGTCGCGCGGGCCCGGACCGGGCGTCCCGCTCCTGGCGTCCCCGCCCGCGGCCGGCTCCTTCCGGAGCTGCTCGTTCAGCCGCAGGGCCTCTTCGAGCTGGTCCTCCAGGATGATGATCCGGCAGGCCGACTCGATCGGGGTGCCCGCGTCCACGAGCTCGCGGGCGCGGGCCGCCAGGCGCAGCTGGTAGCGCGAGTAGCGGCGGTGGCCCCCCTCGGAGCGCAGCGGCGTGATCAGCCGGGCCTCTCCGATGGCGCGCAGGAACGCGGGTGTCGTACCGATCATCTCGGCCGCACGCCCCATCGTGAAGGCCGGGTAATCGTCGTCGTCGAGCCGGTCCGCCGCGCGGGACCGGGCTTCTGGCGGCATGCGTACCTCTTCCGGGAAAGACAGGGCCCGGACCCGCGTCGCCGGCGACGGCAGCGCGGGGCCGATTGCTGCGGCCCGCCATGAACTCTAGCCGGTGGGGCGAGCATGTCTCCAGCGGTGGCGACAGGTTTGGCGGCGTCCTGGCGCCCGGGCGGGGCCGGTGGCGTCCGGTCCCGGCGGGGCGCGGCCCGGGTCCGGCGCGTCGCTCCGGGCCCGCCCGATCCCGGATCGTGACGGTGTCGTCACCCGCGAGGGGCCGTTCCCGGCCGGGAGGGGCCGGTATGTACGGCAGAATTCCCTCTCATCACAAGGTAGTTCGGGGTCGGGGCAACGGGGCGGGAAGAGGGCGTTCTGCGTGGCGGTGCGAGAGGCGGCGGAGCGTGCCGGTACGGGGCACGGGGGCGGATGCACCTGCGGCGACTGCCCGCACGGCGCGCGCGAAGGGCATCGCAGGGCGCTCGCGGACTTCCTCGCCCAGCGGGACCGGCTCGCGGCCGGGCACGGCCTGCCCGCCGCGGTCGAGTACTCCACGAGCGCGTCGCGCCAGTGGGTGTCGGACGAGCTGACGCAGGCGGCCCGCGCGGTCGCCGAGCGCGGCCGGGAGGCCGGCGAGGCTTGGCTCGCCGCGGTGTGGCGCGCGAGCCTGTTCGCGGTCTGGGGCGGCGTCGTCGTCCTCGTCCTCGTGCAGGCGCTCACCGCCGTCGGAGCGGGATGGAGCGTCGCCCGCACGGCCGGGCTGATCGCGGGGGTCTTCTTCGCGGGCCTGCTGAGCGCGGCGGCGACCCTGCACCGCTCGCGCGGCGGGCTGCTTGCGCCCCTCGTCGGGGACGACAACCGCCTGTCCACCTCCCGCACGGTCGCGTCCGCCTGGCTGCTGCTCGCCGTCTTCGCGGTGTTCGTCATCGCGCTCCAGCTCGCCGGCGCCTCCCGGCACCGGGACCGGGACGCCCTCGTCTCGGGCCTCGGGCTCGGGCACGGTGCGGGACTGCTGAGCGTGCTGGCCGTGGTCTGCGCGATCGCCGTCGTCGTCCGCAGGATCGTCGCCGGGCGCGTCGCGAACCGGCGGGTACAGAAGGTCCGGTCCGACCGCCCGCGCCCGGCCGACCTGCTCTGCGACGACGACCGCCGGGGCAGCTTCACCGACGTGCAGTACGTGTTCGTCAACGCGGCCGCCGTCGTCCTCGCCGCGGTACGGCTCGCCCGCCGCCCCGACCAGCTCCCGGACCTGCCCTGGGGGCTGGCGCTGCTCGTCGCGGTCTCGGCCGCCACGTACTTCGCGGGCAAGTTCGCCGAGGGCAGCCGGCCCGTCGTGCTGTCCGTGGTCCGTGCCCGGGAGGCGGGCGACCTGGACGCGCCCATCAGGACCGGTGACGACATCGAGATCCGCGGCACCGGGTTCGTCCCGCCCGGCGCCGCGGGCCCGGACCGCCTGGCCGGCATGGTCGTGCGCATCGGCGCCGTCCACGTGCACGTTCCGCTGGTCCCGGTGCCCGGCGGCTTCGCCAACCCGACGGACGCCGTCCTCACGGTGCCCGTACCGGTCGAGGTGGAGCCCGGTCCGGTCGGCATCCAGGTCGTCACGGCGGGCGGGGTCGAGACGAACACGGTCACCGTCGAGATCTGCGACTGAGCCACGCGGCCCTCCGCCCCCGCCGCACGGCAGGGTGGGCACCGGCCGCCGGAGCGCGGGCGCGCCGAGCCACGGAGCGGTCCGCCTTGTGGGACCCGCGGAGCCCCGGAGCGGTCCGCCGTGCCGGACCCGCGGACCCTGAGAGTCCGCTGAGAATGCGAGCCGTTCCCCGGCCCTTCGGCGCGGGGGTGAGCGTCCGGGCGCCCGTGTGCGTATGCACTAATGAAGCCTCACGGCCGGGACCGGCCCGTGAGGCACCCGCGCGGACCAGAAGGGCAGACCGGCCATGGCACAGAGCTTTCGGACGAACAGTTTGGGCACGGTGGGCGACGGCGGCCGGAACAGGCCCCGGGGCCTGCGGGGGATACCCCCGGTCTACGCGCTGCTGCCGCTGCGGGTGTTCCTCGGCGTCACCTTCATCTACGCGGGCATCGACAAGCTGACGACGCACGGCTTCTTCGGATCCAGCGGCCCCGGCTCCATCGGCGTCATGATGCACGGCGTGCGGGACAGCGCCGCGATCCCGGCCCTCGTGGACCTGGCCCTCAAGAGCCCCGCCGGCTTCGGCTACGCCATCGCGCTCGGCGAACTCGCCGTCGGCATCGGCACGCTGTTCGGCATCCTCGGCCGGGTCGCCGCGGCCGGCGGGGCCCTCATCTCGCTCAGCCTGTGGCTCACCGTGAGCTGGCAGTCCACGCCCTACTACTACGGCAACGACCTCGCCTACTTGATGGCCTGGCTCCCGCTGCTGCTCGCCGGCACGCCCGTGCTGTCGCTCGACGCGGCCTGGTCGGACCTCGGCCTGCGGCGCCGCCGGGCCTTGTGAGCCGCGAAGCCGACGAGGGCGGCCAGCACCAGGCCCCCGAACAGCAGCGGCAGCGCCGCGAACCACTCCGTGTGCCAGGCGCCCGCCGCGTTGCCCGCGTACAGGGCGCCGATCGCGACGGCCACGAGCCCCACGATCAGCCGTCCCGGCTTCACCTCATGACGCCTCACGGGTCACCTTCACCTCTCCGAGGCCCACGTCGAGCGTGAGCGACAGCGTCCCGGGCCTGCTCGCCGCGCCCGCCGGCTTCCCGGGGCGCGCCGCCAGGGAGTTCGACGCCTGCGCCGGGTAGGTGCGGTGCAGCGTCTGGTTCGGACTGATGTGCAGCTCCTGGGCCCCGTCACCGGGCAGCCGCACCGAGCCTGCCGTCGAGCTCGCCCGGACGTCGAGCGCGACGCCCGCCGGCACGTACACCCTCAGGAGGCCGCCGCCCACGTGCGCCGACGTGCGGACCGTCGCGCCCGCCGGGACCTGCACCTCGCGCAGGTCGAGCCTCCCGACTCCGGAGCCCAGCCGGTACGAGCCCGCCACCGAAGCGGCCGTCACGGGCCGCCAGGTCTCCCGGCTCCAGTGCGTGCTGATGTCGTCGGGCAGGGCGGTGGCGGCGGCGAGCAGGATCGTCGTCACGACGGTCCAGAAGACCGTGCCGCACCCGGTGCGGCCGACGAACGACGTCACGACGAGACCGAGGCCGAGGACCGCGAGCACCGCGGCCAGACCTATTTGCAGCGTCGTCCCCAGCGGGTGCGTGTGCCAGGAGAGCCAGGTGCCGAGCCCGCCCGCGACCAGCGCCGCGAAGAAGATCGTCCCCCCGATGTCCGCCGTGCCGTGCCGCTCGTCCACCCGCAGGCCGGCCGGAGCCGCCCCTCCGTACCCCCACGCGGTGGCGCCGCGGCGCGCGTCCCGCGCCCGGGAACGCCGCCGGCCCTCCGACGGAGTGTCCTGCGGGCCCCACAGATACGACGAGCCCTCATAGGCCGCGTAGTGACCCGTGGTGCCGTCCTTGACGATCGGGTCGCGCCACCACGAAGGGCTCCCCGGGACCGGTGGCGCCTTCGTCTCGGGCGGCGCGTCGGAGACGCCGTGGGCGGCGGCCGGGCCGCGCGGGGCCGCGGCGGCCGCCGTCTCGCGCCGGTGCTTGGAGTAGACGGCCGAGGCCACGACCGCGCTCGTCAGCATGATGGAGAAGCTGAGCGTGCCGCCGTTGCCCAGCATGGACAGGAAGAGGCCGCAGCCGATGAGGGCGAGCAGGACCGCGATGAGCGCCGCGCCCTCGACCCGGCCGGACAGGAGCTTGCGGCCCTCGTTCTCCTCCTCGCCCTCCAGCGGGATCAGCAGCCAGGCGAGCCCGTAGACGATCATGCCCAGGCCGCCCGCGACGGACAGGACGCCGACGACGATCCGGAAGACGACCGGGTCGACGTCGCAGTAGCGGCCGAGGCCGCCGCACACGCCCGCGACGACCTTCTGGCGCGAGGCCCTCACGAGTGGGCCGCGCCCCTCGGCGGCCTCCTGCCCGAGGTCCTTGGCGCCCGCCCCCGGCCGGCCCGCCGTGGAGCCGCCGCCTCCGCGACCGGCTCCGGCGCCGCCCGCGGAGGCGCCGGACGGGCCGGATGAGCCGGACGGGTCGGACGGGCCGGACGCCGGCGCCGCGTCCTGCGGCGAGCTCTGCGCGCGGGTGCCCGGCTCGGGCGGGCGCGGCCCGGTGGCGGGGCGGCCGGGGGAGGCGTCGTGCTCCGGGCCGCCCCGCTCCGGCTCGTGCCGGTCGCTGCCGTTCGGCTCTGGCGGGGGTGTCATACGTCCATGGTGGCGGCAGCCCACCGCCGTCTCCAGCGGCATCGACCCTGGACCGTCCCTGATATTGACCCCCGACGTCCCTGATATCGGCCCCGAACCCGTGCCGGTCCCCGCCCGGTCGTGTGACCATCGGACACATGCCAGCCGCCACGCCCCGAGCCGCCGTGTCCGAGGAGCCGACCCCGCGCAAGCTGTACCGCAGCGCGGAGGGCCGCTTCCTCGGCGGTGTCGCCCGCGGCCTCGCGGGCCACCTGGGGCTGCCCGTCGTGTGGGTGCGGCTCGCGTTCCTGGCGCTGTTCTTCGCGCAGGGCCTCGGCGCTCTGCTCTACGCGGTGTTCTGGATCGTCGTGCCGCTCGGGGTGGGAGGCACGTCCGCCGCCCAGCCGAAGTCGCTGTTCGAGATCCTGCCCGACGGCAGACGCCGGCTCCGCAAGCCGGACAAGGGCCAGGTCTTCGCGCTGATCGCGCTCGCGATCGGCGCTGTCGTCTTCGTCAGCAACGTGAACACGGGCCTCGCGGGCACCGGCCGCTACATCTGGCCGATGCTGCTGATCGGCGTCGGACTCGTCCTGGTGTGGCGCCAGGCGGACAACGCGCGCCGCGCCCGCTGGACGGAGATCGGCCGCCGCCGCCGGCTCCTGCAGGTGGGCCGCGGCATCGCGGGCGTCGCGCTGGTGGGGCTCGGCCTCACGGTCTTCGTCGTGGTCCGCGGCTCGGCGGCGCAGTTCGGCAACGTGCTGACGGCGTCCATCGCCGTCGTCGCGGGCATCGGGCTCCTGGTGGGTCCCTGGCTCGTGCGGATGACACAGGACCTGTCCGAGGAACGGCTGATGCGCATCCGCGCGCAGGAGCGCGCCGAGGTCGCGGCGCACGTGCACGACTCGGTCCTGCACACCCTCACCCTCATCCAGCGCAACGCGGACGACGGCGGCGAGGTGCGCCGCCTCGCGCGCGCCCAGGAGCGTGAGCTGCGGGCCTGGCTGTACCGGCCGGAGGGCCGCGGCAAGGACGAGGCGGAGGAGCCCGACACCCTCGCCGAGGCGGTGAAGAAGACCGCCGCGGAGGTCGAGGACCACCACGGGGTGCCGATCGAGGTCGTGGTCGTCGGCGACTGCCCGTTGGACGAGAGGCTCGCCGCCCAGCTCCAGGCGGCGCGCGAGGCGATGGTGAACGCGGCCAAGTACGGCGGCGAGGGCGGCGCGGTCCAGGTCTACGCCGAGGTGGAGGGCCGTTCGGTCTTCGTCTCGGTGCGCGACCGGGGCCCCGGCTTCGACCTGGACGCGGTCCCCGAGGACCGGATGGGCGTCCGCGGGTCCATCATCGGCAGGATGCGGCGCAACGGCGGCACGGCGACGCTGCGTTCCGCCCCCGAGGGCGGCACGGTCGTCGAACTGGAGATGGAACGGGCGCCGGAACCGGCCGCGAAGGCCGAGACGTGAGGGCCCCGGCGGCGTCCGGCACGGGCCTCGGAACGGCCCCGCCGCCCACGCAGTCGCCCCATGACGGGGGCCCCGCGCGTACGGTACGGGCCGGAGCGGCCGCCCGCCGGGAGGACCCGGTGGCGGCCACGGCGCCGGCAGGCACGAATGCGGCAGACACCAATGCGGCAGGACCGACGGCAGCAGGCACGAATCGACCGAGGAACGGACGGACATGAGCGACGACGAGGCACCGGAGGCGCGTCGCGTACGCGTCGTGCTGGTGGACGACCACCGGATGTTCCGCACGGGCGTGCAGGCCGAGATCGGCCGTACGGAGGAGACGGGCGTCGAGGTCGTGGGCGAGGCGGCCGACGTCGACCAGGCCGTCACGGTCATCACGGCGACCCGCCCCGAGGTCGTGCTGCTCGACGTCCACCTGCCCGGCGGCGGCGGCGTCGAGGTGCTGCGGCGCTGCGCGCCCCTGATGGGGCACGCGGAGAACCCGGTGCGCTTCCTGGCGCTGTCGGTCTCCGACGCGGCCGAGGACGTCATCGGCGTCATCCGCGGCGGTGCCCGCGGGTACGTCACGAAGACCATCACCGGCACGGACCTGGTCGATTCGATCTTCCGGGTCCAGGACGGCGACGCGGTCTTCTCGCCGCGCCTGGCGGGCTTCGTCCTGGACGCCTTCGCCTCCACGGACGCCCCGCCGGTCGACGAGGACCTCGACCGCCTCACCCAGCGCGAGCGCGAGGTACTGCGCCTGATCGCCCGCGGCTACGCGTACAAGGAGATCGCGAAGCAGCTGTTCATCTCGGTCAAGACGGTCGAGTCGCACGTCTCGGCGGTCCTGCGCAAGCTCCAGCTCTCCAACCGGCACGAGCTGACGCGCTGGGCGACGGCCCGCCGCCTGGTCTGAACCGTCGCGCCCGGCCGGGCGCCGAGAGACCGGCGCCACGCGCCCGCGTACCGGCCGGGTCCGGGCCTCATCGGCGAAGTGCCGGAGGAACTGTGAGCGCAGACCTTGTGTGGTTCACGTCCACGTACAGCAGCACCTCCGGCGGCGAGCGCGTCGAAGTCGCCATGGACCGGCGGAAGTCCACGTACAGCGGCACCGAGGGCGGCGACTGCGTCGAGGTCGCCGCGTGTCCCGGCCTCGTGCATGTGCGTGACTCGAAGTCCGGGGACGGCGGCCGGCTGCTCGTCCCGGCCGCCTCCTGGGCCGAGTTCGTGGCCTTCGCGCGACGCGCCTGAACGCGGCCCGCGCGTCAGGTGAGGACGACCAGTCGGCGGGTGGCGCGCGTCATCGCGACGTAGCGGTCGACCGCCCCCGACACGCCCTCGCCGAAGCGCTCGGGCCGGACGAGCACGACGAGGTCGAACTCCAGGCCCTTCGCGAGCTCCGGCGTCAGCGACAGGACGCGCGGCCTCCCGCGGAACGCGGGGGCGCCGATCACGCACGCCGTCCCGCCGGCGTTGCCGGCGAGCCAGGCGTCGAGGACCGCGTCGAGGTCGGCGACCGGACCGTGCCCGACGGGGAGGCCCGCGTCGCGCACGGACACCGGCACGTTCGCGTCCGGGAGCACCGCCCGCACGACCGGCTCGGCCACGGCCATGATCTCGCGCGGCGTCCGGTAGTTGATGCTCAGCGACGCCAGGCGGACCCGGTCGAGGCCGACCCGGGCCAACCGCTCCTGCCACGACTCGGGGAAGCCGTGCCGGGCCTGCGCCCGGTCCCCGACGACGGTGAAGCTGTGCGACGGGCAGCGCCGCAGCAGCATCTGCCACTCCGCGTCGGTCAGTTCCTGCGCCTCGTCCACGACGACGTGCGCGAACGGACCGGCGAGGGCGTCCGGTTCGACGGGGGCCGGGGACCGCTCGTCCACCAGGGTCTCGCGCAGGTCCTGGCCTCGCAGCATCGTCATCACCCCCTCGCCGTCGTCGTCCGCGTCGAGCAGCTCGTCGACGACCCGGGACATCTGCGCGCGCTCAACCGCGAGGGCGCGCCGGTGCAGGCGCTCGCGGCGCGCCGCGTCCACGTCGCCGAGCCGCTGCCGTGCCGCGTCGAGGATCGGCAGGTCGGACGCGGTCCACGCCCGCGGCTGGGCGCGCTGCAACAGGCGTACGTCGCCGGGTTCGAGCCAGGGCGCGCAGCGGCGCAGGTAGGCCGGGACGGACCAGAGGTCGCCCACCAGGTCGTCCGCCGCGATCAGCGGCCACGCCCGGTCGAGGACCGATCGCAGCTCCCGATGGTGCCGCAGCGCGGTGCGCAGCCGCTCCGGCGGGGCGTGGTTCTCACCCTCGCCGTCCTGCTCGCCGGTCTCGCCGGTCTCGTCGATTTCGCCGTTCTCGTTCTCGTACCTCTCGGTCACGACGGCGAGCAGTTCCTCCCAGACCTGCTCGCGTGCCTCGTTGTGCGGCGTGCCGTCGGCCGCCCCGAACGCGGCGGCCCAGTCGCCGGCACCGACCCGGACGTCCCCCCACGGGGTCTCGACGGCCGTCTCCCCGGCGGGCGGCTCCTCGTAGAAGCGCACGGCCGCCTCGACCGCCCGCACGAGATCCGCCGACGACTTCAGCCGGGCGACCTCCGGGTCGGCCTCCGGCTCCGCCGACGCCCCCTCCGGCACGAGGTCGCGCAGGGTGCACGTCCGCACGCCGTCCTCGCCGAGGCCGGGCAGCACGTCGGAGACGTAGCCCAGGTAGGGCTGATGGGGCCCGACGAACAGCACGCCGCCCCGCCGGTCGCCGAGGCGCGGGTCGGAGTGCAGCAGGTAGGCCGAACGGTGCAGCGCCACCACCGTCTTGCCGGTGCCCGGCCCGCCGTCCACGACCAGGGCGCCGCGGGAACCCGCCCGGATGATGGCGTCCTGATCGGCCTGGATCGTGCCGAGGACGTCCCGCATGCGGGAGGAGCGGTCGCCGCCGAGGCTCGCGATGAACGCCGACTGGTCGTCCAGCGCCGCGTGCCCCACGAGCCCGTCCGCGGCGAACACCTCGTCCCAGTAGTCGCTGATCCGGCCGTCCGACCAGCGGTATCTGCGGCGGCTCGCCAGCCCCATGGGGTTGGCGTGGGTGGCGCCGAAGAAGGGCTCGCAGGCGGGCGAGCGCCAGTCGAGCAGCAGCCGGCGGCCCGACCCGTCGGTGAGGCCGAGCCGTCCCACGTAGACGGGCGCGGAACCCTCGGCGGCCACCATGCGCCCGAGGCACAGGTCGAGGCCGAAGCGGCGCAGCGTGCGCAGCCGAGAGGCCAGCCGGTGGATCTCGGCGTCGCGCTCCATCGCCTGACGGCCGATGCCGCCCGGGGACCTGCGCGCGGCGGCGAGGCGCCCGGTCAGTTCGGCGAGCGAGCGCCGCAGGCACTCCGCCACGGCCGCGAAGTGCCGCTCGTCTTCGGCGATCAGGGCCGGGTCGGCCTTGGGGGAGAGGCGGTCGGGCAGGTCGAACGCACGGGTCGTCCGGGTGTTCACGCATCGGCTCCCTGGCTTGCGGTGTCCGGGAATTCCCGGCCAGGGCGGAGATTCTGCGCCCTGGGAGGGGCCTTGCCGCAAGCCCCCCGGTGCGCTATACGTTAAGAGTGGCGAGGAGTGGGAACTCCTCCTCGCGGCCGACTCGGCGCCGTGGCGCTCTCCCGCCGCCTCTCATTTCCGCCGGGGTTCTGCTTTCCCGTCGGGGCCGGCGGCCGTTCCTGGTCCGCCGCGGTGGCTTCTGCCCGCGCCCTCGGTGCGGCCGATCGCCGCACGGCTTCGGTCAGCGCGCGCCCGCGCATCTCCAGCCCGTGACGTACGCCTTGCCGCGGGGATCCATCAGGACGCCCCGGATGCACTCGTCGGACGCGGTGGCCAGGCGCCCGGACAGCTGGGCCCGGCCGTCCGTGGTGGTGCTCGCGCCGAACCAGCCCGCGAACGCCGTCAGCCGCCGGTCCCTGCGCTGGTAGCCGAGGCGTACGTGGACCGCCGGCCTGCCGTCGTACTGTGTGAAGCGCGTGGTGAAGCCGCCGGCTCCGCCGATCGGGCCCTCGATGCACAGCCGGCCGCCCGCCAGGTCCCCGCAGCCGCGGGGCGTGGCACCCACCGGGGCCAGGACCAGGAGGCAGCCCGCGGCGAGGCAGGCTCCGGTCGCTCTGACGGCGAGGGCTCGTCTCACGGCTGCGGTCCCTTCCTGCTCCGGCGGGCCCCCTCCCGGGCGATGCCCGGCCGTACCGCGGTTCGTGCGTGCGCGGCGGTCACTGGCCGGCAGCCGGTGGGTGGTGGAGGGTCGTCGGCGGCTGCGGGTCCGGGCCCATCCTGACCCGGGCCCGGCGCGCGTACCTCCCGGGCTACGCCGGACGGGTGGCGCCCGCGAAGGGCATCTCGCCGATCGGGGCGACCCGCACGGGGGCGCCCGGATGCGGAGCGTGGATCATCTTCCCGTCGCCGATGTAGAGGCCGACGTGGCTGACGCCCGAATAGAAGAAGACCAGGTCGCCGGGGGCGAGCTGGGAGCGTGTCACCCGTTTGCCCGCGTTGATCTGCGTGTAGGTGGTGCGCGGCAGCGAGACGCCGGCCGCCTTCCACGCTGCCTGCGTGAGGCCGGAGCAGTCGAACGAGTTCGGGCCCGTCGCGCCCCAGACGTAGGGCTTCCCCAGGGCCCGGTACGCGAAGGCGACGGCCGCGGCGGCCCGCCCGGCGGGGGCGCTCGCGGCCCGGGGCGCGGCGGAGGCGGAAGCGGAGGCGGCGGAGGCGGCGACCGTGTGGCCAGGGGCGGCGGCCGACAGTGCCGAGGGGGTGGGCGTGCCGGGGGGTCTCCGCGCGGCGGTGGCGGAGCCGGTCGCGGAGGCTGTCTCGTAGCGGGCGCGTTCCGCCGCGTTCAGCCGGTCGAGGAGGCTCCGCGCGGTGGTGAGCTTGTCGTTGATCTCGGCCTTGCGGGCGGCGAGTTCCTTCTGCTGCGCGGCGAGCGTCGACAGGCGGCCGTCGGCCTGCGCGTGCAGCCGTCCGAGCTGCGTCAGCTCCGCCCGCACCCGCTGGACGTTCTGCGCGTTGCGCGAGGTCGCGCGCTCGGCGACCGACGCGCTCTCCAGGTACGTGTCCGGGTCGGAGGACAGCGCGGCCTGCATGGCCGGGTCGAGCCCGCCGGAGCGGTACTGCGCCGAGACCACGGAACCGAGCGCGTCACGGGCCGTGTTGAGCCGGTCCTGGGTCCGCGCGGCCTCGTCCTGCAAGGAGTGCAGGGACGAACGGGTGCGATCCGCCTCCGCCTTTGTGCCGTTGTACTTCTGCGTCGCGGCCTCGGCCTGCCGGTACAGCCCGTCCACCTCGGAGGTGACCTGGGCGGGTGTCCGGCGGGGCTCCGCCGCCTGCGCCGGCCCCGTGGCGGCGGCCGTGGCGGCGCCCGCGAGCGCCAGCGTCGCGGCGGTGGCCGCGGTCCGCCCTGCGGAACCCTGGAACACCGCCCCGGCGAAGACGAACGGCCGCGGGCGCTTGGTGCGTTTTCGGTGCGTGGACATGGAGAGGACGCTAAGCCGCGAGGTCACGGAACGGACTCGCAAGATCACAACTGGCGTGACCTGAGGGAAGCTGATGCTTCTGTGATGCGCTGCGATCGCCGCGCGACCGCTGGTGAGCTTGTGGCGGCGCGTTACCCGTTCGGGTGCGAACACGCCCGTGCGGGAGGGGGAGGGGGAGGCGGGGCGCGGTGCGGCGGTACGCGAGCCAGGTCACGCCGCGGCACGTCGGGCAGTGGTGGCATGACGCGGCGTCAGGGCCGGTCGGCGTCCGCGTGCCCGCCCGGCGCCGCGTCACACCGGAGCGTGCGGACGCGCCCCGCCGCGCCCCGCCGCGACCCCGCGACCCCGCCGAGACCCGCCGCGCCCCGCCGCGACCCGCCGGACCCCGCGACCCGCCGCGACCCGCCGCGTCAGGCCGGGCGGACCGAGGCGTAGATCGGCATCGTGTAGATGGACTCCTCGCGGACGTACGCGCCGGGCTTCGGGGCGTGGATCATCATGCCGTCGCCGATGTACATCCCCACGTGGCTGATGTCGGAGAAGAAGAAGACCAGATCGCCGGGACGCAGATCGGCGGTCGCCACCCGGGTGCCCGCGTTGACCTGGTCGTACGTGGTGCGCGGCAGGTCGACGCCCGCCGCTTTCCACGCGGCCTGCGTGAGGCCGGAGCAGTCGAAGGAACCCGGCCCCGTCGCCCCCCAGACATACGGCTTGCCGATCTGAGCCCGGGCGAAGGCCAGCGCCTGGTCCGCCTTCGCGGACGAGCCGGGGGACGTGGTCGTACCGGCGGGCGGGGTGGTGGTGCCCGTGGTCGTCTTCTGCGGGGCCTGGTCGTGGTCCTGGGCCTGCGCCTGCTGCCGGCGCTTCTCGGCGGCGGCCCTGGCCCTGGCCTCCTCCGCGGCCTTGGCCTTGGCCTTCGCGTCGGCCTCGGCCTGCTTCTTCTTCTCCAGCGCGGCGAGCCGCGCCTTCTCCTGGGCCGTCAGCTTCGACAGCATCGCCTGCGCGTCGCCCAGTTTCTGCTGGATCTGCTGCTTGCTCGCCCGCAGCCGGGCCTGGGAGGCCGTCAGCGACTGCAGTTGCTTCGCGGCCTGCGCGCGCTTCTTCGCGGCCGCGGCCTGCTGGCCCTGGAAGTCGGCGAGCGCGCCGCTCTGCCGATCGCTCATCCGGTCCATCAACTGCGTCTCGTCGAAGTACGACTGGGGGCTGTCCGCGAATATCAGCGCGGCGGTCGGGGAGACCGCGCCCTGCCGGTACTGCGCGGTCGCGAACATGCCGAGCCTGCGTCTCGACTCGTTCATCCGGTCCGTGCGCCGCGCGATGTCGTCCAGCAGGGAGTCGAGCGCCTTGCGCTGATCGGCCGTCGACTCCTTGGCCTGGTCGTAGTCCTCGGTCGCCGAACCCGCCTGCCGGTACAGGTCGTCGACCTGGCGCTGCACGTCGGCGATCGACGGCCCGGGCCTGACGGCGGGTGCGGTGGCCGCCGCCCTGGTGGTCCCGGCGGCCGTCGCGGTCCCCGAGCCCGTCCCGAGGAGCGTGACGGAGGCGAGCGCCGCCGTGGTGATGCCGACGGCCGGCGAGCCGGCCCGGACGAGCGTGGTGCTGCGGGGCTTGCGGTGCGATGCCATGGCGGGCATCTCCTTCCAGGCGCCGGTGACCGCGTGCCGGCGGCTGCGCGTCGACGGGGCCGGAGAGAGGCGGGGACGGCCGTGGACCCGTGGTGGTGTCCGCGGAGCCTGCGTGGGAAAGGCGTCCGTGGTGGCGTCCGTGGTGCCGGTGTTGTGAATGGTGTGGGTGGGGCGGCCACTTGATCGAGCACGGTAGCCAACCGCGGTGCCCCTGGGAAGAACCATGTTCGATTGGTCCGATACATTCCCGAGACTTTTCCGTGACCATCGCGCAGCGCGCGGGCCCGTGCGCGGTCCGTACGTCACGTCACGTCACGCGCCGGCGCCGACTGCTCGCGTTCCTGCTGCTGTTCGCGTTCTCGTTCGCGTTCCCGTTGCTGTCGGCGTTCTCGCTCACGTTCTCGTTCCCGTTCCTGCTTCCGCCCCGCCGCTGCTCCGGTTCCCGCTTCCCGCTTCTCGCGTCCCTTCCGTTCCGCTTCCCGTTCTCGTCCCCGCTTCCGTTCTCCGGGTGGGTCAGGCGGCGCCGACGGGAGTCGCGGCGGCGGTGGCGGCGCCCGGTCGTGCCGCGCGGACGCCGGCCGCGTCGAGGCAGGACGCGACCGTGCCGAGGCCGGAGGCGTCGACCACGGCGGCCACGTACCCGTCCGGACGGACCAGCACCCACTGACCCGACGAGAGGCCGTACGCGTCCCGGACGTGTCCGGCCCCGTCCCGGAGGTCCCCGCCCGCGCCGACGAGGTGGATGTGCAGGCCCGCGCGGGGCTCGGGGGCGGAGCCCCGGGGGACGTCGAGGCCGAACAGTGTCCAGTGCGTGCCGCGGAACAGGGTGAACAGCCGGGTGGGCAGGCCGCCCGCGCCGGTCACGGGGGCGTCGGGCGCGCGGTCGCCGCCGCGCACGCCCCCGCCGTCCCGCGGACCGGTCACCGAAAGTGGCGAGTCCGGGTAGCCCAGGTCGAGCTGACTGACCTCGCGGCCCCGGCTCGTCGGGCGGCTCCTGGCCGCTTCCAGCAGCCGCTCGGACAGGCCGAGGACGCTCTCCGCGATCGGCCGGCGCTCCTGCTCGTACGTCGAGAGCAGGGCCTCGGGCGCGCCCCGCAGGACGGCGGCCAGCTTCCAGCCGAGGTTGTACGCGTCCTGCACGCTCGTGTTCAGGCCCTGACCGCCCGTCGGCGGGTGGCAGTGCGCGGCGTCCCCGGTCAGCAGCACCCGCCCGCGCCGGTACGTGTCGGCCAGGCGCGCGTTCATCGAGAAGGCCGAGGCCCAGGACACCGCGCGAACGCCGACGTCCGCGCGGCCGGTGCGCGCACGCAGCAGGGCGGTGAGACCCGCGGCCGACAGGTCGACGTCCGTGTCGAAGGGCACGGGCGCCTGGAGCTGGAACATGTCCGTGCCGCGCAACGGGCACAGCGACACCTGGTCGGGGCTGCCCTGGCCCCACCGGTGCCAGGCGTCGTCCGGGACGCCGTCGACGAGGACGTCGGCCACGACCGCCCGCACGCCGAGGGTCTTGCCGGGAAAGCCGATGCCGAGCGCCTTGCGGACGGTGCTCGAACCGCCGTCGGCTCCCACCAGGTACGCGGCGCGCACGGTGAGCTCGCCGTCCGGCGAGGCGATCCGGGCGCTCACGCCGCCGGCGTCCTGGTCGAAGCCGACGAGTTCGTGGCCCCGCCGCGGGGCGTGGCCGAGCTCGGCGAGGCGCTCGCAGAGCCGCTGCTCGGTGAGGAACTGCGGCACGAGGAGGGGGATCCGGTAGGGCTCGGCCGGAGTCGGATCGGCCGTCGCCACCGCGACCCGGTCGAGGGACCCGTCCGCCGTGTGGACGCGTTCGAGCGGGTACGTGCCGCCGGACGCGACGATCCGGTCGATCACGCCCAGGTCCTCGAAGACCTCCTGGGTGCGCGGCTGTATGCCCTTGCCCCGGGAGCCCGGGAACGGCTCCGGGGCCTTGTCGACCAGCACGAAGTCCACGTGGCGGCGGGCGAGGTCGAGGGCGAGCGTCAGGCCTGCGGCGCCGGCGCCGAAGACGATCACTTCGGTGTCGAGGTGTCGGGTCATGGTTCGGCTCTCCTTCGGGTCGTCGCCGGGACGGCGGGACGCCGCGCCAGGTCGGTCGTGCGGGTGTGTCCGGTGCGGGGTGTCCTCGGTGCGGGTGTGTCCGGCGCGGGATGCGTTCGTGCCGGGTTCGGCCGCGCCTTCCGCGGGCCTGCCGGCCGGCCCGGACCTGCCCAGGCGCTCGGCCACCCCCGGACGTCCGGCCTGTGCCGGGTCCGCCGCGGACGGTTTAGTACGTGACACGAACCAAATTAATTTGTGGCACGTACTAAGTCAAGTAGGATGAGCGCATGCCCGACGACGACCACGCCGCACGCGCGCCGCGCCCCGCCCGACCGCACCCGGACGGGTCCGGTGCGAGGCCTGGACCGGTGGACGGGCCAGGGGCCGGGGACCTGGCGGGGGCGGTGGACCTCGGGATCGTGGACAGCCTCGCCCAGCTCTCGTTCGTCGTGCAGGCCGCGCTGGGTAAGGTCGCCGCGGGGCACGGGCTGTCCGTCATCCAGCTGCGGCTGCTCGGCGTGCTCCGCGACCGCGAGCCGGGCATGCAGGAGCTCGCACGGCACCTGGGGCTGGACAAGTCGTCCATGACGGGCCTGGTCGACCGGGCCGAGCGCCGGGGACTCGTCCGCCGGGACCCCTCGCCCCACGACGGGCGCGCCGTGCGGGTGTCGCTGACGGAGGAGGGGCACGGGCTGGCCCGGGAACTGACCGCCGAGGCGGACCGCCGGATCCTGGCCCTGACGGGCGCACTGGACGACGCGCAGCGCACCCGCCTGTCGGTGCTCGCGAGCACGCTGGTCAGGGGCCTGTCCACGCTCTGACGGCGGAAGCCGCGCCGCGCCGCCCCCGTCCCCCCTGGCCCCCCTCGTCCCGCTCGTTCCCCCCTGGCCCCCTGGCCCCCTGGCCCCCTGGCCCCCTGGCCCCCTGGCCCCCCTCGCCCCCGTCGTCTCCCCTCGTCCCGTGGTCCCCGGTCTCCTGGGCGGCCGCCCCGCAGCCCTGTCCTGTACGGGCTCCGCGGTGCGGCCCGGTCGGCCGGTCCGGGCCCCCGGGCTGCGGTGCGGTCGCGCGAGGGCGGGTGCGGGTGCGGGGGCGAGGGCAGGGGCGGGCCGGGGCCCGTGCGGGCTGTGACGGGAGTCCCGGCGGGGTGTCGGTGGGACGGCCTAGACTCAAGAAGCGATGAGCAGCCTCTTTGACGACAATTTCCTTGCGGACCTCCAGCCTCCCGGCGAGGAGCCTCCGCCGCCCGAGGACACCGCTGCGGAGCAGGTGCCCGACGACCTCTTCGAGGGAGCGTTCCACGTGCCCGCGGCCAGGGATGCGTACCACCGCGACGGTGCCCCGCGCACCGTCGTGGACGCCGCCGCGCTGCTCGAGGGGCTGAACGAGGAGCAGCGTGCCGCCGTCGTGCACACGGGCTCGCCGCTCCTCATCGTCGCGGGTGCCGGATCGGGCAAGACGCGCGTGCTCACGCACCGCATCGCCCACCTGCTCGGCACGCGCCACGTGCATCCCGGCCAGATACTGGCCATCACGTTCACCAACAAGGCCGCCGGCGAGATGAAGGAGCGCGTCGAGGACCTCGTCGGCCCGCGCGCCGCGGCCATGTGGGTGATGACGTTCCACAGCGCGTGCGTGCGCATCCTGCGGCGCGAGTCGAAGAAACTCGGGTTCACGTCGTCGTTCTCGATCTACGACGCCGCCGACTCGAAGCGGCTCATGGCGCTCGTCTGCCGCGACCTGGAGCTGGACCCGAAGCGGTATCCGCCCAAGTCGTTCTCCGCCAAGGTCTCCAACCTCAAGAACGAGCTCATCGACGAGGAGACCTTCGCGGACCAGGCCACGGACGGTTTCGAGAAGACGCTCGCCGAGGCGTACCGGATGTACCAGGCACGGCTGCGCGAGGCCAACGCCCTGGACTTCGACGACATCATCATGACGACCGTGCACCTCTTCCAGGCGTTCCCGGACGTCGTGGAGCACTACCGGCGCCGCTTCCGGCACGTGCTGGTGGACGAGTACCAGGACACCAACATCGCGCAGTACACGCTCGTGCGGGAACTGGTCGGGCCCTCGGGCGTCGACGAGTCGACGGGCGAGGCGTACGACCCGGCCGAGCTGTGCGTCGTCGGCGACGCCGACCAGTCGATCTACGCGTTCCGCGGCGCCACGATCCGCAACATCCTCCAGTTCGAGGAGGACTACCCGGACGCGACGACGATCCTGCTGGAGCAGAACTACCGCTCCACGCAGACCATCCTCAGCGCGGCCAACGCCGTCATCGAGCGCAACGCGAGCCGCCGCCCCAAGAACCTGTGGACGAAGGCGGGCGCCGGCGCGCAGATCACCGGATATGTCGCGGACACCGAGCACGACGAGGCCCAGTTCATCGCCGACGAGGTCGACCGGCTGATCGACGCGGGCGACACGAAGGCCGGCGACGTCGCGATCTTCTACCGGACGAACGCGCAGTCACGCGTCTTCGAGGAGATCTTCATCCGGGTCGGCCTGCCCTACCGCGTCGTCGGCGGCGTCCGCTTCTACGAGCGCAAGGAGGTCCGCGACGTCCTCGCGTACCTGCGCGTCCTCGCGAACCCCGAGGACAGCGTCCCCCTGCGCCGCATCCTGAACGTGCCCAAGCGCGGCATCGGCGAGCGCGCAGAGGCGATGATCGACGCGCTGGCGCAGCGCGAGCGGATCACCTTCCCCCAGGCGCTCACGCGCGTCGACGAGGCGTACGGCATGGCCGCGCGCTCGGCCAACGCGGTCAGGCGCTTCAACTCGCTGATGGACGACCTCCGCACGGTCGTCGAGGGCGGCGCCGGACCCGCGACGGTGCTGGAGGCGATCCTCGAACGGACCGGCTACCTGGCCGAGTTGCAGTCCTCCACCGATCCGCAGGACGAGACCCGCATCGAGAACCTCCAGGAACTCGCCTCCGTGGCGCTGGAGTTCGAGCAGGCCCGGGAGCAGGCGGGGGCGGCGGCGCCCGCCGGTGCCGACGCGGCGGATGCCCCGGCCGGCACGGCGGATGCCCCGGCGGAGGGCGCCTCCGACGCCCCGACGGCAGGCACAGGCGATGTCGCGGACGGTGACACCGCTGTCGATGACACCGCTGTCGGTGCCGCCGCGGGAGACGCGGGCGCCGGCGGGGGAGCGGGCGGCGGAGCCGCCGGTACCGGCACGCTCGCCGAGTTCCTGGAGCAGGTCGCGCTCGTCGCCGACTCCGACCAGATCCCCGACGAGGACGAGGACGGTTCCGGCGTCATCACGCTGATGACCCTGCACACCGCGAAGGGCCTCGAATTCCCCGTCGTCTTCCTGACCGGCATGGAGGACGGCGTCTTCCCGCACATGCGGGCCCTCGGCGAGACGAAGGAACTGGAAGAGGAGCGCCGGCTCGCGTACGTCGGGATCACGCGCGCCCGCGAACGGCTCTACCTGACCCGTTCCTCCATGCGCAGCGCCTGGGGCCAGCCCTCCTACAATCCGCCGTCCCGCTTCCTCGAGGAGATCCCCGGGCAGCACCTGGACTGGAAGCGCACGGGCGCCCAGATCCCGGCCGGGCCGGTCTCGTCCTCCTCCGGGGGCGGCTTCTCCCCGCTGTCCGGCGGCATGGGCCGGGGCGGCACCCGCTCCCGCCAGAAGGGCCAGATCACGGACCGCCCGGTCATCGCCCTGGCGGTCGGCGACCGGGTCACGCACGACAAGTTCGGGCTCGGCACGGTCGTCGCGATGTCGGGTTCCGGCTCCGACGCGCAGGCCGAGATCGACTTCGGCGACCCGAAGCCCAAGAGGCTGCTGCTGAGGTACGCGCCGGTCGAGAAGCTCTGACCCGCGCCTCGCCGCCCCACGGCCGGTGGGGCCGGGCCGTGGGGGACGGGTCCTGCCCCCAAAGCGGGGTCAGGACGCGGCAGGGCCAGGACATGGCGGGTCACGGTACGGGGTCAGCGCACGAGGGGGTCCGGACACAGCGGGGTCGGCGCACAAGCGGGTCGGACGCGGTGGCGCGGACCGGTGGCCGGGACCGGTCAGGTGGGGTCGAGGCCGTGGCCGCGCAGCCACGGCAGCGGGTCGATCGCGGCGCCGCCGCCGGGGCGCACCTCGAAGTGCAGGTGCGGGCCTGTGGTGTTGCCGGTGTTCCCCGAGTACGCGATGACGTCGCCCGCCTTGACGGACCCGGAACGCACGCGCGTGCTGCTGAGGTGGCAGTACCAGGTCTCGGTGCCGTCGGCCGCCGTCACGATCGCCATGTTGCCGTAACTGCTGTTCCACTGCGTGCGGACGGTGCCGTCCGTGACCGCCATCACCGGCGTCCCGGTCATGACCGGGAAGTCGATCCCGGTGTGCACGGACATCCAGTTGACGCCCGCCTGCCCGAAGTAGGCACTCAGGCCCCGCCGTTTGACGGGGAGCAGGTACTTGGGGCGCGCGGCCTCCTTGCGCGCCGCCTCCTCCTCGCGCTTCTTCTTCTGCGCCGCCTGGCGGGCCTTGAGGTCGAGGCGCTCCTGCGTGCGGCTCGCGCGGTCGCCGAAGTCACGGGCGTCCGCGCTGAGGGCGGCGAGCTGCGTGTCCATCTTGTCGTTGGCCGCGACGGGCTCCACGGACGCGGGATCGGCGGCGGCCGTGGTCGCCGTGTCGTCCTGCTTGTCGTCGCTGCCCCCGACCGCGCTCACGGACGCGGCCGCGATGCCCGCCACGCCCATCACGCACGCCGACGGAACGGCGATCGTCAGCAGCGCGGAACGCTTGGCCGGCGCGCGGCGGCGGCTGCGTGAGGCCGCGCCGCGGGCGTTCGCACGGTCGGCGGCCCGGCCGGGGCGGGTCACGACGGCCCCTGAGGCGTCCGCCGTCCCGGCCGGCTCCACCGCGTCCACCGCGTCCACCGCGTCCAGCGCTTCCGGCGTCACCGGTTGTTCGCCGGCCTCCGGGGCGTGGTCGTCGTGGGCGCGCGCGCCGTCGGCGGGCTCGGGGCCGGGTGAATCCGTGCCGTCCGCGGGCGCGCCGGGGGCGGGCGGCGGGGGCGGTGTCCGGAACCCTTCCGCGGCGTCCGCGGGGACCACGAGAGGTGCGACGAGGGTCTCCTGCGACGCGTACCAGCCGGCGTCGTACGGCGCCGGAGCGGGCGCGGGCACGGACCCCGCGGCGGTGCCGAGGCCGGTCCCGGGATCCGAAGAGGATTCGTGCGGCGGGCCGCCGGCGGCCCCGCCGTGCTCCTGCCCGGGGTGGGCGTCAGGGTGGTGGGCGACGTGCGCGTCCGGCGGAATGCGCAGCTCGACCTGCGTCTGCTGGTCGTGGGCCCCGTAGCCGTGGGGCAGTTGACCGCCGGGCTGCGGGTAGTGCTGTTCCGCCGGGCCGAACGGGGGCTGCGGCTGGGCAGGGTGGCCGCCGTGCCCGTGCTGCTGCGCCTGCGGGTCCGTGTAACCGTCGGCCGGCACCGTCCACTGCATGGTCGGCGCGTAACCGGCCGTGGCGGCGGCCTGTTCCTGCTGGTGGTAGCCGTACGCGTCCGCGACGGGGAAGCCCTGCGCGAGAGTGGGCGAGGGGGCGGCCTGCGCCGCGTACGCGTAGCCGTGCTCGGGGGACTGCTCCCAACCGCCGTACTGCTGAACGGTCGGGCCCTGGCCCGCGGGCGGTGCCGCCGGGGCGGCGCCGGGGCCCCCGTCCCACTGGCCCGTCGCGCCGTCGCCGTAGGCGTACTGCTGGTCGGTGCGGGACTGATCCCCGTACTGCTGCTCCGTGTATGCGGGGTCCCGGTGCTGCTGCTCTCCGTACCGCTCGTCCCCGTACTGCCGGCCGGAGTACTGCTGCTCCGCGTACTGCTGGTCCGCGTACTGCTGGTCCGCGTACTGACCCTGGCCGTACTGGTGGTGCCCGTTGCCGTACTGCTGCGCGTCGTGGCCGCCGGGGAGCGCCCCGAAGAGCGGGTCCGTCTCGTAAGCGGTGTAGTCGGCCTGAGTGGGCAGGTCGTTCACCAACTTCTCTCTCGCCTGGACAGCAGTGGCCGCGACTGTACCCGGCGGTAAGCGACGCCGACAATCTTCCGCAGGTTTTGGCGGTTGCGGAAAGGGGCAATCGGCTGTGTTTCGGCGGGGTGGCGCCGATCACTCGACGCGGTGTTCGAAATCGTTCATGTGATTTGGCCCATGCCTCGCTCCCGGAAATGGCCGCGTGCGGGATGCTGTGGATAACGTTCGTTCACTTGGTCCGTTGGTCCGTCGTGGTGGTGTGGTGAGTGGAGGCAGTGATGGGTGTGACCGGTCCGATCCGCGTAGTGGTCGCGAAGCCGGGCCTCGACGGCCACGACCGGGGCGCGAAGGTCATCGCACGGGCGCTGCGTGACGCCGGCATGGAGGTCATCTACACGGGGCTGCACCAGACCCCGGAGCAGATCGTCGACACGGCGATCCAGGAGGACGCGGACGCGATCGGCCTCTCGATCCTCTCCGGCGCGCACAACACGCTGTTCGCGAAGGTCATCGAGCTGCTCAAGGAGCGCGACGCGGCGGACATCAAGGTCTTCGGCGGCGGGATCATCCCGGAGGACGACATCGCCCCGCTCAAGGAGCAGGGCGTGGCGGAGATCTTCACGCCGGGCGCCACGACGACCTCCATCGTGGCCTGGGTCAACGCCAACGTGCGGGAGTCCGCGCAGGCATAGGACCGCGCGCCCACGCCCGAGCCCGCAGCGGCGGACGGTCCACCGCCCGTCGGCGGGGAACGGAGGCTCTCGGGGAACCGCGGAGCCCGGGGCGACCGCGCGCCCGGAAGCGGCGGTGTCCCCGGATACGACGGTGCGTGCGGAACGTCGGCATCCGCGGAAGCGGCGGCACCCGAGAGCCCCGGCGGGCGGAAACACCGACGCCGATGCACAGTGGCGTCGGCGTGCGGAGGTGCGCACGGGCGCGACGCGGGGCTCCGCGCGCCCGGCACGTCACTTTTCACCCGGTCGGCCCACACCGTCTCCGGCCGCACGAACCACTGCCCGCGCCACCGCTCGCCGCCGGTCCGTGGCGCACCGGTCGCGGCGGACAGCGGTCGGCCGCCCCCTCCGATCGGACGGACGCACCGTCGAGTCGGCCCCTGCCGCCCTACGGCCCTACCGCCCCACCGCGCCTACCGCCCCCACCGCCCCCACCGCGCCGGAAGCACCGCCGGCGCCCCCGAACGCCGCGGCCAGGCCCGCCACCGCCCGTCAACCGGCCCCCGTCGTCGTGCGCTTGGGACGCATCGGCGGCAACGGCCCCCGTCGCCGGGGGCCCTCGCCCGTCACCCCCTCGGTTCCTCGTGCAGGAGTTCCTCGTACATGCGCGCCCGCAGGCGGAGGGTCGACACGAGGCGCCGGAACGCCTCGGACCAGTAGCCGCCCGCGCCGGGCGAGCTGTCCTCCGTCTCGCTCGGCGGCGCCGTCAGCAACTCCAGGCGGTCCGCCTCCCGGGGATCGAGGCACCGCTCCGCGAGGCCCATCGCCCCGCTGAAGCTCCACGGGTAGCTGCCGGCCTCGCGCGCGATGTCCAGCGCGTCGACGACCGCTCCGCCCAGGGGCTCCGACCACGGCACCGCGCACACGGCCAGGAGCTGGAACGCGTCGGACAGGCCGTCCTTCGCGACGAACTCCGCGACGCGACGCGCCCGCTCCTGCCGCGGCAGCACCGCCAGGAGGCGTGAGCGCTCGGCCGGCGGCGCGCCGTCCAGCAGGGCCCGGGCCCACTCCGCGTCGCGCTGGCGTATCGCGGCCCTGCACCAGGCGGCGTGCAGATCCCCGGCCCACTCGTCGGCCACCGGCAGCGCGACGATCGCCTCCGGCGTCCGGCCGCCGAGCCGTCCCGGCCACACGTCCAGCGGCGCCGCCTCCACCAGCTGGCCCAGCCACCACGAGCGTTCGCCCCGGCCCGACGGCGGGACGGGGGTCACCCCGTCGCGCCGCATGTCCTCGTCGCACGCGTACGGCGCCTCGACGACGACCGACGGCGAGGCCGCCATCGGGTCGAGCGCCACGCACGCACTCGCCCGCCGGGCCATCCGCCCGGCGAGGGCCGAGCGCGGCAGCCCGGACAGCAATTCCGCCGCTGTCGTGCGGACGTTGCGGCTGCGGTCGGTCAGCGACGCCTCAAGGAAGGGCTCGTCCGCGTCGGACAATCCCGTCCGCAGGGAGTCGAGGAACATCAGCCTGTCCTCGGCCCGTTCGGACGGCCAGGTGGACACGAGCAGTGCCAGCGCCCTCGCCGGATCCCTGCGGCGCAACGCCCCGAGCAGCGCCACCCGCTCGGCGAACAGACCCTCCTGCCACAGTGCCTCGACCGCCGTCCCGTCCGCGAGGTCGGGCAGCGTCGCGCCGCCCGCCGCTCCCCGCAGCGCGAACTTCCAGTCGGGGTTGAACCGGGCCAGCCACAGTCCCCGGGCGCCCGCGAACGCGAGTGTCCCCGGGCGCAGGTCGGTTCGCGCCCGGGCCGCGTCAAGCAGCGCGGGCAGCAGGGGCGCGGGCGCCGCGTACCCGCGGGCGTTGGCCGCGGCGAGCCACTGCGGCAGCAGCTCACCGAGGTCCGGC
>NZ_JAKGCV010000289.1 GCF_021556455.1 Streptomyces fuscigenes | reverse complement strand
GTCCGCGCCGGTGGCGCCGGTCCCGGCGTCCGCGGGCGCCGGGGCGGGCCGCGCGGCCCGGTCGGGCGCGGTCGGGGTCGCGTACACCTTGACGCCCAGTTCCTCCTGGCCGTCGAGCCAGTCCAGCAGCCCCCCGAACTCGCCGGCGCCAGTGTCCAGTACGTCGGCGACGCGCCCGTCGTCGAGGTAGACGGTCGCCAGCCGCATCGGCAGCACGGTCGTCACGGCGTGCACGGCGTCCACCACGGCGTTGTGGGCCCGGGCCAGGACCTCCAGCTGTTCGAGGTCGTTCAGGCGTGCCTCCAGCCCGCGGGTGCCGAACTCGCCCTCGGGGACGGACGCCACGACCGCGGCGAGGCCGCCGCGCCGTACGAGGCGCAGCGGCGGCGCGGAGGGCACGGCGGGAGGGTCGGGGGCGTCCGCGCGGCACACCGCGTACACGTACGAGACCGTCTCGGCGTCCGGCATCACTCCTCCTCGTTCCCGTTCTCGTCCTCGTCGCCGTCCTCGGCCCGGGAGGCGCCACTGCCGGAAGCGCTGGAGTCGCCGTCGCCGTCGCCGTCGCCGTCGTCGCCGGAGTCGTCCGAGGAACGGTCGGAGGACTGCGGACGGCGGCGGGCCGTGCGGGTCCTGGACGGGCGCGGGGCGCGGCGGGCCGGCCCGGCGCCGCCCTCGTCGCCGTCACCCGCGTCATCGGCGTCCCCCGCGTCACCGGCGTCGTCTTCCTCGTCGGACGCGCGAGCGCGGCGGCGGGGCCGCCTGCGCTCCGGGTCCTGCCCGGACGACCTGGTCCGCTTCGGGCGCCGCTCGCGTCCCGAGGGCTCGGGCTCCTCCGGTGCGCCGTCCGAGCCGGCCTCCCCGCTCAGCCCCGCCGCGCTCCGCAGCTCGGCGATCTCCGCGCGCAGACGGGCGATCTCGTCGGACTGCGACGCCGGTTCCAGCTGCTCGTGCTCCTCGGGGGCCTGCACGGCGGGCTGGGCGCGGGCACCCTGGTGTCCCGCGGACATCTGGCGCCCCGGCCCCTCGTCGCGCGCGCGGGAGGACAGCGACGGGTCGTGCTCCCACCAGTCGATGCCCATCTCCTTCGCCTTGTCGACGGAGGCCACGAGCAGCCGCAGCTTGATGGTCAGCAGCTCGATGTCGAGCAGGTTGATCTGGATGTCACCCGCGATCACGATGCCCTTGTCGAGGACGCGCTCCAGGATGTCCGCGAGGTTCGCGGAACTCCCCTGCGAGCCCGCCCCGTAGGGGGCCCCGGCCGGAGATCCGCCCATGCGGCCTGACAGCGAGTCGGACACGTCGGTTCACCCTTCTCCCGCTCGTGGTGCGCGTGCCCCGCCCCGTCGGCGGGGCGGGGCCGCGGTCACCGTCGTCCCGCGTACTCGCGGTCGTCGTCGGCCTCGTCCGCCTCGTCGGCGTCCTCCGGCTCGTCGTACTCGTCGTACGGCTCGCCGTCCTCGCCGTCCTCGCCGTCCTCGGCGGCGCGGGGCTCGTCGTCCTCCCGGTCGTCGTCGGCCTCGTCGTCGGCCTCGTCGTACGCCCGGTCGTCCTCGTCCTCGTCCTCGTAGACGCCGTCCTCAGCGTCCTCAGCGTCCTC
The DNA here is from genome assembly GCF_021556455.1 of Streptomyces fuscigenes. Lineage (GTDB taxonomy): Bacteria > Actinomycetota > Actinomycetes > Streptomycetales > Streptomycetaceae > Streptomyces > Streptomyces fuscigenes. The sequence continues at coordinate 5,526 of NZ_JAKGCV010000289.1, read as the reverse complement.
AGCGTCCTCAGCGTCCTCGGCGTCCTCGGCGTTCTCGGCGTCTTCGTCGGCGAGGTCGTCACGCTCCTCGTCGCCGTACTCGTCGCCGTCCTCCGCGTCCTCGGGCGCCTGCGCGTCCTCCTGCTCGCGCTGCTCGTTCTCCTCCTCCTCGCGCTGCATCGCCTCGTCGTGGTCCATCACGACCTCGCCGTCGCGGATCTCGCCGCGCCAGGAGTCGGTGGCCTCGCCGCGCATCATGATGAACTTGCGGTAGAGCTTGAGGTCGAGCCGCGCGCGGCGGCCCTGGGCGCGCCAGATGTTGCCGGTCTTCTCGAACAGCCCCTTGGGGAAGTACTCGAGGACCAGGAGCACGCGGGTCAGGTTCTCCGTGACCGCGTGGAAGGTGACGACGCCCTTGACGGTGCCCTTGGCGCCCTCGGTCGTCCACGTGATGCGCTCGTCCGGGACCTGCTCGGTGACGTTGGCCTTCCAGCTGCGCGTGGACTTCGCGACCTTCACCTTCCAGTTGCTGGTGGTGTCGTCGCCCTTCTCCACGCTGACCACGCCCTTGGCGAACGTGGAGAACTCCTGGAACTGCGTCCACTGGTCGTACGCCGTGCGCACCGGCACACCGACGTCGATGTCCTCGCTGATGGTGACGGACTTCGACTTCCCGCCGCCGCCCTTGCGGCCCTTGCCGAACAGGCCCTTGATCTTGTCCTTCACCGTGTTCTTCAGCTGGTCCTTGCCGACGGCCTTCACGGCGTCCATCGGGGACTTGCCCTCGGTCAGGGCCTGCCCGCCCTTGGCGAGGCTGCCCATGAGGCCCCCGCCCGGGTCTCCGAGCTTGCCGGCGCTGTCGCCGAGCTTCTGGCCGAGGTTGGTGACGGTGTGGGTGGCCTTCGCCATCATGTAGTTGCGCAGTTCCTCCTTGAGCCGGTCGGCGGCCGGGCTCTCGGATATCTCCTTGCGCAGCGAGCTCAGGGTCGAGTCAGCCATTGCCGCCGCCTCCCCGGTTCGCGGCCTTCCGGGCCGTGCCGGAGGCCGTCTTGCGGGCCGAGGACGTACCGGAGGACGCCTTGCGCCCCGACGAGGCCGTCTTGCCGGCCGTCTTGCGGGCCGAGGACGTGCCGGAAGCCGTCTTGCGCGCGCCTCCCGAGGCCGTCTTCTTCGCCGCTCCGGAGACGCGGGTGCGGCTCTTCGAAGCGGTCTCGCTCGGTGTCGTGGCCCGTGCCTTCGGCGCGGCCTTCGAGCTGCTCGGGGAGCGGCGGGTCTTCGGGCGTGCCGAGGGCGCGGGGGAGTCGTCCTCCTCGTCGCCGTCCCGGTCGTCACGGGTCTGGCGGCCGTCGTCCCCGTCGTCCTCCTCGGGGCCCGGCTCGTCGTGCTCGTCGTCGTACGCCTGCTCGTCGTCCTCTTCCGCGGAGTCGTCGGAGCCCGCGGACCGGCCGCCGCCCTCCAGGGTGCGGGTGCGCTCCTGCAGCGAGTCGGCGAAGCCGCCGAGGCGCTTGGTGAGCGCCGAGGTCGCCGCCTGCTTGGTGGTGTCGAAGAGTTCCTTGCGGACCTGGTCGTTCAGGCCGCCCAGCAGCTTCGAGTCGCTGAGCATGGACCCCAGCTGCTTGGGGTCGAGGTTCAGCTTCTTGCCGGCCAGGAACATCCCGAGCCCGATGGCCATCTTGGCCTTTTTCGTACGTCCCAGCAGATAGCCGCCGACCAGGGCCGCGCCTATCTTGGAATTGTTCGTCGTCATCTGTTGCGCACCTCGTTCTCCCTGTGATGAGAACCGCTGTCCGGTGTGCGGGCTCCGGACGCCGTACCGCCTGCCCGGGGGCCGGACGGACGAACGCCCACGGTTTCAAGAATCGAGACCGAGTCGCCTGCGCTCGTGCTGGATGAATTCCAACTGGTCGAGCAGTTCGTCCTCACGTCGGTCGAATTCCTCTTCCGATATCCGGCCGGCGAGAAGATCCTTTTCAAGATCCGCCAGTTGGCCGCGGACCGGTCCGGGGTCGTAGTACTCCTGCTCCGCCGCGGTCATCACGTGTCCGAGTACCCAGCCGAAGCCTCGGACCGGGGCGACCGGGAGAGTGAGGATCTGCGTGATGAGTCCCATGAGTCCCTTCCCTTGTCGTCCCCCCTCGGAGATGCCGTCGCCATGCGGAGTCCCCGCGGCTCGGACTCGCCGATTCCGGGCCTCCCGATGCCGGGATTCCCGGTTCGGTCGTTCTCGGGATCCCTTTCGCGGGTCCCGTGGGCGTTCTCCCCGTTCCCGCGGGAACACCGTCCCGACGGGCAGTGGGGAAGAGGACCGTTCCGTGCCGGGCCGGTGCTCACCGGTGATCCGACACGGTCCGGGGCCGACCGCTGACAGACCGCGTCGCACGGCCGGCCCCCGGGGACCTCTCCACCCTTTGTTCACTTCTCTGTCGTCTGCCACGCTTCGGCGGGCCTATGCGTCCGGGGCTCCACGGGAATTCCCCACGGGCTCCGCGAGGCGCCGACCGCGGTCTCAGACGAAGCTGTAGGGCGGCAGCGGGCCGTTCAGCCGGAACGTGTACGCCTCGGAGTGCCGCTCCGCCTCCTCGTGCACCGCCTGGGAGAACGCGGCCGCCTTGTCGCGCTTGACCAGGAACGACGCGTTCAGGAACGTGTCCTGCGTGGCCTCGGCCGCGACCTTGTTCAGGGCTCCGGGGGCGAGCCGCTCGCTCATCTCCTCGGCCTCGCGGTGCTGGCGCGCCTTGACCTCTTCGGTGATCAGCTCACCGAGCCGCATCTTCTCGTTCTGCGCGCCGGGGTTCTCCCGCGTGTAGTGGTTGAGCCTGCGGATCTCCTCCGACTCGTTCACGATCTCCGACAGGAGGTCGTCCTCGTCGCGCGAGACCTTCACGTTGAACTCGAGGCAGCCGTCGAGCTCGGCGAGCCGCTCCTTGTAGCCGTCCAGGTTGTCCCGGAGCGCGGCGGCCACCTGGTCGTCGTCCGGCCCCACGAGCCCGAAGCGCATGGGCAGCACCGCGCCGTCCGCCATCAGGCTCTCCAGCACGGCCTGGTGCGCGGCGACGTCCCGGCGCTTGGCGCGCAGGCCGTCGGGCGCGTCGCTGACGACCGCCGTCAGCTGGTCGGTCCGCACCGCGCGGACCGGGTTCTCGCCCTCGCCGACCCCCTTGAGCCCATCGAGCTTCGCCGGGTGGTCGGACGCGGTGATCGCGTATACGTACGTGGACACGGACTACTCCTCCCGGCGACGCGTCGTGCGGCGGCTGGACGTGGACTTGCTGCTGCTGCGTTCGCGCTCACGCTCGCCGTCGTCACCGCTGCCCTGCAGGGACTCGGTGATCGCCTCGACCGCTCCGCTCAGTGCCCCTTTGCTCTTCCCCTTGGCCCCGCTCTCCATGGTGTTGCCGACCAGGTCGGTGAGGCCGCTGGGCTTGTTGCGGCCCGACTCCAGGTCGAGCCTGTTGCACGCCTCGGCGAAGCGGAGATAGGTGTCCACGCTCGCGACGACGACACGGACGTCGATCTTGAGTATCTCGATGCCGACGAGCGAGACGCGCACGAAGGCGTCGATGACAAGGCCCCGGTCCAGGATCAGTTCCAGGACGTCGTAAAGATTTCCCGAGCCACCACCGCTGGTGGGGGCACTGGACTGCTGCACTACGCTCACTTTTCTCTTCCTCTCACTGCTGGAAGCGCCGCGGAAGTCCTTCCGGCCGGTCACCTTGCAGTTCGCGGTTCCCACCCTGTGCACGCGTCGTCATGCGGACGCGTGAACGGGGCGCGCACCGTTTCAGCGGTCGACCTTTCCCCGCGGGTAGCGCTGGATCCTTTCGTAGCCGATCAACTCACCGTCCCCGTCCAGGTCGACGCGGTAGGACGCCATGACGCTCGACGTGTCCGGAATGCGCTCGATCTCGACCACCTCGACCGCGGCCGTCCATCCGTCCTCGGTCTTCTTCACGGCCGAGACCGAATCCGGTTCGTTCCCGAGCAGCCCGGAGAGCTGCTCTGCCGCGCGGCGCATCGCCTCGGGAGCGGCCATCGGCTTTCGCCTGCCGCCACCGCTCCTCTTCTCCCTGCTGTCGCTCTCGGAATTCGTCATGGTCCTGTCCGTGGCATCGTGGAAGGGACGCGTACCGGGCCGGTCCGCCGCGTTCTGCAATTGCATGGGGGCGACCGCTGGAATTGCGGCGCATCCGACCGGTACGGGCTCTTGTTTTTCGCGTACGGTCCGCGTGCCCGTCTGCCGAGGACCTATGCCTGTTGTGTGTCAGCCGTGCGGATTTCCGGTGGTGCACGTGGTGCCGGCGGGTGCGCGGGTCTTCACCTTCCGTGCACGCGGGCGCAGTCGGGCCTGGTGAGGGCCCTGTGCGGGGGCCGGCCCCGGTCCGGGACGGCCGGGTGCGAAGGCTTCCGGAAGGCGTGTTGTGACGCGGATCAAAGCGCTCCGGACGGTGCCCGAGGGGGCCGGGTGCGGGGGCCGCGACAGGTCACCGATCGATATCGACCGGTGTGTATAGTCGGCGGCAGAAGGTCCCCTACGTCAATGAAAGACGAGGTCGCGCGGTGAAGAAGCTTCTCCTGGTCGCACTGGCCGCCATCGGCGGGTTCCTCGTGTACCGCCAGATCCAGGCGGATCGCGCCGAGCAGGATCTGTGGACGGAGGCGACCGACTCCGTGCCGTCCTCCGGAGCCGACGCCTGAGGCACACGCACTCCGCACACAGTCCTGAACGAGCCCCGGCCGCACGCAGCGGCCGGGGCTTCGTGCTGCCCGGGCACGCAACGAGGTGACGTACGGTGCCCGGACGGCCGCGCGCTGGCACGGACGGGGCTGCCGGGGCAGGATGGGCCGGACACCGGGCGGCGCCGGACCCACACCACCGCCCGTCCGCCGTCGGCAGGGGGGAAAGTGACGGTTCGTCAGCCAGGCGGGTCCGCGCGCGGCTCCGCGTCCGGGCGGGGGCGCCGCGGCGGCCGCCGCCGCGCGCTGCCGTCCGCGCTCGGAGCCGCGCTCTGCGTCGCCGCGCTCCTGGGCACGGTGTCGGCCGCGGCACCGGGGCGGGACCCGTCGGCCGCACCGTCCCCGGGTTCCTACGCGTTCGATCCCGGAGCCCGGCACGTCACGGGGGCCGCGTCGACGGCGGACGCCCCGGCGCTGGCGGCGGGCGCCACCTACCGCGACACCGTCGGCCCGGGCCGCACCCTCGTCTACCGCGTCGACCTGGACGCGGCGGAGAGCGCGTACGTGTCGGCGGTCGCCGTGCCCCGGCCGGGCGCGAAGGTCGCCTACGGCGACGGCATCGAGGTGAGCCTGCAGGACCGCAACGGCCGCAACTGCAGCACCAACCAGTCCGAGTTCGGCGTCTCGACCGACTTCGCCCGGCCGCTCGCCGCGTACGCCTACCGCACGGCGGGCGGCCCGGCGGCGGCCTGCGCGGGGGCCGGCCCCTACTACGTGCTCGTGCGGCGCGACGGCGACGCCGGTCCGTCGGCCGGTGCCTGGGACCTGGAGCTGCGGCACGTGTCCGAGCCGGGCCTGGCGGCGGCGGGCCCC
>NZ_JAKGCV010000288.1 GCF_021556455.1 Streptomyces fuscigenes | reverse complement strand
CCCGGGTCGCCGGGCGTCCGTTCGGGCGGCGGCGGGGCGCCCCCGGGACCGGCGGCCTGCGCGATGCGCTGGGCGACGGCGTGCAGCCGCTCGTCGCCCGTGCGCACCTGCTGTTCGGCCCCGCGCCGCAGCTCCGCGAGCCGCTCCTCGACGGCGGCGAAGCGCCGCGTGTCGAAGAGCCTGCCGAGCAGCTTGGCCCGCTGCTCCGCGTCGGCCTGGAGGAACTGCGCGAAGTCGCCCTGCGGCAGCAGGACGACCTGGCAGAACTGCTCGCGGCTCATGCCGAGCAGTTCCGTGATCTCCTTGCCGATCTCCTGGTGGGTGCGGCTGAGTGCCCGCCAGGCGCCGGTGGTGGCGTCGTACTCGCGCAGGGTGCTCGCGGCCTTGACCGTGGTGAATCCGGCGCGGCCCTTCTTCGGACGCTGCTGGGCCGGGCTGCGGGTGACCTCGACGCGGCGGCCCGCCACGGTCAGGTCGAGGCCGACCTCGGTGAGCGTGCCGGGGGCCGCGTGGTCGCTGCGCAGGACGACGCCGGGCTTCTGCCGGGCACCGGGCACGCCTCCGTAAAGGGCGAAGCAGACCGCGTCGAGCACGGAGGTCTTCCCGGCTCCCGTCTGGCCGCGCAGCAGGAAGAGGCCCCCGGCGCCGAGCGCGTCGAAGTCGATCTCCTGGGTGCCCGCGAACGGCCCGAACGCCGTGATCGTCAGCCGGTGCAGCCTCATCGGGCCACCTCCCGGGCCGCGTCGTCCACCCGCACGTCCTCGATGGCGCCGCGCAGCACCGCCCGTTCCCCGTCGTCCGGCCCCGCCCCGGCGCGGACGTGCGCCACGAAGTCCTCGGCGATCTGCTGGTCGCTGCGGCCCCGCAGGCGCCGCGCGTAGGACGCCGCGGTCTCCTCGGGTGGCCGGTCGGGTTCGAAGAGCAGGCTCAGCGTGTGCGGGAAGCGGGCCAGGAGGCGTGCCATGGGTTCCTTGGGGCGCACGGCGTCGGTGAGGGTCGCCTCCACCCACGCCTCTTCGTGGACGGCGAGGTCCGGGTCCTCCAGCAGTTCCTCCAGGAGGCCCCTGAGCCGCGCGAGGGGCCGGGGCACGGGGCAGTCGAGCCGCTCGGCCGCGATCTCGCCGCCGGGCCCGAGGTCGACGAGCCACATCGACTTGCGCCGCCCCGCCTCGGAGAAGGAGTACGCGAGGGGCGAACCGGAGTAGCGCAGGCGGTCGGTGAGGCGCTGGGCGCCGTGGAGGTGCCCGAGGGCCACGTAGTCGACTCCGTCGAAGACGGCGGCGGGGACGGACGCCACGCCGCCGACCGTGATGTCCCGTTCGCTGTCGCTGGGCGCGCCACCCGTGACGAACGCGTGGGCCAGGACGACGGACCGGGTGCCCTCCGGCCTCGAGGCCAGATCCGCGCGGACACGGTCCATGGCGGCGGCGAGCACCGTCTCGTGCTGCGGCTTGTCCACCCGGAACTCGTCCCGCACCAGGGAGGGTTCGAGGTACGGCAGGCCGTAGAACGCGACGTCGCCGTGGGCGTCGGGCAGCACGACGGGCGTGGCGCACTCCGCCGGGTCGGTCCTCAGGTGGATGCCGGCGCGGCCGATGAGGCCCGCGCCGACGCCGAGCCGGCGGGCCGAGTCGTGGTTGCCCGAGATCATCACCGTGGGCACGGCGGCCTCCGCCAGCCGGTGCAGCGCCCGGTCGAACAGCTCGACCGCGGCGAGCGGCGGCACCGCGCGGTCGTACACGTCGCCGGCGACCAGGACCGCGTCTACGTCCCGCTCGCGCACCGTCCGCACGAGGTGGTCGAGGAACGCGGCCTGGGCGTCGAGCAGTCCGGCGCGGTGGAACGAGCGCCCGAGGTGCCAGTCCGACGTGTGCAGGAATCTCATGATCCCGCAGCGTATCGGGGGGCTGTGACAGTGGGGTCCGGGTGGGGCGCGCGGGCCGGGAGAGCGGGCGTCCGCTGCACGGTGCCGGCGGGGGTCCTGCGCGCCGCGGGAGAGCGGGCCGGGCGCGACGCGGCGGCGGAGCCCTCGCGAGAGGACACCCCGGCGCCTGAGCCTTGCCGCTCGTCGGTGCCTGGCCCGGGCGGCGCCGCGTGCACCGGGGCCCGCGGGGCCCGCGTCGGGACCTTCGCGGTCCGCGCCGCGCCGCGTGCGCGCCTCACGCGTCCCCGTAGGCCTCGTCGCCGAGTTCCAGGATCGCGCTGCCGGACGTCGCGTCGGCGAGCCAGTCGCGGAAGGCGCCGACGTCCGCGTCGGGGAGGGCGATGTCGATCTGCACCCTCTCGGCGTACCGGACGCCCCGCACGGCACGTCCCGTCGCCCGCAGGTCGTTCTCCAGCTTTCCGGCGCGCTGGTGGTCGACGGTCACGGTCGCGAGGCGGTACTTCGTGCGGGTACGGGTGCCGACCGCGTCCAATGCCTCGCCGACGACGCCCCCGTAGGCGCGGATGAGGCCTCCAGCGCCGAGTTTGACGCCTCCGTAATAGCGGGTGACCACGGCGGCGACGTACCGCATCTCCCTGCGCAACAGCATCTGCAGCATCGGGGTGCCCGCGGTGCCCCCCGGCTCCCCGTCGTCGCTCGCACGCTGCACGGAGGCGTCGGCACCGATGACGTAAGCGAAGCAGTTGTGGCTCGCCGCGGGGTGTTCGGCGCGTACGCGCGCGACGAACTCCTGCGCCTCCTCCTCGGTGGCGCAGGGGGCGAGCGCGCACAGGAAGCGCGACCGGTTGATCTCGCTCTCGTGCACGCCCGCGCGGGCGACGGTCAGGTACTGCTCGGGCATCACCCCACCTTATGCGGGGGCACCCGCACGGGTGGGAGCGGGAATGCCGGGCGGCGGCGGCCGGTTTCCCGGTCATGTACGCAGACGACGAGACGATCCGCAGGATCCTCACCGAGACCGGCGACACCTGGGCCGTCGTGGGCCTGTCCGGCAACCGCGCACGGGCCGCCTACGGCGTGGCAGGCGTGCTCCAGCGCTTCGGCAAGCGGGTGGTGCCGGTGCACCCCCGCGCGGAGACGGTCCTCGGCGAGCAGGGGTACGCGTCGCTCGACGCGATCCCGTTCGACGTCGACGTGGTGGACGTCTTCGTCAACAGCGACCTCGCGGGCCAGGTCGCGGACGAGGCGGTGGCGAAGGGCGCGAAGGCCGTCTGGTTCCAGCTCGGCGTGGTGGACGAGGCCGCGTACGCCCGCACCCGCGCGGCCGGCCTCGACATGGTCATGGACCGCTGCCCCGCGATCGAGATCCCCGCGCTGGGCTGACACACGGGGGGTTGCGCGGGCGTCGGTCCCGCGCTGCCCGTCTCCGTGTCGACCTGCAACGACAACGCTCCGGCCGCTCGGAGAGCAGTCGTGGCGAGGCTGCGCCGGGCTTCGTGGGGCAGGCGCCGTTCTTGAACGGGCGGGCCTTGGCGCCGGCCGCTGCCCCGTCCGCTTCCTTCCCGCGCCCCGGTGCGTCACGGGCGATTCGCGGGGACGGGGACGGCGCCGACGTGACGTCCCGTCGTCCGGAGCATCCAGGGCACCATGACCGAGCGAACGCTCACCGCGTCCTCCCGACACGGGCCGCTCGCGGGTGCGGATGGCGGCGGATCTCCTCTGCCAGGTCCAAGGCGTGCTGCCGGTTGTAGGCGGGACTGGTCCTGTCGACGGCCTCTCGCCACTGTCCGAGACAGGCCGCGCAGATGTCACATCCGGGGGCGGGTGCCGGCTCGGGCAGAGCGCCGTCCGTGCGGACGACGAGCCTGCCGTCGGAGCCTTCCCGCTCCATCATGGCGGACAGCTGCCGCCGCGCAACGCTGCTCACCTCAGCGGACTTGCTGGACTGGCCACGACGCGGGGCGGGACACCGCAGCGCGGGCACTCCCGCGTCGCCGCGAGTGCCTGCCGGGCGCCGGGCGGCAGGGTCCGCGGAGATCCCGTCGGCTGGTCGCCGACCGCGTCGGCCGGTCGCGTCACGGTTCTCGTCGGCGCCCTGCGGGGACCACTGACAGCGTGCATGTGGCGTCGCTCCTCGTAGCGTCGTCCGAAGCCCCGGACCTTGGGCACGGTCGCGGAGCGCTGTTGCAAGAGGACGCTAGGTGAATGAGGGGCGGCCTGTCTGTGTCACTTCGCTCCCCCGTGGAGCCGAAGTGACACAGCGTCAGAGCGTCAAGTGGATTTCCGCTGCGAGACTTCGCATGTCGCTGGTCAAGGTGCGTCGGCCTTCGATGATCCGGCCGAGGATCGTGCGCCCATAGGCCTGGTTGGGCAGCCACTCCGGCGACGCGCCGCGGATACCGATCAGTTTGTCGAAGGCTTCGGAGTACTGCCCCAGCTTGGTGTGTGCGTCCGCGACGTCCAAGAGGTGCCGGTTCCGGTTGTTGCTCGTCGGGCGCATGGCCACGAGCGGGACCGTGGACGCGATGCGGAGCACCGCATCCGGATACCCCCCGATCGCCGCGTTTTCGGCACTCTTCAGTTTGACCGTGGTCGGGCCGAACGTGCGGAGGAAGTCCTCCCCAGGGGTGTACTCCTTGCCGATGGCGACGGCCGCGGACCGGGCGAGCTTCAATGTGTCGGACGCCTGCCCGTCCTGGCCGTTGCGGACCGCTGCCGCAGACGCACGCAGCAACAGCCACCCCCACGTGGCCAATTCATCAGGGGTGGCCCGGGACATGCGCGGCTCCACCTCGTCGGCCCAGTGCACTGCCAGGTCCAGCGCCTGGTCCAACTTTCCCTGGCGCAGCAGGAGCCAGCACACGATCATGGCTGTGCTCGCGCGGTCCAACTGTGTCGGGGCCTCGTCCATGGCGCGCGTGAGGGCCGATCGGGCAGCATCGAACTGCCGTGTCTGCACCATCAGCCACCCGGACAGTTGCAGCAGTCTGGCCCGCAGCTCGCGGCCGTCGACGCCCAGCGTGTCGGCGTCCCGCAGCATCCTCGGAAGGATGACGGCGAGCTGCGCGAGTCGGTCACCCTTGAACAGCGGCAGTGCGGCAGCCATGACGCTGCGGACACCGTCCACCGTCGGGGGCTCGTCCAGTGCGTTGATCGTCGGCGGTCGCTCCAACGCCCGCCGGACTCCGGTCCACCGGTCGACGGCGCCGGACACGGGCCCTTCCGGCTCGCCCTCTCCGGCGAGCCGCATGGTGGGTACCCGGAGCGCCTTCGCGAGGGAGCGCAGGGTCTCCATCCGCGCGGTGTCGCGCTCCCCTCTCTCCAGCTTGCGAATGAGCGAGAGCGAGACGCCCGACATCTCAGCCAACTCGCGCTGCGTCAGGCCGCGGAGCTTCCGGACGTCCTTCACCGCTTTGCCCGTTTCTGCCACATCACCAGGGTACGGCGCGCACCAGTCGTGGCGCAGCCGCTCCGATCACCGGCGACGCGTGGCACTGGACCCATCGGCCGGCCTGCCGCCCCACGCCGCGGCAGGCCGGTGACGCCTGCGCCCCGGGCCCGGTGAGACCGGACAAAACCGCGGACCGCGGGTCTTGGTCCAGCGCCACATCGAAGAACGCTGAGGGCCTTGTACCGACCTGCCAGGCTGCCCGGACGGGCAGGCTCTCCCCACCGAGTGAGAGTCCGGCACATTCCCTGGGCGCGGCCGGGTCCGGAACCGGCGGTCAGCGAGTGGAGGCCGCCGCGCCCGACATCTGCGCCGCCTGCCGCAGCGCCTCGATCATGCTGCGCGGATCGGCCGTGCCGGTGCCCGCGATGTCGAAGGCGGTGCCGTGGTCCACGGACGTGCGGATCACCGGCAGCCCCACGGTCAGGTTGACGCCCGTCTCGATGCCGAGCACCTTGACCGGGCCGTGCCCCTGGTCGTGGTACATGGCGACCACCAGGTCCAGGTCTCCGCGCGAGGCGAGGTAGAACGCGGCGTCGGCGGGCAGCGGGCCCCGCGCGTCGAGCCCGTCGGCGCGGACCGCGTCCAGCGCGGGCTGGATCTTCTCGTCCTCCTCGCCGTTGCCGAACAGCCCGTTCTCCCCCGCGTGCGGGTTGATCCCGCACACCCCGAGCACGGGTGCCGCCGTCCCCGCGCGGACCATCGCCTCGTGGCCGCGGCGGATGGTCCGCTCCACCAGGCCGGGTTCGATCCGGTGCACGGCGTCCACCAGGCCGATGTGCGCGGTGACGTGGATGACCTTCACCTTCGGCGTGGAGAGCATCAGCGACACCTCGTCCACGCCCGCGAGTTCGGCCAGCAGTTCGGTGTGGCCCGGGTAGTGGTGGCCGCCCGCGTGCAGGGCGGCCTTGTTGAGCGGGGCGGTGCACAGCGCGTCGGCGCGCCCGTCGAGCGCGAGGCCGGCTGCGACGCGCACGTAGTGGTACGCGGCGTCGCCCGCGACGGGCGACACCTCGCCCCACGGCAGGTCGGCCGGGAGCAGTCCGAGGTCGACGACCTCGATCACGCAGGGCTCGAAGCGTGCCTGCTCGACGCCGGGGACGGCGCGTATCTCGCAGGGTGCGCCGAGGACGCGCGCAGCCTGGCGCAGCCGCCGCGCGTCGCCCACGACGACCGGACGGCACCGGGCCCGCGTGTCCTCGTCGAGCAGGGCGGCCACGGTCACCTCGGGGCCGACGCCGGCACCGTCCCCCATGGTCACGGCGACGACGGGAAGGGCAGAGGTCACGAGGGTTCTCCACTCGGTGCGGGGCGCGATACGCCCGCCGGGGCGCCGGCCGCTGCGGGGCGCAGGGCCCGGACGATGGTGAGCAGCGAGTCGGTGCCGCCGTAGCTGCCGGGGCGCGTGACCACGGTGCGGCCGTCCGGGGCGGTGGCCCGGACGGCGCCGTGGTGGATCTGGCCGTGCGGGGCGAGTTCGCCGACGCCGAGGGCGTCGAGCACGCGTCGCGCGGTCTCGCCGCCGGTCAGGACGAGGTCCGCAGGCACGGGCACCGAGGCGACGGCCCGAGCGAGCCCGGCGGCCAGCGCGCGGGCGGCGCCGGGCACGATGCCAGCGGCGCCGTCGATGCTGACGACCGTGATGCCGTCCGGGGCCGGTACGGGGAGGCTCACCAGGCCCGACGCCAACGCGCCGGTCGGCAGGACGACATGGTGCGCGCCCAGTGCGCGCAGCGCCTCGATCTGCGCGGCCGCCGCGGGCTCGGCCGTGCCGACCACCACGAGCAGCGG
>NZ_JAKGCV010000287.1 GCF_021556455.1 Streptomyces fuscigenes | reverse complement strand
CCGGAGGCCCGCCCCCGCGGGCCCGCCGGGGCTGCCGCCCCGCCCCCGCGAGCGCGGCGAGGAGCGGGTGCGGGGGCCGGGCGGGATCGTTCGGCGCGTGCCGCACGAGCTCGACGCCGTGTTCCTCGCAGTACGCGCCGTACTCGTCCTCCACGGGGAACTCGTGACCGCCCTTGGGACAGAGCGTCACGCGACGGCGCCCGGGACGCACTCGGGATGGGCGCGCAGGAAGAGGCGTACGCCGTCGGGGTCGTGGTGGCGGCCGAGATCGACGGCTCCCGAGGTCGACGTCCGCGTACCGCACACGGCACAGGCCGCGCCGCGGCGCTGCTCCTCGGTGAGTTCCCCGTCGGCGAGAGCCGTTCCCGTGATGGTCGAAACAGGGTCCACAGTGGAAACCTCCTACTACGCTGCGTACTCGTTCGTGACTCCGTCAACGGTAGAAAGCGGGCATCGCCACCAGAAGTGACCGACGGTACGGGTGGCTTCACCGCATGCAGGCGCAATGGGGCATTTGTGGCATCGAATCGCCGATCAACTCCGGCCGGCAGTCGGGGTAAGGACGCAAGAGCCCGCTCGGGCCTCGTGTCGGGATGCGTGCTGCGCATCATCCGGGAGCAGGCCGGGCTCACGCAGGACAGCTGCGCGGAGCACCTGCACGTCGCTGCCGACACCGTGGCCGGATGGGAAGCGGGGCGCCGTCCCCTCACATCCGTGCCCGTGGGCCAGATGCTCGTTCACCGGCACAGGCTCGCCCGCCTCGGAACACCACCGGCTCTTCTGCTCTCGCTGGAGCGCGCGATGGAGGCAGACGTCATCCTCGCGAGCGTGCTGGAGGCGGAGTCCCCCGACCAGCAGGGCCCGTTGGGCGCCTGGGTCATGCAGCGTGACCTGGTCGAAGTCCTGGCCTGGCCGCTCAACGGTGTCGTTCCATCCCCGCTGCGGGCGCTGCCGTCGGCGAAGCAGGCACGCCGGGGCCCCGTCCCCAAGGGCCCCGAACTGCCCAAGGACGTCAGAACGGTCTTCTTCGACCGGCTGCGCTCCGTGGCCGAGCAGAACGGCGGCCGTGACTTCCTCATGCGCAGACAGGCTCTCTACCTGTGCGGTTACGACGAACGACCGGACACGGGCGACTGGCTGGGGCACCAGCAGCGTGCCGAGCGCCCCGACACATGGCTGGCACGCTGGCTCAACGCCCGGTCCGTCGCAGCTGTGGCCGCCCGCCACGGCGACGCGGAGCGCATGCGCCACTTCGTGGGGCGCGCGCTCGCCGAAGAGGCGGGAGAAGCGGCGAACCTCAACTACTGGGCGTACTGGCTGGGCGAGACCGTCCACCTCGAACTCTCCGACGACTTCATCGCCGATCGCGACCCGGTGTCCTGGCGGGGCGACAGGCTCCTGTCGCATCTCGTCAGGGGCCTGGCGCCCACCCAGGGGTACTTCGACCTCAACGTGCACACCCTGTGGTCGCTGATCGCCCGGCGTCCGCGGCTCCTTCGGACGTGCACGGACGCCGCGAAGGAACTGCGGGCCGCACTGCCGATGCTGTTGGATGACCCGGAGATCTCGGCCAGAGCCCGCCGTGAACTCGAGAGCATCCGGTATGCGATCCGCCTCGCCGAGGCGTGAGAGGAGACGTCATGGCCGAGGACCTGACGGCGGTGGCCCGCTTCCTGTTCGAAGCCGGCACGCTGAAGCAGTCCCGCCGTACCGGCTGGTGGATGGCGGGCGTGCGTGATCCGGAGAGCGTGGCGGAGCACTCGTGGCGCACCGCGCTTCTGGCCTCCGTCCTCGCGAAACTCGAAGGCGCCGACCCGAACCGCGCGGCGTTCCTCGCCACCTGGCACGACACGCAGGAGACGCGGCTCGGGGACGTCAACCACCTCGGCAGGAAGTACGCGACGAGCGCGGACCCCCGCTCGGTGACAGCGGACCAGACCGAGGGCATGCCGGCCGTTCTCGCCCGGGCCGTGCGTGATCTGGTCGACGAGTACGAGGACCGGGAGACGCCCGAGGCGATCTGCGCCCGCGACGCGGACAAGCTGGAATGCCTGCTGCAGGGCATCGAGTACAAGGCCCAGGGCTACGCGAACGTGCAGCGGTGGATCGACAACAGCAGGGGGCGCCTGGTCACGGAGTCGGCCGCGCTCCTGGCCGACGAGTTGCTCCGGCAGGACTCGCTGGACTGGCTGCGGGACATTCTCGGCGAGCCGCGTCCCTGAGCGCACCGGAGTCTCCCCTCCGGCGCGCACCCGAGCCCGCCCCGGGGCCGGCGCCTGCCCGGCGCCGGCCCCGCGGACCTCAGTCCAGCGCGAGCGAGCGCTTGAGGAAGTCCAGCTGGAGCAGCAGCATGTTCTCCGCGATCTGCTCCTGCGGCGTCATGTGCGTCGCGCCGGTCAGCGGCAGGACCTCGTGCGGGCGGCCCGCCTCCAGGAGCGCCGTGGACAGCCGCAGCGAGTGGGCGACCACCACGTTGTCGTCCGCCAGACCGTGGATGATCATCATGGGCCTCGCGGGCTCGGCGGCGAGCGACAGGCCGTCGTCGGTGATCAGGGAGTTGCGCGCGTACACCTCGGGGCTGTCGGCCGGGTCGCCCAGGTAGCGCTCCTGGTAGTGCGTGTCGTACAGCCGCAGGTCGGTGACGGGCGCGCCCACGACGGCCGCGTGGAAGACGTCCGGCCTGCGCAGCACGGCGCACGCGGCCAGGAATCCGCCGCCCGACCAGCCGCGGATCGCGACGCGGCCGAGGTCGAGCGGGAAGTCCTCGGCCAGCGCGGTGAGCGCGTCGACCTGGTCCTGGAGGATCACGGCGGCCATCTCGTCCTTGATGGACTTCTCCCACTCGGGGCTGCGCCCCGGCGTGCCCCGGCCGTCGGCGACGACCACCGCGAAGCCCTGGTCGGCGAACCACTGCGAGGTCAGGTGCGCGTGGTGGGAGTTGACCGCGCGCTGCGCGTGCGGGAAGGCGTAGGGGTCGACGAGGACCGGCAGCTTCCCGTCCGCCTCGCTCCAGCCGTTCGGCAGCAGCACGGCGGCCGGGATGCGCCGCTCCCCCGCCTCGGTCAGCCGGAAGCGCGCGGTCAGTACCGGCTCGTCGGCGTACGAGGTGACTGCCACGGGCGGCCTGCCCTCGCGCAGGACCGAGACGGTGGGCCCGCTCGGGTCGGGGCCGGCCGAGCGCAGGAGCGTGGTGCTCCCGCCGCGCACCGCCGTGTGCAGGCCCGGCCCCTGCGAGACACGCTGGACGCCGAGTTCGTTGACGCGGTGGACGTGCACCTCGCCCGTCTCCGGGTCGTCGGCCTCGGGGCCGGCGGAGGCCGAGACCAGGATGTCGCGCACCCCGATGTCGAGCACGGCCCGCACGTGCAGCGAAGGCCCCGTCAGGGCCCGGTCCCCGACGACGAGGACGCGCGCCCCGCCCTCGTCCGCGATCCGCACGAGCCGGCCGTCGGGCGCCCACGCGGGTACGCCCGGGTACAGCTCCAGCCAGCGCGGGTCCTCGTCCTGGTGGACGATGCGGGTCTGGCCCGTCACCGTATTGACCCCCAGGTACTGGGTGTGGCGCTGGTCCCGCGACTGTACGAGCAGGAGCGGCGCGCCGGAGCCGGACCAGTGGACGCGCGCCAGGTAGGGGAAGCGCGCCCGGTCCCAGGCGACCTCGGTGCGCTCCCCGCCGAGGCCCGTGAGGAACAGCGTGACGTCGGCGTTGGGCGTGCCGGCCGCCGGGTACGACACGGACGCCGGGGGCTTGTCCGGGTGCGCCGGGTCGGAGATCCACCAGCGGCGGACCTTCGCGGTGTCCACCCGTGCGACGAGGAGGCGGTCGGAGTCCGGCGACCACCAGAAGCCGCGGGTGCGGCTCATCTCCTCCGCGGCGACGAACTCGGCCACGCCGTAGGCGACCTCGTCCTTCTCGGGCACCGCCAGCTCCCGGCCGCCGCTGCCGTCGGCCTGCACCACGTGCAGCGCGCCCCGTGTCACATACGCGATGCGGCTGCCGTCGGGCGAGAGGCGGGGGTCGATGACCGGGCCGGGCACGTCGATCTCCGTCACCACCGGCTCGGTCAGCGACGCGGTGAACAGGCGCCCGGAGAGCGTGAAGACGGCCGTCTCGGCGGCGCCGTCCACGGCGTAGGCGACGATGCCCGCGGAGCTCTCCCGCGTCCGCTCGCGCCGGGCCCGCTCCTGCGCGGACAGCTGCTCGGGCGCTCCGCCGAGCAGGGAGAGGGGGTCGGCGGCGATGCGCTCCTTCGGGCCGCCTTCCGCCGCGAGGTCCACCACCCAGAGCCGGTTCACCCGATCGGTGCCCGCGGAGGACCGCAGGAAGACCACGCGGGTCCCGTCCGGGGAGACGGTGAAGGCACGGGGGGCGCCGAGTGTGAACCTCTGGGTCCTCGCGTGCTGTCGCGGGAACGAAAGCTGATCCTTCAAGGTCATGCACCCGAATCTAACGGCCGTGCGCCCCCGTTGTGCTGCCGTGCTCCGATCGATGCGGTCCTACGGATAGTTATGATCCATAGCGGCTGGTGGGTATGAACCACCCGCCGGGCACATGCTGCCCGACTGTTCCACCGACCCGTGTCCGCACGCCGATCATCCGGCCGACCCGCGACTGTTCTCCGCTGAAGACGTCTGTCCCCGGACTTCTTGCCCAAACGCCCTGTGGAGGTGAATCACCGTGGTGCTCTCGATCTCGCTGGCGGTGCTGCTCGTGATCATCGTCGTCATGATGATCCGGAAGTCGGGACTGAAGGCGGGGCATGCCATCGTCTGCGCGCTGGCGGGCTTCTTCCTCGCGAGCTCGTCGATCGCCCCGACGATCTCCTCGCTCACGTCCAGCGTCGCGGGCATGATCGGCGACATCAAGTTCTGACCGCGTCCGCCGGCGGGCGGGTACGGGGAGGGCCGGGCGCGCTGTCGGCGGTGCCTCGTAGGCTGGTGCCATGACCGATCCGTCCGACCGCCGGCTGCTGCTCGTCCACGCGCACCCCGACGACGAAACGATCAACAACGGCGCGACCATGGCCAAGTACGTGGCCGAGGGCGCCTCCGTGACGCTGGTGACCTGCACCCTGGGCGAGGAGGGCGAGGTCATCCCGCCCGGGCTGGCGCACCTGGCGGCGGACCGGGACGACACCCTCGGCCGGCACCGGATCGGCGAGCTGGCCGAGGCGATGAAGGCGCTCGGCGTGAGCGACCACCGCTTCCTCGGCGGGGCGGGCCGGTTCCGGGACTCCGGGATGATGGGCCTGGCGACGAACGACCGGGAGAACGCCTTCTGGCACGCGGACGTCGACGAGGCCGCGGCGTACCTGGTCGAGATCGTGCGGTCGCTGCGCCCGCAGGTCCTCGTGACGTACGACTCCGACGGGGGCTACGGGCACCCCGACCACATCCAGGCCCACCGGGTCGCCATGCGCGCCGCGGACCTCGCCGCCGACGCCGGCCACCGCCCGGACCTCGGCCCGGCGCACGCGATCGCGAAGATCTACTGGAACCGCGTGCCGCGCTCGGCGGCCGAGGAGGGCTTCTCCCGGCTGCGTGCGAGCGGCGTGGAGTTCCCGGGCGTCGCGGACCTCACGGACGTCCCCGGTGTCGTGGAGGACGCGCGGATCGCGGCGGCGGTCGACGGCTCCGCGTTCGCGGACCGCAAGACGGAGGCGATGCGCGCCCACGCCACCCAGATCGCCGTCGACGGCCCGTTCTTCGCCCTCTCCAACGACCTGGGGCAGCCGCTGTTCACGACGGAGTACTACGAGCTGGTGCGCGGCGAGTCGGGCGCGCGGCCCGGCGAGCGCGAGAGCGACCTGTTCGCGGGCCTGCCTCTCGCGCCGGCCTCCTCGGGGACGGGGGCGGCGGCATGAGCGGCTCCTACCGGGACGCGGGCGCCCAGCAGCGGCCGGGCCCCGGCCGGATCGCCGCCTACGCGGGCCTGCTGGTCCTGGGCGCGGTGGTGGGGGTCGCGGGCGCGGCGGTGCAGGGCGGCTTCTTCCCCGGAGGGCTGGTGCTGGCGCTGCTCGCGACGGCGGCCGTCTTCCTCGGCGGACAGCGGGCCACCGGCAGCCAGTTGGGGCTCGGCGCGGCGGTCGCGGGGTGGCTGGTTTCCGTTATTCTGCTGACCATGGGCCGCCCGGAGGGCGACGGCGCGTTCGCCGCCGGTCTCGGGCCGCTCGTCTACCTGCTCGGCGGGATGGTGATCGCTGTGATCTGCGCCACCGTCTCGCGCCCCGCCGTCTCCGCCGCGCGGCCGGGGTCCCGAAGCAGGTGAAGCCGCCCGCATGGAGCGGAATTGACCGCATGCACACCATGCCCGCCGGACCGCTTCACGCGCTCGTCGGGTACACGTCCGCCGGGGCCAGTATGGTGGTGCGCGCTCCGGACCGTCCCCCGGCTTCCGGCACGGGGACCTGAACACGCGTATCAGTAAGAACGGGCGGCGGAGCCAACCGGGAGAACCTGCTTTGAGTCGTGAAACTGACAGTTCGCCCTCCGGGCCCCAGGGGCGCGGCACGTCGCCGTACCCGTCCGGAACTCCGCCGTACGGATCGCGCCAGGCGCCGGGGCCCCAGCAGGACGCCGCCGAGGAGCCGGCCGCGGAGGCCGGGGGCAAGGGCGAGCCCAGAACAGAGACCACGCTGACCACGCGCATCCGGATCAACATCCCCGGGTCGCGGCCGATCCCGCCGGTCGTCGTGCGGACGCCGGTCGCGGAGAACAGCGAGGCCACGGACGGTCGGGGGCTCGCCGCGCTCGCTCAGGACGAGTCCGACAGCGAGCGCACGAGCGCCATGCCGGTGCCCGGCGCACCGACCGCGCCGGCGCAGAGCCGGCAGGAGCCCGAGCCGGAGCCGGCGCCGCAGCCGGAGAAGAAGACGAGCGACTGGTTCGCGCCACGCAAGCCGATGGCACCGGGGGCCGGGGGCGAGGACGCTCCCGGCGCGGAGACGCCCGCGGCGGACGCCCCGGCGCACGACACCGGCGCCTCGCCCTATCCGGACGCGGCCTACCAGGAGCCGTTCCGCGCGGACGCGTTCCAGGACGACCTGCTGCCGCAGGACGGCCCGGGCACGTCGCCCTACGGCGCGGGCCCCGCCGCCGGCCACGGCGAGCAGCCCCAGGGCCCCACCGCGGGCCCCGCGACGGGCAGCTC
>NZ_JAKGCV010000286.1 GCF_021556455.1 Streptomyces fuscigenes | reverse complement strand
CGCAGCGCGAGCCGGCCGTCCGCCCCCGGGTACGGGACCCTGGCCGCGACCGGGCCGGCCTCGGGCACCCGCCCGACCAGCGCCCGCACGTCCCGCACGCCCGCGTGCAGCGGCACGCCCCCGTCGACCGAGCCGTACCGCACGTCCCAGTGCCCCTCCGCCAGGGCGACGGTGGAGGGCAGGACGGCGCGGCGGCGCCCGTCGTCGGCCAGGGTGAGCGGCAGCAGCACCTCCTCGGCGGCGCCCGGCCCGCGCCTGCGCAGCACGAGCGTCGCGTCGTGCGTCAGCGCTCCGCCGGGCAGCTCGAACGTGAGGCCGCCCGCCGAGTCCGCCGTGCAGTCGACGGCGCACCCCTGAGCCGGGGCGCGATGGCCGGGGGAACTGTTCATGCGCTCAGGCGCCCTTCGCTCGTCGCTGCCGCTGCCGCTGCCGCTGTGCCGGCGGTGCCCGGCCCGTCACCCGTGAGATGCGCATCGGGCCTGTTCGGTGCCGCTTTCCGGGAGATTCGCCTTTTCGCCCGGGCGACGTGCGTGACCCCGGCCGCCGGTCACCCGTTGTCTTCGTATGAGCCGGGAACAGCCCGGCCCCACGTACCAGTTCGAGGAGCCACCCGTGCCGCGCATGCTCGACGTCAGCGAAGACGTACGCGCCGAGATCGGCGACGAAGAAGCCGACCGGCTGCTCGCCGGCGAGAACTCGCCCGGAAGCTACGACTGCACCTCCTGCCGCACGCCCGGCGACTCGGAGCAGGAGCGGACGAGCACGGTGCTGTTCGTCGGCGAGGAGACCGCCGTGCTGGCGTTCGCGCACGCCTCCTGCATCCCCTCGCAGGTGGTGCAGGTCGCGGAGGACCAGCTCCAGGGCGCGGTCCGGTCCATCACGGGTTCCGACGGAGCCCAGGCGCCGGCGGGCGGCGAGCAGGCGGTGCTGGGCGTGACCAGCGGCCTCGTGCTGATCGAGGGCGACCTGCACCCCGCCCTGGTCGTGGAGCCCACGGCCCCCATCGCCCGGCCCGGCACGACGGGCCCCGACCAGTTCCTCCAACTGCTGGTCGAGCAGGGGTTCCAGGCGGTCGCCGACCTCGCCTCGGTGCCCCCGGCGCTGCCCGGCTGGTCGGTGCTGCTGGCCATGGGGCAGCTGCACGCGGTGCTCCAGCCCGGCGCGAACGGCGGCGGCCAGGTGGCCTGGTGGCAGGCGCACCAGCCGCTCCAGGTCACGGACGGGTGGCGGGCCGAGGCCAACAAGTCCAACACCGTCCTCGTGTTCGCCGCGCCGGTCGGCTCCATCGGTCAGCAGCCGCGCGAGGACCTGCTGCGCGACGCCCTGGACAGAGCGGCCGCCGCGGGGCGCCTGGTGGCGGCCGCGATGCCGTTGGCGGGCACGTGACGCCCCGTCACCCGAAGCAACCACCGCAGCCCGGGCTGCTCGGCCGGTCCGGGCAGCCCGGCGGCGTGCCGGGATTCGGACACGGGGCCACAACCGGGGCAATAACGGACGACAGGCCGCATCCCCCAGGTCCCGGGGTCGTTGGGCGGTATGTGCACGCATACGAACCGACCCGCGCCCATCTCCCCTCGATGCGCCCCGCGCAGGACCTGGTGGACGGATACAGCCTCACGCCGATCTACGACGCCCTGTACTCGGAGTACCTGAGGTCGTTCAGAGCCCTGCCGGGCGATCGCAGCGGCGAGGAGAACCTCGGCTTCACGGCCTTCGGCATCGCCCCGGGTGCCCGGGGCGGGTACGGCGGCCGGTACGGGGACCGCGGCGCCCATCCCGGTTCGTGGCAGCGGGATCCCCGCCAGGCCCCGCGTCACGCGGCGGCCGCGCTCCCCCCGGGGCCCCGCCGCTCGGCCTGAGCACCACCGCCGGGCACCCGGGCCCCGGCGGCGGCAGGACGCGGCAGGAGGGAGGGGCGGTGGCACGTGCCACCGCCCCTCCCTCCTGCCGTGTGCCGCGGGCCGCCCGTCGCGCGGACGGACGGCCCGGAGCCCTACTTCTTGCGGCCGCGCTTCTCCCGCACCCGTACCGAGATGTGGATCGGGGTGCCCTCGAAGCCGAACTCCTCGCGGAGCCTGCGCTCGATGAACCTGCGGTAGCCCGCCTCGATGAACCCGGACGCGAACAGCACGAACCGCGGCGGCCTGGTGCCGGCCTGGGTGCCGAACAGGATGCGCGGCTGCTTGCCGCCCCTGATCGGGTGCGGGTGGCCGGCGACCAGCTCGCCGAGGAACGCGTTGAGGCGTCCGGTCGGCACCCGGGTCTCCCAGCCGGCGATGGCCGTCTCGATCGCCGGGACGAGCTTCTCCATGTGGCGGCCGGTGCGGGCCGAGACGTTGACCCGCGGCGCCCAGGCGACCTGCGCGAGCTCCGTCTCGATCTCCCGCTCCAGGTAGTAGCGGCGCTCCTCGTCGAGGGTGTCCCACTTGTTGTACGCGATGACGAGCGCGCGGCCCGCCTCCACCGCCATCGTGATGATGCGCTGGTCCTGGACGCTGATCGACTCGCTGGTGTCGACCAGCACGATCGCCACTTCGGCCTTCTCCACCGCGGCGGCCGTGCGCAGGGACGCGTAGTAGTCGGCGCCCTCCTGCATGTGCACACGGCGGCGGATGCCGGCGGTGTCGACGAACTTCCACGTGGTCCCGCCGAGTTCGATCAGCTCGTCGACCGGGTCGCGGGTGGTGCCCGCGATCTCGCTGACGACCACGCGCTCCTGGCCGGCGAGCTTGTTCAGCAGCGAGGACTTGCCGACGTTCGGCCGGCCGACCAGCGCGATGCGCCGGGGACCGCCCACGGCGGCGCCGAACGACTCGCGCGGGGCGTCGGGCAGCACTTCGAGCACCGCGTCGAGCATGTCGCCCGTGCCGCGGCCGTGCAGCGACGAGACCGGGTGGGGCTCGCCGAGGCCGAGCGACCACAGCATGGCCGCGTCGGCCTCGCCGCTCTGCCCGTCGACCTTGTTGGCGCACAGCACGACGGGCTTGCCGGCCTTGCGCAGCAGCCGGACGACGGCGCCGTCGGTGTCGGTCGCGCCGACCGTCGCGTCCACGACGAAGATCGCCGCGTCGGCGGCATCCATCGCGAACTCGGCCTGCGCCGCCACGGAGGCGTCGATGCCGAGGACGTCCTGCTCCCAGCCGCCGGTGTCGACGACCTTGAAGCGGCGGCCGGCCCACTCGGCCTCGTAGGTCACGCGGTCCCGGGTGACGCCGGGCCGGTCCTCCACGACGGCCTCGCGGCGGCCGATGATGCGGTTCACGAGGGTCGACTTGCCGACATTGGGGCGGCCGACGACGGCGACGACGGGCAGCGGGCCGTGGCCCGCCTCGTCGATGGCGCCCTCGACGTCCTCGGGGTCGAAGCCCTCTTGCGCGGCGATCTCCATGAACTCCGCGTACTCGGCGTCGCCGAGCTCACCGTGCTCGTCGCCCGAGCCGGTATCCATCTGGTCGTCCATGAGAAGTGCGTACCTCGTTCATCCGTCGTGATCGGTGGCCGCTGCCGGGAGCGGCCACTACTCGGGCGCGGCGCGCGCACAGGACTGTGCGCCCGCGGCCCTGCCCGCCGACCGCTCTCCTAGCGGCCGGTGAGCTGCCGTGCGGCCTTCAGGTGGCCGGTCAGCTGCTGCTGGACGTGCACGGTCGCGTCGTCCATGGCGGAGCGGGTGCGACCGCCGGACGGGACCTGGAAGGGGTCGCCGAAGACGATGTCGACCCGGCTGCGTATCGGGGGCAGCGCCCGTATCAGCCGCCCCGGCCGCTCCGAGCTTCCCAGCACCGCCACGGGCACCACCGGTGCGCCGGAGCGGACGGCGAAGTACGTCAGCCCGGCGCGCAGCGCCCCGAAGTCGCCGCCAGCCCGGGTGCCCTCGGGGAATATCCCGAGGACCTTGCCGTCGGCGAGGACGTCCAGCGCACCCATTATGGCCGTACGGTCCACCGCCTGGCGGTCCACGCTGAGCTGGCCTATGGAGCGCAGGAAGGCGCCGAGCGGGCCGATGAACGCTTCCTTCTTGATCAGGAAGTGCACGGGGCGGGGCGCGACGCCCATCACCAGGGGGCCGTCGACGTTGTGCGAGTGGTTGACGGCCAGTATCACCGGCCCCTGGGCGGGGACGCGCCAGGAGCCGAGGACCCGCGCGTTCCACAGGCCGTTGATGAGGCCTATGCCGAGGCCTCTGCCGAAGGCCGCGCCGCGCTCCGACGCGACGGGGCGCGGCGGGCGGGAGGTGGCGGAGGTAGTCACTTCGCCGCCCGCTTCTCCTCGACGAGGGCCACGATGCGGTCGATGACCTGGACCAGGGTGAGGTCCGTGGTGTCGATCTCGGCCGCGTCCGACGCCTTCGCGAGGGGGGAGGTCTTGCGGCTGGAGTCCGCGGCGTCCCGGCGGATCAGCGCTTCCTTCGTGGCGGCGACGTCGGCGGTGGCCGTGGTGCCGAGCTCGCCGCTGCGGCGGGCAGCGCGGGCCTCGGCCGAGGCGGTGAGGAAGATCTTGACGTCCGCGTCGGGCAGGACGGTCGTGCCGATGTCCCGGCCCTCGACCACGATGCCGTGGGGTGCGGCGGCGGCGATGGAGCGCTGCAGCTCGGTGATGACGGTGCGCACCTCGGGGACGGCGCTGACCGCGCTGACCTTGGAGGTGACCTCCGGCGTGCGGATCGGGGCGGAGGCGTCCGCGCCGTCGACGGTGATGCCGGGGGCCGCGGGGTCCGTGCCGGAGACGATGACCGGCTTGCCGGCGACCGCCGCCACCTCGGAGGGGTCGGACACGTCGACGCCGTTGCTGATCATCCACCACGTCATCGCGCGGTACTGGGCGCCGGTGTCGAGGAAGCTCATGCCGAGCCGGGTGGCCACGGCCTTCGACGTGCTGGACTTGCCGGTGCCCGAGGGCCCGTCGATGGCGACGATCACCGCGGGACCGGTCGCGGGGGCGGCGGGTGCGGCTTGTGCGGCGGTTTCCACGGGGACGGACACCTTCCTGGGTGGCGCGGGGACGACGAGCGCTGCTCCGGTACGGGCCGGGGGCCCACGGAGGCGCGGGACCTTCGAGACGGGTCCCCCGTAGAGATTACCGACTGCCCGCATCGGCCTGCGCACTCGTCCGCCCCCGGCCGCCCGGACGGCGACCGGGAGCCCTCGACGCCGTGGCGGCCGGCGCCCGCCCGGGCCGGTCCGCGCCCGCCCGGGCCGGTCCACGCCCGTCCGTGCCTGTGCGCGCACGCCCTCTCCGCGCCCGTGTCCGCGTCTTCGCGTCCTCGGTCGCCCGGCCGTCGTCCGCCCGCTTCCGGCGGCCTCCCGCCCCCGGCGGAACGCGGCCCCCGAGCCGTCATCGGACTGCAACGCAGGGCTGGAGTGAACGGGCGGTGGGAGGGCACAAGCTCCGACGCAACGCACTGTCGGCATCAGTGCGGCGGACAAGGAGCGGACATGGAGATTTCGGGCATCATCTCGGCGATCATCATCGGCGTCATCATCGGCGTCCTGGGTCGGCTCGTCGTGCCCGGGCGGCAGCACATCGGCGTGCTGTGGACGATCGTCATCGGCATCGTCGCCGCACTGATCGGCAGCTGGATCGCGTCGGCCATCGGTGTCGCGGACACCAACGGTGTCGACTGGATCGAATGGATCATTCAGGTCGCTCTCGCCGGACTGGGCATCGCGGCGCTCGACCGCCCGCGGACGCACCGCCGCTAGTGCGGCGCCCACGGCGCGTACCGCGCGCCCCACGTGCCGATCCCCCGCCGGGGAGCCCGTGCCACGAGGCCCGGGACCCCGCCGACGCGGGAGCGGAAGGATCCGGAGCTGCAGGCAGACGGCCGTCGAAGAACACCTTCGGCGGCCGTTCCGCCTGTCCGGGGCCGTTTCGGGCCGAGACGGGTCCGCGGGGCCGTCGCCCGAGCGCGCGTGTCACGTGACGTGGGCTGCATCCGGAAGGGGAGCCGTGTG
This sequence comes from Streptomyces fuscigenes, assembly GCF_021556455.1. Lineage (GTDB taxonomy): Bacteria > Actinomycetota > Actinomycetes > Streptomycetales > Streptomycetaceae > Streptomyces > Streptomyces fuscigenes. The sequence goes on along the minus strand of NZ_JAKGCV010000286.1, from coordinate 1,201 downwards.
CGGCGGGCGGGACCCACCCCGGCAGGAACCCCTGCCAGGAGCCCCCGGGTAGATTGACCCCGAACGGTGAAACCCGAGGTCCGGGCCGCGCACCCGCGCTTCCTCCGGCCCGCGGCCCACCGCTCCGCGCTCGCCGCGCGCCCCCGCCCCTCGCGGCCGGGCCCGGCGGACGGCCCGACGCCGACGAGCAGACGAGCAGACGAGCAGTCGAGCAGTCGAGCAGTCGAGCAGTTGACGAACGGCCCGACGAACAACCTGACGAACAGCCCGACGACCAGCCCAAGGTGACCCCATGACGCCGCCCGCCACCCCGCTCACCGTCGTCGGGATCGGCGCCGACGGCTGGGCGGGTCTGGCCGAACCCGCGCGGCGCGCGCTGCTCGGCGCCGACGTCGTCATCGGCGCGCCCCGCCAGCTCGACCTGCTGCCGCCGGAGGCGCGCGCCGAGCGGGTGGCGTGGCCCTCGCCGCTGCGGCCCGCCGTGCCGGGGCTGCTCGCCGCACATGCGGACCGTGCCGTATGCGTGCTGGCCAGCGGTGACCCGTTGCACTACGGCATCGGCCGGGCGCTCGCCGAGACGGTCGGCCCGGACCGGCTGCGCGTTCTGCCGCACCCGTCGTCCGTGTCGTACGCCTGCGCGCGGCTCGGCTGGCCCGTCGAGGACGTGGACGTGGTCACGGCCGTGGGCCGGCCGCTGGAGCGGGTCGCCGCGGCGCTGCACGACGGCCGCCGGCTGCTCGTGCTGAGCGCCGACGCGTCGACACCCGCCGCCCTCGCGGCCCTGCTGCGCGAACGGGGCTACGGCCCCAGTCCGCTGCACGTCCTCGAACGGCTCGGCGACGACGCCCGCGAACGCCACGTACACGGCACGGCCGACACCTGGGACGCGCCGCCCGGCGACCCCCTCAACATCGTGGCCGTCGACTGCCGCCGCGCTTCCGGCACCCCGCGCCTCGGCGCCGCGCCCGGGCTGCCCGACACGGCGTACGAGCACGACGGCCAGCTGACGAAGCGCCACGTGCGTGCCGCGACCCTCGCGGCGCTCGCGCCCGCCCCCGGCGAACTGCTGTGGGACGTCGGCGGCGGCTCCGGGTCGATCGGCGTCGAGTGGATGCGGACGCATCCCGCCTGCCGGGCGGTCGCCGTCGAGCGGGACCCCGTGCGGGCCGAGCGCATCGGCCGCAACGCCCGCGCGCTCGGC
>NZ_JAKGCV010000285.1 GCF_021556455.1 Streptomyces fuscigenes | reverse complement strand
GCCGCCCCCGCCGCGCACCGGGCCCCGCGTGCGGGCCAGGGAGGCCTGCGGGGCGGTCGTGCGGTCCGGGGCGGCGGCCCCCGCGAGCAGCTGCGGCTCGAAGACCATGACCAGGCCGGCCAGCACCAGGAAGGCGACGGGCCCGGCGAGCATGGGCAGCAGCGGTCCGAGGTCGGTGCCGTCCCCGGCGCCGGAGCCGGCCGCGGGATCGGCGAGGCGGACGTGGGAGCCGGCCATCGCCAGGTAGTGCATGCCGGTCGCGGCACCGCCCAGGCACGCGACCGCCGCGAGGTGGGCGAGCACCCCGCGGTGGCGCGTGGTCGCGTACAGGGCCGCCACCGCCGCGGCGACCGCGACGGCCACCGAGGCGACCACCGTGACCGTGCTGTACTCGATCCGGCCCTGCAGCCGCATGCCCGCCATGCCGAGGTAGTGCATGCTCGCCATGCCGAGGCCGGTCAGCGTGCCGCCGGTGGCGAGCGCCATGCGCGTGGCGCCCCGGTGCCCGACGACGAAGAGGCCGGCGCCGATCATGACCATGCCGGCGCCGAGGCTCGCGAAGACGGTGGGGGCGTCGTAGCGGATGCCCACCTGGTCGACGGAGAAGCCGGTCATCGCGACGAAGTGCATGGTCCACACGCCGCAGCCGATGGCGATCGTGCCCAGGGCGAGCACGGCGGGCCGCCAGGGGGCGTCCTTGCGCAGGGCCGGGGCGGTGCAGCGCAGGCCGAGCGCACCGCCGAGGCACGCCATCAGGAAGGCGACGACGGGCGTCACGAGGCCGTAGCTGAATCCGTTGACGGTGCCCTGCATCCTGCGGTGCCCCTCCACCCCTCGGCGTCCCGGTCGGGCCGGTGCTGACGCGCCGGCTCCGGGCGAGACTAGGACGGTCCGCCCGGTTAGCAAAGTCCGTTGCGAGTGGCGGCTTCAGCGACGGTCTGCACGAACCGTGAAGAATCGGCGGGATGCACGGTGGTCGCGGCCGCCCGCGGGAAGGCCGCCGGATCCGGGGCACGGCGAGGAGCCCCCGGCGGTCCGCCCGGCCGGTCCGGGGCCCGCCCCCGGCACCTCGGCCCTCGGCGACCCGAGCGGCATCGTCCGAGGTCGCGAGGGGTTTCGCGGCGGCACGCACCCCCGGCGCGGCGCCCGGCGCGGCCGTCACGGCGCCGGGCGGCCGGATCCGCACGGCGTTGTAGACCCCCGGGACCGGCTCTACTGTGAAATCGAACACAGAACGTCGTGAGTCAGGGCTGCGGCAAGCGCCGCATCAGTACTGACGGCATCGGCCGTAGAGCGCGAGCTTCCGAAAGGACGGCGATTCGGCATGGCTGGAGGAAACAGGGCAGTCGCCTACATCGAGCCGGGCGTGGTGGAGGTCCGCGACACGGACTATCCGACGCTGGAGCTGAAGGACGGGCCCGGTGTGGCCAAGGAGAACGCCGGCCGGATGTGCCGGCACGGCGTGATCGTCAAGATCCTCGCGACCAACATATGCGGCAGCGACCAGCACATGGTCCGCGGCCGCACGACGGCCCCGGAGGGCCTCATCCTGGGCCACGAGATCACCGGCGAGGTGGTCGAGCGCGGACCGGACGTGGAGTTCGTGGACGTCGGCGACATCGTCTCCGTACCGTTCAACATCGCGTGCGGGCGCTGCCGCAACTGCAAGGAGCGGCAGACGAGCATCTGCGAGAACGTGAACCCGGGACGCCCCGGCGGCGCCTACGGCTACGTCGACATGGGCGGCTGGGTCGGCGGCCAGGCGAGGTTCGTCATGGTTCCGTACGCGGACTTCAACCTGCTGAAGTTCCGCGACAAGGACGCGGCGATGGACAAGCTCCTCGACCTCACGATGCTGTCGGACATCTTTCCGACGGGCTACCACGGCGCCATCACCGCCGGTACGGAGGTCGGCTCGACGGTGTACGTGGCGGGCGCGGGCCCGGTCGGCCTCGCGGCGGCCGCCGCGGCGCAGCTGATCGGAGCGGCCGTCGTCATCGTCGGCGACATGAACCCGGAACGACTGGCCCAGGCACGCAGCTTCGGATGCGAGACCGTCGACCTGACGCAGGGCAAGCTGGAGGACCAGATCGACCAGATCCTCGGCGAGCCCGAGGTGGACGCGGCGGTCGACGCGGTCGGCTTCGAGGCCAAGGGACACGGCAAGGGCGCGGGCGAGGCGCCCGCGACGGTCCTCAACTCCCTGATGGGCACGGTCCGTGCGGGCGGCGCGCTGGGCATCCCCGGCCTGTACGTGACCGACGACCCGCGCGGCGTGGATGCGGACGCGCAGACCGGGACGCTGAGGGTCCGCCTCGGACTCGGCTGGGCGAAGGCCCACCGCTTCTACACCGGCCAGACGCCGGTGATGAAGTACCACCGCCAGCTCGCGCAGGCGATCCTGCACGACAAGGTGCAGATCGCCAAGGCGGTGAACGCGACGGTGATCTCGCTGGACGACGCCCCGCGCGGCTACGAGGAGTTCGACAAGGGGGCCAGCCGGAAGTACGTGCTGAACCCCAACGGCGCGCTCGACCACGCGATGGCGGCGTAGCCCCTCACCACGCGGCGGCCCGCGTCCGGACGGCGTACGCGCCGCTTCGGGCGTGGGCCGCGGCGCGCGCGGGGCGCGTGTGCGGGGCAGGGCGTGGGGTCGGGAGACGAAGCGCAACCGCTCGGATTGTCGGCGGCGACGGCCCGACGCGCCACTCCGCCGTCTGCGCGGCTTCCTCCCTGCCCGCTGCGGATGCGCGAACCGGCCGCCGCGCCCCTCTCCTCAGGGCTCCGCGGAGTCACCCCTGCGCCAGGAGGGCGAGTTCGGCCACGCCCTGCGTGATTGCCCGCGTGACGGCCCCGAAGGGGGACGGCGCGTCGGAGTCCGACCGCTGCGTCCGAGCCGTGCTCGGCAACTCGATCTGGACTCCGCCGTGCCGCGCCAGATTCACGGGATTGCGCGGGTGGAGACCGCGAAGCCCGCGTGGAATCTCGTCCAAGTCCTCCACTACCTGGAACTGGTCGTCCAGATCCCGCATGTGCCTTCCCAGAACCCCGGCAGCCGTTCGGTTGACGCCTCCCAGAAAGATGGAAGGCGGATTGTGGGAGCGGCCGTGTCCGTGCAGTGAGACGACGAAATCCGCGTGACTCAGAAACGAACTCATGGCGTCGCAATCGGCAGCGCTCATCCGGTGCGAGGGAACATGCGTGGCCGGACGCCACGGCTGTGTGAAGGACAGGACGGAGGCACCCGCGCGATCGGCGACGGCATGGGCCATCTCGGCGGTTCCCGCTTCGATCGTCCCGTGAAGCGCCAGCACTCCGATTCGAGAACGCCGTCGGAAGGACGCAAGGAAGCGGGTGCCCGCCACCACGACCTCGTGTGGCTGCACCGACGCGAATGCGGTCTGCTTCACTGAGTCTCCTCTCGGCTGCGCTCCAGCAATCCGGCGACTGCACCACTTGACACGATTACCCACTCTAGTGAAGACGTCGCATGGCAGCGTTTCTTCACTGTCGGGCCTGCCAGATCACGAGCTCCTGCTGTGTGCGTATCGTTCCCGGATGCCGGTCGCCCTGTACGCGTGACCGGTCGGCGAGCAGGGAGGCGAGTTGACGGGCCGCCTCGGCCGGGTCTCCCGACTGCCCGATGAACCGGGCCAGATTGTGCCGCGCCGAAAAAGTATGCGGATGATCGGGACCCAGCACCCTCACCCGATCCGCCAACAGCACACGAAGCTGCACGACCGCCCCCGCAGGATCACCCGCCTCGCCCATGAACCGCGCCAGAGCATGCCGCGTCGTCAACGTCTGCAGATGGTCGGATCCGTAGATGCGCTCCTGGTCCGCGAGCAGGGAGGCGAGTTGACGGACCGCCTCGGCCGGGTCTCCCGACTGCCCGATGAACCGGGCCAGATTGTGCCGCGCCGAAAAAGTATGCGGATGATCGGGACCCAGCACCCTCACCCGATCCGCCAACAGCACACGAAGCTGCACGACCGCCCCCGCAGGATCACCCGCCTCGCCCATGAACCGCGCCAGAGCATGCCGCGTCGTCAACGTCTGGTGATGATCGTGCCCCAGCACCCGTACCCGGTCTCTCAGCAGGTCCCGCAGCTGCGCGGCCGCTCCGGAGGGGTCGCCTGCTTCGCCCGTGAACCTCGCCAACGCGTGGCGCGTCGTCAAAGTCAGGGCGTGCTCGGGGCCCAGAACCCGCGCGCGGTCCGCCACCAACTCGGGCAGGAGGGCGACGGCGCCCGCCGGATCTCCGGCCAGTCCGAGGCATGAGGCGAGGTTGTACCGGATCGCCAAGAGGTCGGGATGGTCGGCTCCAAGGGCCGCGCGGCGCACCAGGGCTGCCTGATTCAGGTCGGCCGCTTCAGCGGGGTGCCCCATCCGCGCCGTGGTCTCGGCCAGTGCCAGGTCGGCGTTGGCGATGCCGGCCGCGAAGGCCCTCGTAAATGCTGTTTTCGCTCTGTCGTATTGATAGGAGGCGAGAGCTGTCTGCCCCATGTCGAAGGTCTCGCCGTCGGTGGCAGCGTCCAGCAGGCCGTCCCAGACACCGTCCGGGATCGGGCCCAGCTCCGGAAGGTCCACCAGGTAGTCGAAGGCCCAGTAGCGTCCCTCCCCGTCACCGATCAGCATGCTGCTCGCCCCGTTCGGATGCGCCGGCTGCTGCGACCACACAAGTCCGTCGGCAAAGGGCTCGGGGCGGAGAGCCGCTCCCCCGCGCAGGTTGAGGTGATGCTGATGAAGCCGACGCAGCAGGGCCGCGGTCAGGGGCCGGTGAATACCGGCTCTGCGGGCGTCGACGGCGACAGCGACGAGCGAGGCTGCTCGAGGATGCAGTCCCGGCGCCCACGCGTTGCGCCAGCGAAGAGCGAGTTCTGGACCGGCGGCGAGTGTTTCGGCCACTCCGAATGCGCCCCGCGTTCCGAGGGCCCGCGCTATTCGGGGATCTCGCGTGTAGGCGCGCGCTCGCTCGTGTTCGCCGTCCGACCACGGCCGGTCGAGCCTCACCCGGTGCGCCTGACGCACGACGTCCCGCCCGGTGCGCCACACCTCCCGGTCGGCGGAGAGCTGACCGGTCTCCTCGTGATCGCCGTAGAGTTCGAGTTCCTGGCTCCGCATCGTCGCGACGACACACCGGCTGCGACCGTGCAGAAGTCTGGTCAGGGTGGGCACCGTGACGCCTCCGGGCCCGAGAAACCGCTCGAGATCGTCGAGCCACACCACGCAGCGCTCGCTCTCGAGAGCCAGGGGCAGGACACTCGCCAGCGCGTCGCGATCGGCAGGGCAGGCAAACATGTGGTCGGGGAGGACGAGACGCACGGCTTCGAAGGCGGCACGTGTCTTGCCGGCCGTCGACTCACCGACCAGCATGACGAATCCACCGCGCTGGATCGCCCCCCGCACCTCGGCATCCGCGTCACGCGGCACATACGGAGGGACCCGGTCCTCCGTTCCGCCGCTGTACAGCGCCTCGGCGGGGTGGACTCCCACACTGACGGCGTCCGTGACATCGCGGACCCGAGGCAGTCCGCCGTGGCGGGTCGAGGCGTTTATGGCATTGCCCAGGTCATGCGCGGCCTGTGATCGCTGTTGCAATCCGACGGTGACGAGGGACAGGCCCACTCCCGAGACGGTTGCCGCGGCGGCGCCCAGAACGACGGCCACCGGTCCGGGCAGCCACACCTTCGAGAGGACCGTCACCGCCGATCCGGCCAGGGCGAAGAGACCGACGTGCCGCCAGGAGCGGCTTCGACGCCACCACGTCCTTGCCGAGGTCCACATGGGCACTCCAGAGAGGGCTACGGCGCAATCGCATTCCCGCGCCCGGTACCAGCGTGGGCCCCAGACGACCGGGCCCACGATAAGGGGTGTCCAATGGTTTGCGGCAGTTCCCGGCCGACTGCCCCTTCCGGACGGCCCGAGGCCGACGGCCTCATCAAGTGGTCATCCGAGGAGGCCACTTGAGGCACATGGGCGGCAGGCCCGGATCACCTGCCGCGCCACGCCGAATACCCGGGCCCACGGCCACCTCCGTCCCTCGGCGCCGGCCGCAAGGCCCCGCCCCGTCCCGGGCCCGGCGTCGCCCGCCCTCGGTGGTCGATCAGATCGACGCGGCACACGTGGTGTTGGCAGGGCCTGTCGCGGCACGAAGAGGCCCGGCAGGGCCCCCTCCTTCCGCCGGAGGAGGTGCCCAGGAGGCGGCCGGTTCGGCTTCGTCCGATCGGCGCCCGGCCGGCCCCGTCAGTCCGGCAGGCCTGTCCAGGCCGGATGGTCCGGGCGGTCCGCGCGCACGACCACGTCGGCCGCGGCGCGCGGGTCGGTGTCGGCGCCGTAGCGCTCGAAAGCGGGCAGGGTCCAGCGCTGTTCGGGCGGGGTGAGGCGGTGCAGGGCGGCGGGCGAGAGGTCCAGATGGACCGTCAGGTCGAAGGGGAACCACTGGCCCAGGAGGAGCGGCCCGTGCAGCAGGAGTACGCCGCCGGGCGGCAGTTCGACGGGCTCGCTGCGGGTGGCGCGGTCCGTGGCCGGGTCCCACAAATCCGGCAGGACACGCCCCGAGCCGTCCGGGTCGAGGGGGCCGAACACCTCCCGCCACAGCGCCCCGGTGTCGTACCAGCCGCCGTAGTAGGCGTCGGGGTCCTCGCGCCCGTACTCGAACCTCAGGGAGGCGGGGCGCAGGAAGCCCTCCGTGTCCACCACGAGTGTGGGCCTGCCGCGCAGGGCCAGGGCCTCGGCGAGTGCCGCCGCCGGGCGGCCGGTGCCGGCCGCGGGGGCGCCGTCGAAGCCGACACGCAGGCGGGAGGCGCCGTCCCGCGGCTCGGTCTTGAGCAACCGGTCGGCCAGGGCGTCGGTCAGCCGTTCCCACGTGATCGCTTCGAGTCGCACCCGCCCATCCTCCCTCGCCGGCGCGGTAGCCGCCGAACCGCCACGACCGCCTCCTACCCCGGCGGCAGCGGGCGGCCCCGCACCGCCGGGAGCGCCTCCGCCCGGTGTCACTCCCCCCGCAGCGTCTTCGCGAGCGGCCCGTCCCCCAGGACCGCGGCCGATCCGGCCCCCAGCGCGTCCGCCAGGGCGAGCGCGCCTCCGCACAGGGCGCGGCAGGTGGGGGCGTCGAGCGCGAGGACGGCGTCGGGGCCGTCCGGCACGGGCCCCTCGCCGTACGGGGACCGGTGCG
>NZ_JAKGCV010000284.1 GCF_021556455.1 Streptomyces fuscigenes | reverse complement strand
GATGGTCACGGCGGTCGCCTGCGCGCGCGTGCCGAAGCTGACGGTCGTGGTGGGCGGCTCCTACGGCGCGGGCAACTACTCGATGTGCGGCCGGGCGTACTCGCCCCGGTTCCTGTGGATGTGGCCGCGCGTCAGGTGGCCGGCGAGCGCCCTGGCGGTGGCGGGCTCGTCCAGTACCCCGCCGGCGGTGCGGGACGCGTAGTCGGCGAGCCGGCGGGCGGTGGCCGCGAGGCCTTCGCGGTAGAAGGCGTAGACGGCCGCGTACCGGGTGGGCAGGTGGCCCGGGTGCATGTCCCAGCCCTGGTAGTAGGCGCGGGACAGGGCCCGCCGGGTCAGCCCGTAGTGCAGCCGCCAGGCGTCGTGGACCTCGGCGCGGGTGCCGACGGGCAGGACGTTGGTGGAGCCGTCGCAGACATGGACGCCGGTGCCCGCGGCGGCCACCTGCATCACTGCCTTGGCGTGGTCGGCCGCCGGGTGGTCGCTCGACTGGTCGCCGGCGCTGACGCCGAGGCAGGCGCTGTAGTCGAAGGTCCCGTAGTGCAGCGCGGTGGCACGACCGCCGGACGCGTGGATCATCCGGGCGACGGTGGCGGTGCCGTCGGCGCCCAGGACGGCCTGGCTCGTCTCGATCTGTATCTCGAAGCGCAGGCGCCGTGCGGGCAGGCCGTGCGCGCGCTCGAACGCCTCCAGGACCCGGGCCAGCGCGGCGACCTGCTCGGCGTAGGTCACCTTGGGCAGGGTCAGCACGAGCCCCGGGGGCAGGCCGCCCGCCGCGAGCAGGCCGCTGAGGAAGACGTCGAGGGTGCGCAGGCCGCGGGCGCGGACGGGCGCTTCGAGGCACTTCATCCGGATGCCCGTCCAGGGCGGGGCCGTACGGGCCTCGTGGGCGGCGTGCACGAGGCGCGCCGCGCGGGCCGCGACCCGGTCTTCCTCGGCGTCGCCAGGCGCTCCGTAGCCGTCCTCGAAGTCGATGCGCAGGTCCTCGACGGGCTCGGTGGCGAGCTTGTCGCGGACCCGCCCGTACACGGCCTCCGCGAGTTCGCCGGGCAGGCCGACGGCGCGGGCGAACGAGGCAGCGTCGGGGGCGTGTTCGTCGAGGGCGGCCAGCGCGGCGTCGCCCCAGGCGCGCGGTGTTCCGGCGGTGAGCGCATCGGCGGGCACGTAGACGGTGTGCACCGGCCGGCGCGTGCCGGGATCGCCCGGGTAGCGGCGCTCGAGTTCGGCGTCGACCGGCGCGAGGGCCCGGTCGACCTCCTCGCGCACGCCGTCCGGAAGGCTGGTGACGACGTGCTCCGCCCGCTGTGCCATGGACCCGCTCCCTCTGCCGCCGCCGCGCCTCTGTTCAACATTCTGTTGAAGACGGCCCCGACCGTAGTACCGGGGCGGCGGCGGGGTCAACGGTGCGCGCACCTGACGACAGGGGCCCGGGGCCGCGCGGTGTGAGTACCGCGCGGCCCCGGGCCCCTGGAAGGACGCGGAAGGGGTCAGCCCTTGCGGGCCTTGACCTCCTCGGTCAGCTGCGGAACCACGTCGAACAGGTCGCCGACGACGCCGTAGTCGACCAGGTCGAAGATCGGCGCCTCGGAGTCCTTGTTGATCGCGACGATCGTCTTCGAGGTCTGCATGCCGGCCCGGTGCTGGATCGCGCCGGAGATGCCGGAGGCGATGTACAGCTGCGGCGAGACCGACTTGCCGGTCTGGCCGACCTGGTTGGAGTGCGGGTACCAGCCGGCGTCGACCGCGGCGCGCGAGGCGCCGACGGCCGCGCCGAGCGAGTCGGCGAGCCCCTCGATGAGGGAGAAGTTCTCGGCTCCGTTCACGCCGCGGCCGCCGGAGACCACGATGGCGGCCTCCGTCAGCTCCGGGCGCCCGGTCGACTCGCGCGGCTCGCGGGAGACCACCTTGGTGCCGGTGGCGGTGTCACCGAAGGACACCGTGAGCGGCTCGACGGTGCCGGCCGCCGCGGAGGCCTCGACCGCGGCCGAGTTGGGCTTCACCGTGATGACCGGAGTGCCCTTGGAGACACGGGACTTGGTGGTGTACGCGGCGGCGAACACGGACTGCGTGGCCACCGGGCCCCCGTCGCCGGCCTCCAGGTCGACGGCGTCCGTGATCAGGCCGGAGCCGATGCGCACGGCCAGGCGCGCCGCGATCTCCTTGGCCTCGCCCGACGAGGGCAGCAGCACCGCGGCGGGCGACACACTGTCGTAGGCGGCCTGGAGCGCGTCGACCTTCGGCACGACGTGGTAGTCGGCGAACTCGGGTGCGTCGGCGGTCAGGACGCGTACCGCGCCGTGCTCGCCGAGCGTGGCGGCGGTGGCCTCGGCGCCGGAGCCGAGCGCGAGGGCGACGGGCTCGCCGATGCGGCGGGCCAGCGTCAGCAGTTCGAGGGTGGGCTTGCGGACGGCACCGTCGACGTGGTCGACGTAGACGAGAACTTCAGCCATGGGACTGCTCTCCTGCGAATGTGAAGTACGGGGGCTGGGGGGCGCGTTGCGGCCGCGGCGCCGGGCGCCGGGCCCGGCGGCCGCGGGGCGGGGTCAGATGAACTTCTGCTCCGCCAGGTAGGCAGCGAGCTGCTTGCCGCCCTCGCCCTCGTCCTTGACGATCGTGCCCTGCGTGCGAGCGGGGCGCTCGGTCACCGCGTCGACGGCGCTCCAGGCGCCGCCGAGGCCGACCTCGTCCGCGTCGAGGTCGAGGTCGCTCAGGTCCAGCGACTCGACCGGCTTCTTCTTCGCGGCCATGATGCCCTTGAAGGACGGGTAGCGGGCCTCGCCCGACTGGTCCGTGACGGACACGACGGCGGGCAGGGAGGCCTCCAGCCGCTCGGTGGCCGCGTCGCCGTCCCTGCGGCCCTTGACGGTGCCGTCCTCGACGGAGACCTCGGACAGGAGCGTCACCTGCGGCACCCCGAGCCGCTCGGCGAGCATCGCGGGCAGGACGCCCATCGTGCCGTCCGTGGAGGCCATGCCGCACACGACCAGGTCGTAGCCGGTCTTCTCGATCGCCTTCGCGAGCACCAGGGAGGTGCCGAGCGCGTCGGTGCCGTGCAGGTCGTCGTCCTCGACGTGGACGGCCTTGTCGGCACCCATCGAAAGGGCCTTGCGCAGCGCGTCCTTGGCGTCCTCGGGACCGACCGTCAGCACGGTGATCTCGGCGTCGTCGGCCTCGTCGGCGATCTGCAGCGCCTGCTCGACGGCGTATTCGTCCAGCTCCGACAGCAGACCGTCCGCATCCTCGCGATCGACCGTGAGGTCGTCCGCGAAGTGCCGGTCGCCGGCGGCGTCGGGCACGTACTTCACACAGACAACGATCCTCAAGCTCACGCCAGCTCCCTTGCACGTCTGTCCGTCGTCGTTAACGGGCTGCTTGGTTGAATGCAAGCATATGCGCCCGTTCACACCGCGGTTCGGCCTCGGCGACCGGCCGCCACGGCGTAGATATTACTCGCCAGTAAGAAGCATGCTCGCCCATCGCATTCCCGCTGAGCAAGCGCTTGTAACTGTGACCTCAGTCGCGTGCGGGGCCGAGGCCGTGGAAGGCGCCCCGGTGGTAGACGAGCGGGCCGCCGGAGCCCGAGGGGTCCCCCTCGACGACGCGCGCGACGACGATGCGGTGGTCGCCCGCCGGCACCCTGGACTCGACCTCGCACACCAGCCACGCCAACACGCCGTCCAGCACCGGCACCCCGTGCGGCCCGAAGCTCCAGGAGGTCGGCGGCGCGAACCGGTCGGCGCCGCTGCGGGCGAAGGTCGCCGCGAGCTCCCGCTGGTGCTCGGCGAGAACGTGCACGCCGACGTAGCGGGTACGGGCCAGCACCGGCCAGCACGACGAGGTGGTCGACACGCCGAAGGACACCATCGGGGGATCCGCGGCCACCGACGTGAGCGAGGTGGCGGTGAAGCCCACCGGCCTGCCCTCCGTACCCGCCGTGATCACGGCGACGCCGGCCGCGTGCCGGCGGAAGACGGACCGCAGCAGTTCGGCGGAGCCCGGCTCGGGCGCCGGACGGGGCGGGCCGACCCTGTACACGTCCGTCACGCGACCGCCTCGCCGAGCGCGGCGATCACGTCGGCGCGGCGCGGCAGCCCGGCCGCCCGGCGCACGATGCGGCCCCGGGCGTCCAGGACCAGCACGGTCGGGGTGGACTCGACCTCCAGGGCGCGCACGAGAGACAGGTGCTTCTCGGCGTCGATCTCCACGTGCGTCACGCCGTCGACCATGTCCGCGACCTCGGCGAGCGTGCGGCGTGTGGCCACGCAGGGCCGGCAGAACGCGCTGGAGAAGTGCACCAGGGTGGCCCGCTCCCCCAGTCCGGTACCCAGCTCGGCGGCGCCGAGTGCCCTCACGCCGTGCTGCCCGTCCACCGTGGCCTCCCACCCGAAGCTGCTCGTGTCGCCGCCCGGCCCACCCGGACGGCGGATACCTACCCACTGACCGGCAGCGCGCATGCGGCCTGCGATTATTCCGTGTAAGGGGCAGTTACGGGGCGGACGTGACAAGTATCTCGCGCCCCACTGCCGAGGAGGCTGGTCATGACCCCGCTCATCGGGCACGATCGGGCCGACATGCCGAAGAAGAAGGGTCCCCACCAGATGCCAGAGCTCGTCTATCGGCCGGTCATCGGCTTCGTCCGGTCGGTGTTCGCTGCCCTGGACGTCAAGGTCGACCTGGAGGGCAGCGAGAACATCCCGCGCACCGGTGGCGCCGTTCTCGTCAGCAACCACATCAGCTACCTCGACTTCGTCTTCGCCGGCCTCACCGCGCTGCCGCAGAAGCGGCTGGTGCGCTTCATGGCCAAGGACTCGGTCTTCCGGCACCGCGTGTCGGGGCCGCTGATGCGCGGCATGAAGCACATCCCCGTCGACCGGGACCGGGGGGAGAAGGCGTACGCGGACGCGCTGGCGTCGCTGCGCTCCGGCGAGATCATCGGCATCTTCCCCGAGTCGACCATCTCCCCGTCGTTCACGCTCAAGAGCTTCAAGACGGGCGCGGTGCGCATGGCGCAGGAGGCGGGCGTGCCGCTCGTCCCGATGGCGCTGTGGGGCTCGCAGCGGCTGTGGACCAAGGGCAGGCCGCGCAACTTCCGGCGCAGCCACATCCCGGTGACCGTGCGGGTGGGCGAGCGCCTGGAGGCGCCCGAGGGGGAGTACGCGGGCCCGATCACCCGCCGGCTGCGCGAGCGCGTGCAGGAGATGCTGGAGGCGGCGCAGCGCGCCTACCCCGTCCGGCCGCGGGACGCGGCGGACGCCTGGTGGCTGCCCGCCCACCTGGGCGGCAGCGCGCCGAGCGCCGCGGAGGCGCGCGAGGCCGGGGCCTGAGAAGGACGGGCGGCCGGCGTGACACCGGCCGCCCGCCCGCGGCCCGCCCCTGGGCGCCAGAACCCGGCCCCGACCGGGCGGCCGGCGCGCCCCCGGCGGCTACGCCTCGCGGGCCATCTCCTCGGTGATCGCCCCCACGAAGGCGTCGATGTCCTCCTCCGTCGTGTCGAACGAGCACATCCAGCGCACCTCGCTCGCGGCCTCGTCCCAGAAGTAGAACCGGAACTGCTTCTGCAGCCGCACGGCGACGTCGTGCGGGAGCCGGGCGAACACGCCGTTGGCCTGCACCGGGTAGATGATCTCCACCCCGTCCACGGCGCTCACGCCGTCGGCGAGGCGCCGCGCCATCGCGTTGGAGTGCCGGGCGCTGCGCAGCCACAGGTCCCCCGCGAGCAGCGCTTCGAGCTGCACCGAGACGAACCGCATCTTGGAGGCCAGCTGCAGCGAGAGCTTGCGCAGCCGCTTCACGGCGCGGGCCGCGTCCGGGTTGAGGACGACGACGGCCTCGCCGAAGACCATGCCGTTCTTGGTGCCACCGAAGGAGACCACGTCCACGCCCGCGTCGGTGGTGAACTCCCGCACGGGCACACCGAGTGCCGCGGCCGCGTTCGCGATGCGCGCGCCGTCGAGGTGGACCTTCATGCCGCGCTCGTGGGCGTGCGCGCACAGGGCCCTGATCTCGCCGGGCGTGTAGAGCGTGCCGTACTCGGTCGACTGGGTGATCGAGACGACCTGCGGCATCGCGCGGTGCTCGTCGTCGAAGCCGAAGGCCTGCCGGTCGACCAGCTCGGGGGTGAGCTTGCCGTCGGGCGTCGCCACGGTGAGGAGCTTGAGCGCCCCCACCCGCTCGGGGGCGCCGCCCTCGTCGGTGTTGATGTGGGCGCTCTCGGCGCAGATCACACCGCCCCAGCGGTCCACCATGGCCTGGAGTGCGACGACGTTGGAGCCGGTCCCGTTGAAGACCGGGAACGTCTCGGCGCTCGGGCCGAAGTGGCCCCTGACGACGTCCTGGAGGTGCGCGGTGTAGTCGTCCTCGCCGTAGGCGGTCTGGTGGCCGCCGTTGGCGAGCGCGAGGGCCGCCAGCACCTCCGGGTGCGCGCCCGCGTAGTTGTCGCTGGCGAAGCCCCGCACCGCGGGGTCGTGGCGGCGGCGGGCGTCGGTCTCGGTCGTCGCCTGGTTCAGGGTCGGTTCGGTTCGGGCGTCAGCCACAGACGGTGTCCATTCACTTCCTGCGCGGGCCGGCCCCAGAGTCCGGCGACGGCCTCGGCCAGGTCCCTGACGTCCGTGTAGCCCGCGAACTTCGCTTCCGGTCGCTCGGCGCGCAGCGCGTCGTGCACCAGTGCCTTGATCACCAGGATCGCAGCCGCCGCACGCGGTTCCGCGTCGCCCCCCGCCTTCGCCGCCCTGCGGAACGAGTCGCCGAGGGCGAGTGTCCATGCCTCCGCCGCGGCCTTGGCGGCCGAGTAGGCGGCGTTTCCCGCGGTCGGTTTCGTCGCGCCCGCCGCGCTGACGAGGGCGTAGCGTCCCCGCCCGCTGCGCAGCAGGGCGTCGTGGAAGGCGAGGCTGGTGTGCTGCACCGTGCGCACCAGCAGCTTGTCGAGCAGGTCCCAGTCGGCGAGGTCGGTCTCGCCGAAGCTCTTGGAGCCGCGCCAGCCGCCCACCAGGTGTACGAGGCCGTCGACGGCGCCGTGGTCCTTCTCGGTCCGCTCGGCCCAGGCCCGGGTCGCGGCGGGGTCCAGCAGGTCGACGGTGGCGCCCGTGACCCTGGAGCTGCCGGCGTACGCGGCGGCCTCGACGACCTCGCCGAGCCGGTCGGCGTCGGCGTCCGCGGCCACGACGGTGGCGCCGGCGGCGGCGAGCCGCAGGACGGCGGCCCGGCCGGCGGGTC
>NZ_JAKGCV010000283.1 GCF_021556455.1 Streptomyces fuscigenes | reverse complement strand
GCGCGCGCCGGGGCGCCCCTGCCGACGAGCCGCAGCGCGGCGGAGCCCGCGCCCTCGCCGCGGGCCAGCACGCCGTACGTCACGGGCAGGCCCGTACGGCCCCAGAGCCGTTGCGGCAGGGGCTGCAGGACGGCGACCGGGGCCTGCCGCGACAGCCGGTGCAGCAGGCGGTGGGCCTGCCCGCTGTACCAGAGCGGGCCCGCGCAGTCGCTGACGAGGACCGTGATCCGGCTGCCCGTCGGGTCGCTGAGGCGCTCGGCCGGGCCGAGCGCGGCGGCCCGCGGATCGAGGTGGGTGGAGACGGCGGGCTCGCCGTCGGGCCCCTGGTGGAGGTAGCGCACCCGCACGTCGCGGAAGGCTCCCAAATGGCTGAATATGTCTTCGAGTTCGATGAGGAGCCGCTGCCACACCAGCATCGACGACGACACGTCCATCACCAGCTGGAGATCCACCTCGGCGCGGGTGGAGGCGCGGTAGACCGGTACGACGAGGCCCCCGGCGCGGGCGCTGAGATCGGCGGTCGCCGCCTCGTCGAGCGTGGTCTCGACCGGGGCGTTCGGTCCCCGGTAGCGCTGCAACGGGCGCAGTGCACGCTGGAGTTGCAGCGTCCCGGGCAGGGCGCTCGCCGAGGGCACCCCGATCGGCAGCGACCGGCCGCCGCCGCGCGCCGAGGCGCCCCCCGCGCCCCGGCCCCGGCCGTACGTGCCGGGCCCGTGCCCGGAGCGCGGGCCGTCGCCCGGCGCCGAGCGGGACGCGCCCAGGGCGATGCGGGGGTCGGCGGGGGGCCGGTCGGGATCGTGCGGGGTGCCGTTCACGGGCGCAGTGTTCCCGTCGCCGGCGTCGCCTGTCACGCCGTCCACGCGGTTTTCGCCCTCGCGTGCGCCGTCCGCGTCCCGGTCCTCACACGATGGGGTGTCCGGGGTGTGTCCCGGGCCCTCGGTGAGCTGCCCGGCGAGCCAGAGCGCGTCGCACACCTGCCGGACGTCCGGGTCGAGTCCGGCCTGGCGCAGCCGGGCGACGAAGCCGGACAGCGTGACGCGTGCCCCGGCTCCGGCGGCGCGCGGGTCCGGACGGGTGCCGGCGCCCTCGGCCCGCTCGCCGCGGGCGGGGCCGCCGTCCGGGTCCGGTGGGCCGGACATCACCGCGTCACCTCGGCCGGTCCAGGCGCTGGATCAGCAGGTCGGCCAGGCGCTCGCGGCTCTGCGGGGCGGCGATCCCCGTGAGGTAGACGGCGTTGAGCAGTTGGTCGGTGGCGATCTGGTGGCGCTGGGAGCGCTCGAAGAACTGCGAGATCAGGTCGCTGCCGGCGCGCGCCGCGTCCTCCCCCAGGTGCGCGGTGACGAAGGTGGCCAGCCGCTGGTGGTCGGGGCGGCCGAGCTCCAGGTGGATGCAGCGGCGCAGCAGCGGCGCGGGGAAGTCCCGCTCGCCGTTGCTCGTGAGCACGACGAACGGGAAGGCACGGCACTGCACCCGGCCGTCCTTGACGGTGACCTTCGTCCCGTCGTGGGTGAGGACCTCCGCCTCGCCGCCGGGCAGCCGGTCCGCGATGCGCTCCAGCTCGGGGATGGCGAACTCGCCCTCCTCCAGGACGTTCAGCAGGTCGTTGGGCAGGTCGATGTCGCTCTTGTCGAGTTCGTCGATGAGCAGGACGCGCGGCGCGTCCGAGGGCAGGAGCGCCGTGCCGAGCGGGCCGAGCCGGATGTAGCTGCCGATGTCGGCCGTGGGATCCGTGCCGGGCTGCGCCAGGTGGGAGGCGACCTGGACGTCCTGGAGCCGGGCGATCGCGTCGTAGTGGTAGAGCCCGTCGACCAGGCGGGTGCGGCTGACGATCGGCCAGCGCAGGACGCGCCCGAGACCGAGCTCGGCGGCGACGGAGTGCGCGAGGGTGCTCTTGCCGGCGCCCGGGCTGCCCGTGACGAGCAGGGGGCGGCGCAGGTAGAGCGCCGCGTTGATCATCTCGAGTTCCTCGGCGCCCGGCCGGTGCAGCTCGGCGCGGTGCCGGTGCACACCGAGGCGGCGGTCCGCGGACTCGTCGCCGTCGCTCCCGCCCGACGCGGCGTCCCGGCCGTCGAAGTCCCGCCACGGCGGTGGCGGCGGCAGCCGGGTGATGCCATCGTGCGGCTCCCCCGCGCCGCGGTAGATGAGCCACTCGCTGGTTTCGCTCATAGCCTGTTCCTCGTGGTCGTCGCTCGGCCGTCGGGTCTCGTGTGACACAGGGCGTGGTGCGCGGCGGGCCTCCGGGGCGGCGGGGCGTGGAGGACGCCGGTCGTACCGTTCACGGCGCGTTCAGCAGGAGGCCGGGGCCGGGCAGCGGGTGGCGCGGGTCGTCGTAGAACAGCGCCACCCGGTCCGACCAGTACGCCTCGGTCCGCCTGTCCCACACACCCTTGCGCAACTCATGGATTTTACCCGGCAATTGGCCGGCCGTGCGGGCCTCGCGCACGGTACTGGCCGCCCTGCGGTGCATGTCGGCGCAGAGCGCGTCGGGCCCCGCCGCCGGGGAGCGGCGCAGCAGCAGGACCCGGTAGCCGGTGCGGGCGAGCCGGCCGAAGCCCTCGGCGGTGTCCGCGTCCGGGCGCTGCGCGTAGTGGCACAGGAGCGGCACGGTCTCGTGGGCGAGGGAGCGCAGCCGCGCCTCCTCGTCGACGGGCAGCCGGTCGCCGTCCTGGCAGTCGACGTCCTCGGTGCGCATGCCCGTGCGGTGCAGGTGGTCCCAGCGGGCCTGCTCCTCCACGGCGTCGTCGACGGCCTCGGGGTCGAGGCAGCGCACCACGACCGGCCGCTGCACGCCGAGCGGGGCCGCGCCGGGCACCAGGCTCCAGCGCTCCACGTCGAGCCCCAGTTCGGACTGGGCGAGGGCGACCTGGAGCACGGCGGGCTCGTCCGGTTCGTCGCTCTGGCGGAACGCCTCCGTCAGCGGGCCCGCGAGCGCGCCCGCCAGTTCCTCGAGGATGGTGCCCGTTCCGTCGCCTATGGCGTCCACCTCGCCGTTGAAGTGGGCCACGCCGACACGCCAGTCGTAGCTGTCGCGCTCCCAGCCGCGGGGCTCCAGCTCCAGCAGCACGCTGGGCCGCTCGCCCGGGCGCGGCCGCTCGCCGTACGCCGGCTCGGTGCGCCGCTGCTCGCGGTCCGTGCGGTCGCGGCTCTCGTTCCACAGCTGGTGCAGCTCGCTGCGGAACGAGCGGGTGAGCCGGTCCCTGGCCAGCTCGCGCACCCAGTGCCACAGCGCCCGCTCGGCCCCGGGGGTGTCCTCGGTGACGTACGGGCGCTCGGCGGCGATGGCGCTCATGCAGTAGCGCAGCACCAGTTCGAGGTCGGCGGGCCCGCCGTGCGTCTCGCGCAGCTCGCCGAGGCCGTCGCGCCAGCTGCGGGGCGCCGGGACGGGCTGGGCGCCGCGGCCGCCGCGCCGCCCCTCGGCCCGGCCGATGAGGTCCAGCAGGCTGGAGGTGCTGACGGGCGGCGGCAACTCGGCGAGCTTGCCGAGCAGTTCGGCACGCTGGGCGGGACCGAGCACGCGCCCGGCGCTCTTCTCAAGCCGCGTCTGGACGTCCGTCCAGCTCTCCTCGGGGCCCGAGTGGTGGTGGCGGTCGCGGTGGTAGCGGTCGTGCGCGTGGCACACCGCCTGGTAGGTGTCGTGGACCTCGTCGCGCAGCAGGCCGGAGGGGCCGGGCAGGGTGCGCAGCGCCTCGATCCCGACGGCCGTCCCGCCGGCGCCGCCCACCGCCCGCGACTTGATCACGCCGATCACCTGGCCGCGCCGGGGGTCGATGACCGGCCCTCCCGACATGCCCTCCGTGAGCATCCCGTCGCCGAGCTGGATCTGGGAGCCGACCATGCCTGAGTCGTGTCCCCGCGCGCTGACGACGAGTTCGAGGTCGCCGTCGACCTCCGCCCAGCCCGCCCAGACCACCCGGCCGCCGTCCAGGCGCCGGGACACGCGTTCCGCCAGGTACACGCACGGGTGTTCGGTGGGGCTGTCGAGGCGGATGAGCGCGAGGTCGGGCGAGGGCACGCGGGCGCCGCGGGCCGGGAGCTCGGCCAGCCCGTCGGGCAGGACCGCCGCGAGGGTGCCGCCCACGGTCGTGACGCCCTCGCCGCCGGGACTCGCGAACACCACGTCCACCTGGCACACCTCCCCCTGCCTCTCGCCCGTCAGTGCGACGTGGGCGCACGTCAGGACCCAGTTCGGGGCGACGAAGAAACCGCTGCCCAGGAAGGATCCCGGCCCGTGGGGGTCATACCCGTGGCCGGGCCGATGGATGCGTACGGTCGCGGCCGTCACGAGGCTCGCGAGGGCGGTGAGGGGTTCGTCCGGCGCGTAGAAGGCGCCTTCCCCCTCCTCGTACGTCACGCGCCGCTCCTCGCGCCGGGCGCACCCTCACCGGGATGCGCCGCTGCGCCGGGCCCCGCTCCGGCGGGCGGGGGCGCCTGGGGTGGTACGGGGGCGCCCGCGACGGCCGCCGGGGGCGCGGGCGGCTCGGTCAGATCGGGCGGGGAGCCGTGCCAGCCGAGGGTGACCGTGATGCCGCCCTTGGCCTCGCCGTCGGCGATCAGCCCCACCACCTTGCCGGGCTTGGCCGTCAGTTCGATGGAGAACTCCACCGTGACCTCGTCGGGCCGCACGGCGCGCAGCGGCCCGGCCAGCGAGCGCGCCACGCTCGCGACCACGTCCTTGAGGTCGTCCACGCGGGCCGCGACGCGCTGACCCGCGCCGACGTCGGAGAACCTCAGCTCGCCCGACGGCTGCTCCAGCGCCTCGGCACCGGAGATCCTGGCCCACACGGGAGTCCCGTCGGGCATTTCCACGAGCATGACGCGCCCACCGGCATCCACCACGACATCCCCCGTTCCTGACGCCCCGTCCGTGCCGAACCAGAGGCCCGCAGGTTAGCGGCAGCGGATGCGGGGACGCGAGATCGCGCGGGCCTTCACCGCGGGAGACGCCGCGGGGCGGCGTCCGGTTCTGGGCCCCGACCTGGGGCAACTAGGCTGAAGAGCATGTACTTCACCGATCGGGGCATCGAGGAGCTCGCCTCCCGCAGGGGCGAGGAAGAGGTCACCTTCGAATGGCTGGCCGAGCAACTGCGGGTGTTCGTCGACCTCAATCCGGACTTCGAGGTGCCGGTCGAGCGCCTCGCGACCTGGCTGGCGCGGCTGGACGACGAGGACGACGACGACGCATGAGGGCGACCGAGGGCTGCTGAAGGCTACGGACGGCGACCGACGGCGCGGCCGCACTCGCGATTGACTTCCCGCATCCACGATATATCGTGTTCTTCAGAAGACGCGATATGTTGTGTCGCGTCATGCCTGGACGAATTCTGCCGAGTCCTCTGGGACGGATGCGGGGGTCAGCGATGTCACGGTCGACCTGGAAGGTCGCGGAGCCGCGTGAGTTCACGTTCGACGACCCGGTCGGGGCGCTGAGCGTGCGCATCGTGGGCGGGGCGGTGAACGTCGTCGGAACGGACCCCGCGGCCCTGGCCGCCCGAGGCGGCACGCGCCTGGAGATCACCTCCGTCGAGGGCCCGCCCCTGCTCGTCACCCGCGAGGGCGACACCCTCACCGTCGGGTACGAGGACCTGACCTGGCAGGGCCTCCTGGACTTCTTCGACCGCAGGGGCCGCCGGCGCAGCGCCGTCGTCTCGCTCGCCGTGCCCGCGTCCGCGTCGGTCGAGGTGGGCTGCGTGGACGCGGCCGCGATGGTCTCCGGCGTGCGGGGGCGCACCGAGATCAGGGGCGTCAACGGGGACACCACCCTCGTCGGCCTCTCCGGGCGGGTCCTCGCCGAGACCGTCTCGGGCAGCGTCGAGGCGCAGGCCGTGACGGGGGCGCTGAAGTTCCACTCGGTCTCGGGCGACCTGACGGTGGTCGAGGGCACGGGCTCCTCCGTACGCGCGGACTCCGTCAGCGGGAACATGGTGCTCGACCTCGACCCGGCGGGCGATCCCACCGACATCCACCTGGGCACGGTGTCCGGCGAGGTGGCCATCCGGCTGCCGCACCCCGTGGACACCGAGGTGGTGGCCAACACCGCGAGCGGCAGCGTCCACAGCGCCTTCGAGGACCTGCGGGTGACCGGCAAGTGGGGCGCGAAGAAGATCACCGGGACGCTCGGCTCCGGCAACGGCACCCTGCGCGCGGCCACGGTCTCCGGTTCGATCGCGCTGCTGCGCAGGCCGCCTTCAGAAGACACGGCCGACGCAGCAGACACTGCCGACGCACCAGACACGACCGACACGACGGACACGGCCGGCGCCCAGCGCGCGGCCGACACCGCCGGCCCGTCCGACACCACCGGCCCGTCCGGCGCCGCCGGTGGGCCCGGCGGCCCGCCGTCACCGGGTGCCGCGTCCGGGGACGGCCCGGACGCCGCGTCCGCCGACAGCAAGGAGCTCTGAGATGCCTCCCGTCTTCGCCCACGGCCGCCTGCGCCTGTACCTGCTGAAGCTGCTGGACGAGGCGCCGCGCCACGGCTACGAGGTGATCCGGCTGCTGGAGGAGCGCTTCCAGGGCCTGTACGCGCCCTCGGCCGGCACGGTCTACCCCCGGCTCGCGAAGCTGGAGTCCGAGGGCCTCGTCACGCACGCGACGGAGGGCGGGCGGAAGGTCTACTCGATCACGGAGGCCGGGCGCGCGGAGCTGGCCGGCCGCAGCGGCGAGCTGGCGGAACTGGAGATGGAGATCCGCGCGTCCGTCTCCGAGCTGGCCGCCGAGATCCGCGACGACGTGCGGGGCGCGGCGGGACGGCTGCGCAGCGAGATGCGCGCCGCGGCGAAGGCCTCCCAGGGCGAGGGCCCGTCCCCCGCGGGCGCGGCGGCGGGAGAGCAGGAGGCGTGGCGCACGACGCGGGACGAGATGCGCCGCGCCAAGCAGGAGTGGAAGGAGCAGGCCCGCCGGGCGAAGGACGAGTCGCGCAGGGCGCGCGAGGAGGCCCAGCGGGCGCGCCGCCAGGCCAAGGAGGCGCAGGACTTCGCGCGTGACGAGGTGCTGCGCGTGGCCCGACAGGTGCAGGACCAGGTGCAGGGCCACTTCTCGCGGGGCGACTGGCCCACCGGGGTGCGCGAGGGGCTGTCGGAGATCGCGGTCCAGCTCGGCGGTCTCGCCCGGGGCGCCGGGTGGCCGGGGAACGGGGACGCGAAGGACGCGCGCGACGAGGCGGCCCGCCCGGGCCCCGGGCACACGGAGGACGCGCCGGCCGGCGGGGGTGCCGCCCGCGCGCCGGGGG
>NZ_JAKGCV010000282.1 GCF_021556455.1 Streptomyces fuscigenes | reverse complement strand
GCCCGGGCCCGCCCGCACCACCAGCGCCGCCGGGGCCCGCTCGCACAGGCCCAGGCACGGGCTCTCCTGCCAGAGCATCCCGTCCGCCCGCGCGCCCGGCGCCCCGAGGCGCTCCTCGACCCCGGCGCGCAGCGCCGCCGCCCCCCGGGACACGCACGCGAGGTCCGTGCACAGGTGCACGACCGTCCGGGGGCGGGGCTTCATCGAGAACATCGCGTAGAACGTGGCCACGCCGTACGCCTCGGCGGGCGGCACGGTCAGCCGCCGGCACAGGTAGTCCAGTGCGCCCTCGCTGATCCAGCCCACCCGGTCGTTGACCGCGTGCAGTCCGGGCAGCAGCAGGTCGCGCCGCTCCCGTGCCTCCCGGCCGCCGCGTGCCCACCGCAGGTCGGTGCCGGTCCGCTCGCCGCCGCCCTCCCAGGAGGAGGCGGGCGGGCCGAGCACCGCGTCGACCGCGGCACGCTCCTCGTCCGTCGGCCTCGTCTCGCCGAAGCGCAGGTCCATCCGCCCTCAGCCCCCCGCCCGCTCGTGCAGCCGCTCGACCCGGACGGCCGACGCCTTGAACTCGGCGGTGCCCGCGATCGGGTCGTTGGCCTCGATGGTCAGCTGGTTGGTGTCCACCTCGTCGGGGAAGTGCATGGTCATGAACGCGAGGCCGGGGCGCAGGCCGGGGTCGATCCACACCGGCGCCACCACGGCGCCGCGCCGCGACGTGACCCGCACCTCCTCGCCCGCCACGACTCCGTAGCGCTCGGCGTCCTCGGGGCACAACTCCACGTACTCGCCCCGGCGCAGCGGCGAGGCGAAACTGCCGCTCTGCACCCCGGTGTTGTACGAGTCGAGGCGGCGGCCCGTGGTGAGCCGGAGCGGGAAGTCCTCCGTCGTCGCGTCGACGGGCGGGTCGTGCCGGACGATGCCGAACGGCGCCCGCCTGCCCCGCAGCGCGGGGTCCTCCTCCCACAGCCGGCCGTGCAGGTAGCTCGGTTCGAGGCGGTCCAGGTCCGGGCACGGCCACTGGATGCCGTGGTGCTCGCGCAGCCGCCCGTACGTCATGCCGTGGTGCTGCGGCGAGAGCGCCCGCAGCTCGTCCCACACGGCCTCGGCGCCCGCGAACCTCCACGGATGCCCGAGCCGGGACGCCAGGTCGCAGATGATGTCGATGTCGTCGCGCGCCTCGCCGGGCGGCGCGAGGGCCTTGCGCACCAGCTGCACCCGCCGCTCGCTGTTGGTGGTGGTGCCGTCGGTCTCGCACCACGCGGCCGTCGCGGGCAGCACCACGTCGGCGAGCTCCGCCGTGCGCGTCAGGAAGATGTCCTGCACCACCAGCGAGTCCAGGCGCCGCAGGCGCTCGACGGCCTGCTCGCTGTCGGCCTCCGACTGCGCCGGGTTCTCGCCGATGCAGTAGACCGCCCGCAGGCCGCCCGAGTCCATGGCCTCGAACATCTCGGTGAGGGTCATCCCGTGGCGCGGCTGGATCACGGTGTTCCACGCGGTCTCGAACTTCCGCCGCACACCCTCCTCCCGCATGTCCTGGAAGCCGGGCAGCCGGTTGGGGATGGCCCCCATGTCGCCGCCGCCCTGCACGTTGTTCTGCCCGCGCAGGGGCTGCACGCCGGAGCCGTAGCGGCCGACGTGGCCGGTCAGCAGCGCCAGGTTGATCAGCGCGCGCACGTTGTCGGTGCCGTTGTGGTGCTCCGTGATGCCCAGCGTCCAGCACAGCTGGGCGCGTTCGGCGCGTGCGAAGGCGTGCGCGAGGTCGGTGATCGCCGCCGCGGGCACTCCCGTGACCCGTTCGGCGACCTCCGGCGTCCAGGGCTCGACCTCGGCGGCGTACTCCTCGAAGCCGGTGGTCGCGCGCTCGACGAACGTCCGGTTGTACAGGCCCGCGTGGATGATCTCGCGGCCGATGGCGTGCGCCATCGGGATGTCCGTGCCGACGTTCAGGCCGAGCCAGCTCTCCGCCCACTCGGCGGTGGAGGTGCGGCGCGGGTCGACGGCGTACATCTTCGCGCCGTTCCTGATGCCCTTGAGCACGTGCTGGAAGAAGATGGGGTGGGCGAAGCGGGCGTTGGATCCCCACATGAGGATCAGGTCGGTGTGCTCGACCTCCTCGTACGAGGAGGTGCCGCCGCCCGAGCCGAAGGCCGCGGCGAGCCCCGCCACGCTCGGCGCGTGGCAGGTCCTGTTGCACGAGTCCACGTTGTTCGTGCCCATCACCACGCGGGCGAACTTCTGCGCCACGTAGTTCATCTCGTTGGTGGCGCGGGAGCAGGAGAACATCCCGAACGCGCCGCGCGCCGCGGCGAGCTGCGCCGCCGCACGGTCGAGTGCCTCGTCCCAGCCGGCGCGGCGCAGGGGTCCGTCCTTCTCGTCACGCACCAGCGGATGGGTGATGCGGGTATAGGTCGTCGGTGTGCGCTCTCGTTTCCTCACGGTGTGCGCTCCTTGGATGATGGCCGGCGGTCCGCCCCGTCGCGTACGGGTTCGGCTGACGCTCTGCTCGACGGAAGCCTGTGGACCGGGATGCGTGACGGCGTACTCGTGCACGGTGGCGGCCGCCGGGCCTTCGGTCGGTGGGTGGGGCGGGGTGTCAGGCGGCCGCGGCGGGTGCCGTGCCGCGGGCGAGCAGGTCGGAGATGGCGGCGACCGTGCGCAGGGTCGGCACCGGGGTGCCGGTGGCATCCGCGAGTTCCACCACGGCCGCCAGCAGCACGTCGAGTTCGAGCGGCTTGCCCTTCTCCAGGTCCTGGAGCGTGGAGGTGCGGTGGTCGCCGACGCGTTCCGCCCCGGCCAGCCGCCGTTCGACGGAGATCTCCGGACGGCAGCCGAGCGACCGCGCGACCGCCAGGGTCTCGGCCATCATCGTCTCGATGACGCCGCGCGTGGAGCGGTGCGCGCACATCTCCCGCATGGTCGCCCGGGTCAGCGCGCTGATGGGGTTGAAGGAGATGTTGCCGAGGAGCTTGATCCAGATGTCGTTGCGCAGGTCCGGCTCGACGGGGCACTTGAGTCCGCCCGCGCGCATCGCGTCGCTGAGGTCGAGGCAGCGGCGCGAGAGCGTGCGGTCCGGCTCCCCGATGGAGAACCGGGTTCCTTCGAGGTGGCGTACGACCCCGGGCGCCGCGAGTTCCGTGGCCGCGTACACCACGCAGCCGACGGCACGTTCGGGCCGCAGGACGGCGCTGACGCTCCCGCCGGGGTCGACGCTCTCGATGCGCCGCCCGTCGAAGGGGCCGCCGTGCCCGTGGAAGTACCACCACGGGATGCCGTTCTGCGCGGCGACCACCGACGTCGACTCCGTGAGGAGCGGCTCGACCAGCGGCCCGCACGCCGCATAGGAGTTCGCCTTGAGTCCGAGGAACACATGGTCGACCGGGCCGACTTCGGCCGGGTCGTCGGTGGCGTGCACGTGCGCGGTGAAGTCACCGCGCGGGCTCAGCACCCGGACGCCGTGCTGCCTCATGGCCGCGAGGTGCGGTCCACGGGCTATCAGATGGACGTCGGCGCCGGCTCTGCCGAGCGCGGCTCCGACGTAGGCGCCGATGGCTCCGGCGCCCACAATCGCGACTTTCACGTGGGGCTCTCCATTCGGTGAGGGAGACCGAGGGAAGCGTCACACTCCGAGTCCATGCCGACTTCCATGTCGACGATATACTGTCTACAGTATGGGTTTGGTACCCACAAGCCTCCTGACGCCTTCGGCGGGCCGTTCCGCCTTTGTTTGCGAGCTGTTGACCGGCCGGGCGCCGGCGGCCGCCGCGTGCCCGCGCCGGGCGGCCCGTGACCGGAACGCCGCCCGACCGTCCCCGGAACGTCATGGACACGCCGTGATGAAGATCTTCCCAATCCACGTTCCGCTTCTTAGAGTTCGCTGCCATGAAACCCCCAATCGCACCAGCGGGCTGGAGCCGATGGCTGGTGCCCCCCGCGGCACTGGCAGTGCACCTCTCCATCGGCCAGGCCTACTCCTGGAGCGTGTTCAAGCCGCCACTCGAATCCGCGCTCAACCTGTCGGGGACGCAGAGCGCGCTCCCCTTCCAGCTCGCCATCGTCATGCTCGGCCTGTCGGCCGCGTTCGGCGGAACCCTCGTCGAACGCAACGGCCCGCGCTGGGCGATGACGGTCGCGCTCGTCTTCTTCGCCTCCGGTTTCCTGATCTCCGCCCTCGGGGCCGAGACCAGGCAGTACTGGCTCATCGTCCTCGGCTACGGATTCGTCGGCGGCATAGGACTGGGCATCGGCTACATCTCACCGGTGTCCACCCTCATCAAGTGGTTCCCCGACCGCCCCGGACTCGCCACCGGCATCGCCATCATGGGCTTCGGCGGCGGCGCGCTCATCGCCTCGCCGTGGTCCCAGGCGATGCTGGACCACTTCGGCGCGGACAGCGGCGGCATCGCGCTCGCCTTCCTCGTCCACGGCCTCGTCTACGCCCTGTTCATGTCCCTCGGCGTGTTCCTCATCCGGCTGCCCCGGCCCAAGCCGGACGCGCCGACGATCGCGGGCGCGGAGCCCGGCGCCGTCACGCTGATCGGCTCCGTCCAGGTGTCGGCCAGGTCGGCGCTGCGGACCCCGCAGTTCTGGTGCCTGTGGATCGTGCTGTGCATGAACGTGACGGCGGGCATCGGCATCCTGGAGCGTGCGGCTCCGATGATCACCGACTTCTTCGCGAACACCTCGGCCTCCGTGTCCGCGACCGCCGCGGCCGGCTTCGTGGCGCTGCTCTCGGCCGCCAACATGGCGGGACGGATCGGCTGGTCCTCGCTGTCCGACGTCATCGGCAGGAAGAACATCTACCGGATGTACCTGGTGGTCGGCATCGCCATGTACCTGGTCATCTTCCTGGCCGGCGACACGGCGAAGCCGGTGTTCGTCATCTGCGCCATGGTGATCCTCTCCTTCTACGGTGGCGGCTTCGCGACGCTGCCCGCGTACCTGAAGGACCTGTTCGGCACCTACCAGGTCGGCGCCATCCACGGCCGGCTGCTGACCGCCTGGTCGGTCGCGGGCGTCCTCGGCCCGCTCATCGTCAACTGGGTGGCGGACGCGCAGGCCGACGCCGGGAAGTCCGGACCGCAGCTGTACGGCGTCTCGTTCGTCATCATGATCTGCCTGCTCGTCGTCGGCCTGGTCGCCAACGAGTTCGTCCGGCCGGTGCACCCGCGCCACCACATCGAGACACGCAAGGGGGAGCCCGATGGCCACGCCACCGCCGAGTCCGGCATCTGAGACGGGACCGAACCGCACCGGGCTCGCGGTCCTCGCCTGGGTCTGGGTGGGCGCCCCGTTCGCCTACGGGGTGTACGAACTGGTCCTGAAAGCCAAACAGCTGTTCACGGGTTGATCCCTGTTCGGCCGATATGTTGCGGTCCCTCCAAGCGGCGCGGGCGAATCCTGTCGGTTCGCCTGTCTCGTTACTGGTCAGTCGCTGACGAGACTGGAAGATCCAGCCTCGACAGCTAAGGGGGTCCCGCGTGACAGGCACGCGCATCACCGCGCTCGGGCACTACCAGCCCGCCAAAGTGCTCACCAACGACGACCTGGCGGGCATGGTCGACACGAGCGACGAGTGGATCACCAGTCGTGTCGGCATCAAGACCCGGTCCATCGCGGGCCCCGACGAACCCGTGGACGAGCTGGCCGCCCATGCCGGCGCCAAGGCGCTGGCGGCGGCCGGCCTCGTCCCGGCGGACATCGACCTGGTGCTCGTCGCCACGTCGACGGCGGTCGACAAGTCGCCGAACATGGCCGCGCGGGTGGCGGCCCGCCTCTCCATGGGGTCGCCCGCGGTGCTCGACATCAACGTGGTCTGCGCCGGCTTCACGCACGCGCTGGCGATGGCGGACCACACCGTGCGTGCGGGGGCCGCGTCCCGCGCGCTGGTGATCGGCGCCGACGAGATGACCGCCGTCGCCGACTGGACGGACCGCTCCACGTGCGTCCTGATGGGCGACGGGGCGGGGGCCGCCGTCGTGGAGGCGGTCGGCCCGGGCGAGAGCCCCGGCATCGGTCCCGTCCTGTGGGGTTCGGTGCCCGAGATGAGCACCGCCGTGCGCATCGAGGGGGTGCCGTCCCGGTTCGCGCAGGACGGCCAGTCCGTCTACCGGTGGGCCGTCACCGAGCTGCCGCCCATCGCGCGGAAGGTGTGCGAGCGCGCGGGGGTCGCGCCCGAGGAACTCGGCGCGGTGGTCCTGCACCAGGCGAACCTGCGGATCATCGAGCCGGTCGCCCGGAAGATCGGCGCCGTCAACGCGGTCGTCGCCCGGGACGTCGTGAACTCCGGCAACACCTCGGCCGCCTCGATCCCGATGGCGCTGTCCAAACTCGTCGCCAGGGGCGAGGTGACCTCGGGTGCGCCCGCCCTGCTGTTCGGCTTCGGCGGCAACCTCTCGTACGCGGGCCAGGTGATCCGCTGTCCGTGAGATTCCCACGTATCGGTAGACTGTAGACGATAGCCAATCCGTCACGGTCGGCCGGCAAGGGAGGCCCAATGTTGTCCGCAGGACTGCCGCACGGCACGGTACCCAAGCTGGAGCGCCCCGGACCCCTGCGCGAGCGGGTCTACGAGGCACTCCTCGAACTCATCATCACCCGTGCCCTGACGCCCGGCCAGCACCTCGTGGAGAGCGAGCTCGCCGGCCACCTCGGCGTGTCGCGGCAGCCCGTCCGTGAGGCGCTCCAGCGGCTGAACACCGAGGGCTGGGTCGATCTGCGCCCCGCGCAGGGCGCGTTCGTCCACGAGCCGACCGAGGAGGAGGCCGACCAGCTGCTGTCCGTCCGCACCCTGCTGGAGGCCGAGGCCGCGCGGCTCGCCGCGGCGACGTCCGACCCCGCCGGGATCGCCGACCTGGAGAGGCTCTGCGCGCAGGGCGAGCAGGCGGTCGAGGACGACGACGTCGACCTGACGGTCGCCACCAACGCGGCCTTCCACGCCCGCGTGATGGAGATGGCGAGCAATGTCGTCCTCGCGGAACTGGCCGGCCAGGTGGACCGCAGGGTCCGCTGGTACTACACGCCGGTGGCGCGGCAGCGCGGCAAGCAGTCGTGGATCGAGCACCGCGAGCTCATAGAGGCGATCGCAGCGCGCGACGAGGCCGCCGCCGTCGCCGTGATGCGCGCCCACACCGAGCACACCCGTTCGACGTACCACCACCGCGAGCGCGACTGAGGCGGTGGGCCGAGGGCCCGGGGCCGGGCGCCGGTGGCCCCGGGGGTCGAGCCCGGCCGGCCCGCTGCTCGTACTCCCGCGCGCTCCGCGCGATCCTGCCGCCTGCCGCCTGCCGCCTGCCGCCTGCCGCCT
>NZ_JAKGCV010000281.1 GCF_021556455.1 Streptomyces fuscigenes | reverse complement strand
GACCGGTGCCCGCGGGGCCCGTGCCGCGTTCCCGCGCCGCGGGGCCCGCGGCGCGGCGACCGCGCCCGGACCGGCGAAAACCCTCTCCCGCTGCCGGTGACGGGGGCGACGCGGCCGGACGCGCCACCTCGGGCGACCAGCGGCCGAAACACCGCCGGGGACGAGAAGACCCGCACCCCGCACGACATTTCACGGACATTCGCAGACGGTCACGGACAGAAGGATGGCAATGGCACATTGCTCGATAGCGGCGATCTCCTGGGAGCGGGTCCACCTCACTCTCACCGTCGTCGTCTCGGACTTCACTGGGGACGCCGGCGCCCTCCGGTTCCTGATCGTCGACGGCGAGCGTGAGTTCCCGCTGAAGTCCCGGCGTACGGACGCCGGCCAGTACGCGCTGGACATCAACGTCACCAACTTCCAGGGCCGCGGCCAGGTGCCGAACGGCACCTGGCGGATCGTGGCGGTGATCGGCGACGAGCGGCTGGACGCGGCGGACTTCGACCTCACCGCGACGGACCGGCTGGACTCGGACTCCCGCACCTTCCTGTACGACCGCAACCGGGTCGCCTACGTCATCTCGTTCGGCATATCGGACAACGACGAGAACCCCGAGTTCCTGATGCGGACCTACCAGCTGTTCCGCAAGGCGGGCGGGGGCAAGGGCAAGGGACCGAAGAAGTCGCTCGGGAAGCGGATCGGGCTGCGCCTGCTGCCGCGCGCCCGGCGCCGCAAGCTCGCCAACCGCGTCTACACCCTCTCGCGCCGCCTGAACCCGCCGCGCGGCAACCGGATCCTCTTCGCGTCCGAGATGCGCCCCAAGATCGGCGGCAACCTCGCGCGCGTCCACGACCGGATGGTGGAGCGGGGCCTCGACAAGAAGTACTCGTTCCGGTACTCCTTCCGGATTCCCTCGACGGCCAACAAGTGGAGCACGCTCCGCGTCATCTACCTGCTCGCGACCTCGGACATCGTGCTGCTGGACGACTACTTCGGCCTCCTCGGCCAGCTGGGCATCTCGCCGAAGACCAAGATCATCCAGCTCTGGCACGCGGGAAGCGGCTTCAAGGCCGTCGGCTACAGCCGCTTCGGGCGCTACGGATCGCCGAAGCTGTCCAACGCGCACCGCAAGTACACGTACGTCATCACCGGTTCCAAGCACCTCGTGCCGACGTACGCCGAGGCCTTCGGCATCGAGGAGTCGGCGGTCATCCCGACCGGCCTGCCGCGCATCGACACGTTCCTCGACAAGGACCGCACCCGCAAGGTGGTCGACGACTTCTTCGCCACCCACCCGAAGCTCCAGGGCAAGCGGATCATCCTCTTCGCGCCGACCTTCCGCGGGAAGTCCATCGGGGACGCGCACTACGACTACGACCGCATCGACTTCGAGAAGCTCTACGAGGCCTGCGGCGACAAGTCCGTCGTGCTCTTCCGGATGCACCACTTCATCACGGAGCCCGTGCCGATCCCGGCGCAGTACGCGGACCGGCTGCTGGACTTCGCGTCGTTCCCCGACACCAACGACCTGCTGCAGGTGACCGACGTGCTCATCACCGACTACTCGTCGGTGATCTACGAATACTCCCTGCTGGACCGGCCGATCCTGTTCTACGCGTACGACAAGGAGCGGTACTCGGTGGTCCGCGGGTTCCACCGCGACTACGACACCGTCGCCCCCGGCAAGATCGTCGCGACCTTCGACGAACTGCTCGCGGCCCTCGAGAACGAGGACTACGACATCTCGAAGCTGGAGGAGTTCCGGCGGGAGAACGTCGACCACGTCGACACCAACTCGGCGGACCGCGTGATCGACTGGCTGGTCCTCGGGGATCCGGCCGACGGAAAGACGGAGGGCGAGCACATGTGGCTCGAGCCCGTCGCAGATGACACGCCTGTGGGCGACGAGGCACTCAGTGACCAATCGGAGGCATGAGCTGTGAACGTGGCGTTGCTTTTCGCCGGTGGCATCGGGTCCAGGATGAACACCCGTGCCCTCCCGAAGCAGTTCCTGGAGATCAACGGCAAACCGATCATCATCCACACCCTCGAGCACTTCGAGGCGCACCCGGACATCGACGGCATCGCGATCGCGATTCTCGCCGAGTACCGCGAGCACATGGAGAAGCTGCTCAAGCGGTACGAGATCGAGAAGGTCAAGTGGATCGTGGACGGCGGCAGCACGGGGCAGGAGTCGCGGCACAACGCCCTGACGGCCGTCGCGCAGCAGTGCCCCGACGACACGGTCGTACTGATCCACGACGGCGTCCGCCCGCTGATCGACGCGAAGCTGATCAGCGCCAACATCGAGACGGTCCGGGAGCACGGGTCCGCCATCACGTGCACCAAGTTCAACGAGACCGTGGTCTCCAGTGAGCACGAGCACATCGACGACGTGATCCCGCGCGACCACATATACGCGGCGCAGGCCCCGCAGAGCTTCCGGCTCGGCGACATCCTGTCGCTGTACGACCGGGCCGTGGAGGAGGGCGAGCACGACACCATCGACTCGTGCTCCCTCGCGCACCGCTACGGCCACAAGATCTACCGTGTGGTCGGCCCGCGCTCGAACATCAAGATCACGACGTCCGAGGACTTCTACCTCTGCCGGACGTTCTTCGAAATCGTCGAGAACCAGCAGATCGTGGGTACGTGAGGCCAGTGAGCACCCTCTCCAGTTCGGTCGTCGCGCACGACCTCGACGAAATCCTCGACCGCGACCTGCCGTGGAGCGACCTCTCCGGCTGCTCCGTGCTCGTCACCGGCGCCAGCGGCATGCTGCCGTCGTACGCCGTGCACACGCTGCTCGCGCTGAACGACCGGCACGGGCTCGGCATCACGGTGCACGGGCTCGTGCGCAACGAGGAGAAGGCCCGGCGGCTGCTCGCGGACGTGCTCGACCGCCCGGACTTCCACCTCGTCGTCCAGGACGTGTCGGACCTGCTCGACCTGCCGGGACCGGTCGACTACGTGATCCACGGGGCGAGCGCGGCACGGCCCGCCCTGCACGGCAGCCAGCCGGTCATGACGATCAAGGCGAACCTCCTCGGCACCTTCGGCCTGCTCGACCTGTGCGTCGCGAAGGCCTCCCGCGGGTTCGTGCTGATGTCCTCCGCCGAGGTCTACGGCGCCCAGCCGCCCGAGACCGAGCTCATCGACGAGGAGAGCTACGGCGGGTTCGACATCCTCAACCCCCGGGCCTGCTACGCCGAGGGCAAGCGCGCCGCAGAGACCATCTGCACGACCTACAAGGCGCAGTACGGGATCGAGAGCCGCGTCGTCAGGTTCGGCCACGTCTACGGGCCGGGCATGGCCCTGGACGACGGCCGTGTGCAGGCGGACTTCGCGGCGAACGTGGTCGCGGGCAAGGACATCGTCCTCAACAGCGACGGTTCCGGCGTGCGGACCTACACCTACGTGGCCGACGCGATCGCCGGACTCTTCTACGCGCTGCTGCGCGGCGAGGAGATGGCGTACAACGTCGCCGACCCGGACGGCCTGGTCTCGGTCCGCCGCCTGGCGGAGCTGTTCACGCAGGTGCGCCCGGAGCGGGGCCTCCAGTTGCGCTTCAGCAACGAGTCCGACGCGCGCTCCTACAGCCTGACGAAGAAGCAGGGGCTCGACAGCGCACGGCTGGCCGCCCTCGGCTGGCTGCCGGTCGTGGACCTGCCGACCGGGCTGGGCCGCATGGTGAGCCACCTGGAGACGGTCGTACAGGGCTCGTAGCGGGCCCCGGGGAGTCCGCGAGCGCCGTGGGCACCGCGCTCCACGGCGCTCGGACCCCAGGCCCTGCGCCGGGAGTCCGGGCGCACCCTGATCGGCTGAGGCCGGAACCACACGGTTCCGGCCTCTGCCGTGTCCGGCTCCCCCGCGGCCGGCCGCGGCGGGCGCGCCGCTCCCCTTCCGCCCCGGCACGCCCCGTGCGCCCCTGCCGGGCGGGGCGCCGGGACATGCGGGCACCGCACGTCCGCTGCCGTCCCCCGCGCGTCCACACGTCCCCCGGCGGCGCGTCCCGTGCCCGTGCCGTGCGTCCCGTGCCCCCTCGGGCGGCTCCGGACAGCGGAAGACCCCGTGTCCGCTGCCCGGGCATGGGGTCCGTCCTGCGCGTGGTGACGTAGCCGCCGCGTTCGGCGGCGGGGCGGCCGGAGGCGGCGGTCAGCCCCGCCGGGGCAGGATCCTGCGGACCAGCCGGCGCGACGAACTCGCGGGCTGGGCGCGCACCACCGGGGCCTCGGGGGTCGCCTTCTCGTCCGTGACGTTCCAGTACTTCTCGGACTTCTCGCCCTTGCGCGGGTACTCCTCGTTGGGGCGGCGCGGCACGACCTCGGGGCGCTCCCAGGCGATGTCCCGCCGTACCACCCGCGCCGGTGCCCCGACGGCGACGCAGTTGTTGGGGATCTTCGAGGTGACGATGGAACGGAAGCCGATCACCGAGCCGTTGCCGATGGTCGATCCGCCCATCACGACCGCGTGCTTCGCGATCCAGACGTGCTCGCCGACGACGATCGACTGCGACGGGTTCACGCGCTTCTCGGTGCGCACGTCGAAGATGGGGTGGGTGTCGTCGCCGCGCACCTCGATGTTCTTCGCGAACATCACGTCGGCGCCGATCGTCACCGAGACGCCCTCGACGGCGGAGATGAAGGCGCGCCCCGCGCAGCCGACGTTCTCGCCGATCCGGATCCGGGACTCGTGTCCGCAGCGCAGTTCGAAGCGGAGGCCGGCGCGCTTCTTCGTCGTGGGCCCGACCTCTATCAGGCCGTTGTCGCCGGAGAAGGTGACGAGCAGATCCTTGACGTCCGCCTTGGGGTCGATGACGAGCTTGTTGTTCGACCCGCCCTTGATCCGGATGTCGATCTTGGTTTCCAGGGGCTCGCCGTCGTAGACGATCTCGTTGCCCTGGTCGTCCTTGTAGCGCTCGAGCTTGAAGAGTTGCAGCATCCTGTGGAAGGGGTGCGCCCTCGACCGGTCAGGCCGGACCAGCCCCCGTACCTCCAATCCAGCCTTTATGTTGCGATTAACCTACCAGATCGTTTGGGGCCACGAACTGTTCGTTTCCTGAGGGCAATTGAGCACCACGGGAATGGATATCCCGGCATCCGGAATCCTTCGCCGGCCCCCGGACACACGGGACGAGGGCCCCGCGCGACGCCCGCGGGGCCCTCGTCCGTACACCGTGTCCGTGCGTCCCGGACGCACGCGCCGCCCCGGCAGGCCGGGGCCGGCGGTTACTTGCCGACCACCGTCAGCGGCAGCAGCTTCTTGCCCGTCGGGCCGACCTGGATGTCGAGGTCCAGCTGCGGGCACACGCCGCAGTCGAAGCACGGGGTCCAGCGGCAGTCCTCGACCTCGGTCTCGTCCAGCGAGTCCTGCCAGTCCTCCCAGAGCCAGTCCTTGTCCAGGCCCGAGTCCAGGTGGTCCCAGGGCAGGACCTCCTCGTAGGAGCGCTCGCGGGTGGTGTACCAGGCGACGTCCACGCCGAACGCCGGCAGCGTCCTTTGCGCGCACTCCATCCAGCGGTCGTAGGAGAAGTGCTCGCGCCAGCCGTCGAAGCGCCCGCCGTCCTCGTAGACGGCGCGGATGACGGCGCCCACCCGGCGGTCGCCGCGCGAGAGCAGGCCCTCGACGATGCCGGGCTTGCCGTCGTGGTAGCGGAAGCCGATGGAGCGGCCGTACTTCTTGTCGCCGCGGATGCGGTCGCGCAGCTTGGCGAGACGCGCGTCGGTGTCCTCGGCGGACAGCTGCGGAGCCCACTGGAAGGGGGTGTGCGGCTTGGGCACGAACCCGCCGATCGACACCGTGCAGCGGATGTCGTTGGAGCCGGAGACCTCGCGGCCCTTCTGGATGACGTTCATCGCCATGTCGGCGATCTGGAGGACGTCGTCGTCGGTCTCCGTCGGCAGGCCGCACATGAAGTACAGCTTCACCTGGCGCCAGCCGTTGCCGTAAGCGGTGGCGACCGTGCGGATCAGGTCCTCCTCCGAGACCATCTTGTTGATGACCTTGCGGATGCGCTCGCTGCCGCCCTCCGGCGCGAACGTGAGGCCCGAGCGGCGGCCGTTGCGCGTCAGCTCGTTGGCGAGGTCGATGTTGAACGCGTCGACCCGGGTGGACGGCAGGGAGAGGCCGATCTTGTCCTCCTCGTACCGGTCCGCGAGGCCCGCGGCGATGTCGCCGATCTCGCTGTGGTCCGCGGAGGACAGCGACAGCAGGCCGACCTCCTCGAACCCGGTCGCCTTGAGGCCCTTGTCGACCATCTCGCCGATGCCGGTGATGGAGCGCTCGCGCACCGGGCGGGTGATCATGCCCGCCTGGCAGAACCGGCAGCCGCGCGTGCAGCCGCGGAAGATCTCCACGGACATCCGCTCGTGCACCGTCTCCGCGAGCGGGACCAGCGGCTGCTTCGGGTACGGCCACTCGTCGAGGTCCATGACGGTGTGCTTGGACACGCGCCACGGCACGCCCGAGCGGTTGGGCACGACGCGCGCGATCCGGCCGTCGGCGAGGTACTCGACGTCGTAGAAGCGCGGCACGTACACGCCGCCCGTCCTGGCGAGGCGGAACAGCAGTTCCTCGCGCCCGCCGGGCCGGCCCTCGGCCTTCCAGTCGCGGACGAGGTCGGTGATCGTGAGCACGGCCTGCTCGCCGTCGCCGATCACGGCCGCGTCGATGAAGTCGGCGATCGGCTCCGGGTTGAACGCGGCGTGGCCGCCGGCCAGGACGATCGGGTGGTCCTCGGTGCGGTCCCGGGCCTCCAGCGGGATGCCCGCGAGGTCGAGGGCCGTCAGCATGTTCGTGTAGCCGAGCTCGGTGGAGAAGCTGAGGCCGAACACGTCGAACGCGGACACCGGGCGGTGGCTGTCGACCGTGAACTGCGGTACGGAGTGCTTCCGCATCAGCTCCTCGAGGTCCGGCCAGACGCTGTAGGTGCGCTCCGCGAGGACGCCCTCGCGCTCGTTGAGGACTTCGTAGAGGATCATGACGCCCTGGTTGGGCAGGCCGACCTCGTACGCGTCGGGGTACATCAGCGCCCACCGCACGTCGCACTCCTCCCACGGCTTGACCGTGGAGTTCAGCTCGCCGCCGACGTATTGGATCGGCTTCTGTACATGCGGGAGCAGAGCTTCGAGCTGCGGGAAGACCGATTCGGCAGGCATCGCGGATCTTTCGTGGGCCGGCTGTGTGGTACGCCCGGGCGGGCGGCTCGCCGCCGTGCGCGGCACGAGAGCCCCCCGGGGCGATTGTCCAGCGTACCCCGATCGGCGCACGCCTCCCGCCGCCGGCAGGGGGCCGCCGCCCCGGGCGCCCGGCGGCCGTGCCCGGGCACTCGGCGGCCGTGCCCGGGC
>NZ_JAKGCV010000280.1 GCF_021556455.1 Streptomyces fuscigenes | reverse complement strand
CGCGGCGGCGGGGCCGCGCCGGGACGGGGCCGCGGTGCCGCCGGGCCGTCGCAGCGCTCCCCGGGACGCCCCCGCTACCAGCGCACCGGCAGGTGGCGGGTGCCGCGGATGAGCAGGCCCGGCACCCAGTCGAAGGCGCGGTCCGGCTCGTCCAGGGCCAGCTTCGGCGCGCGTTCGAGCAGGGAGCCGATGGCGATCCTCGCCTCCAGCCGGGCGAGCGGCGCCCCCAGGCAGAAGTGGATGCCGTGGCCGAAGGCCAGGTGCCCGGCGCCGCCCTCCGCCGACCTGCGGATGTCGAAGGTGTCCGGCTCGGCGAAGCGCCGCGGGTCGCGGTCCGCGGAGGCGAGGCCCACGAGGACCGGCTCGCCGGCCGGGATCTCGGTGCCGCCGAGGAGGACGGGCTCGGTGGTGAAGCGGAAGGTCGCGTTCTCCACCGGGCCGTCGTAGCGCAGCATCTCCTCGATGGCGCCGTCGAGCAGGTCCGGATCGGCGCGCAGCGCGGCGAGCTGGTCGGGGTGCTGGAGCAGGGCGCGGACACCGTTGGAGATCAGGTTGACGGTCGTCTCGTGGCCCGCGACGAGCAGGATGAAGGCCATCGCCCGCACTTCTTCGGCCGAGAGCCGGTCCTCCCCCTCCGCCTCCGTGCGCAGCAGCCCCGACAGCAGGTCGTCGCCGGGCTCGGCGCCGCGCCGCCGGGCGATGAGCGCGTCCAGGTAGTCGCGCATGGCCAGCACGGAGGTCCGGGAGCGCTCGGCGTCCGTGGGCGCGACCACGTCGTTCGACCACGCGCGGAACGAGTCGCGGTCCTCGTGCGGCACGCCGAGCAGCTCGCAGATCACGGTGATGGGCAGGGGGAAGGAGAGCGCGTCCACCAGGTCGGCGCGGCCCGCCGGCAGCATCGCGTCCAGCAGACCGTCGGTGATCTCCTGCACGCGCGGCCGCATGGCGGCCACGCGCCGGGGCGTGAACTCCTTGGCGACGAGGCGCCGGAGGCGGGTGTGGTCGGGCGGATCGGAGATCAGCACGTGCCGCCCCATGATCCGGTCCTCCTCGTCCTGGAACGGGGAGCTCTTCGCGAGGCGGGGGTCGCCGAAGGCCGCGCGGCACTCCTCGTACCCGACGATCAGCCAGAACCGCCAGCCGTCGGCGCCGCGCACCTCGTGGACGGGACCGAGTTCCCGCATCCGGGCGTAGAGCGCATACGGGTCCGCGGTGAAGTCCGCGCCGAGGTCGGCGAGTTCGAACGTAGCCATCGCCCCAGCCTACGTCCGGGCCGGCCGGAAGCGGGCGATCCCCGCCCGGCGGGTGGTTACGGGAACGTGATGCACGTGTCTGGTTCTCGCCGGTCCCTCGTGGTTAAAGTAGCCACCACGAATTAATCTCAGCGTGAGAGGAATTGTGGCAACTACCTCGCTCCCCCGCACGTCCAACCGCAGCGCCGTGCTCGCGGCCCTGCTCTCCGGCACCGAGATGGACCGTCAGCAGCTCATCTCCGACACCGGGCTCAGCCGCGCCACGGTGTTTCGGATCGTGGACGACCTGATGGCGGAGTCCCTCGTGCGCGAGGGCGCCAGGGTGCTGCGCGACGGTCCCGGCCGGCAGTCGACGTCCGTGGCCTTCGACGACCGCTCCGCCCTCGTCTGCGGAATCGACCTCGGCGGCACCAACTGCCGCGTGGTGGTGGCCGACGCGCTGGGCCGCGCCGTCATCAGGAGCCGGGACGCCACGCCGCGCGACGCCGGCGCGGACGAACTCGCCGCGTGGGTGGCGGGCCGGGTCGCCGACCTCGTCGCCCGCTACGGCGACGGCGTGCCCCTGACGACCGTCACGATCGGCCTGCCCGGTGTGGTCACCGGCGACGGCCGCAGCGTCGTGGCGTCCCACAACCTCGGGCAGATCACCGGCACCCGGTTCATCGAGGCCGTCTCCGCGCGGTTCGGTGTGCCCACCGTCGTCGGCAACGACTCCAACCTCGCCCTGCTGGGCGAACTCCAGTACGGATCGCTGCCGGAGAGGGAGACCGCGGTCCTGCTCGCCATGGGCACCGGCCTCGGCTCCGCCGTCTCGCTCGACGGCCGGGTGCTGGTCGGCAGGACCGGCCTCCTCGGCGAGTTCGGCCGTCTTCCGCTGCCCGGCCGCGACCAGCGGCTGCGCGATCTGCTCTCCGGCGCCGACCTCGTCGCGTACGCGCGCGGCCGGGGCGCGGACGTGCCCACCGCGCAGGCGCTGTTCGCCGAGCCGGAGAAGCACGCGGACCTGCTCGCCGAGGTGCACGGCGCCCTCACCCACCTGGTGACGGTGGTGGCGCTCGCCTACGAGCCGGGCACCGTGGTCCTCACCGGCGGCTTCTCCGAGTCCTTCGGGGCGGCCCGGCTGGCCGAGATCAGCGACCGGGTCGCGGAGGCGGTGGGCGTGCGCAGCGTCGTGCGCAGGGCCGACCTCGGCGATTCGGCCGGGCTGCTCGGCTCCATGGCCTCCTCCCTCGGCCGGTACTACGAGTCCCTCGGCGTGAGCACCGCGCACGCCGCCTCCGTCGCCGTCGACCGCGACCTGGTGGTGGGCCGCCTCGACGCGTGCCCGACCGCGCCGGGTGCCGCCGGGCACGACGCGACCACCCGCACCACGCACGACGACCAGATGGCAGAAGGGTGAGAACAATGAACCGATCCCGGATACGGTGTGCGCTCGCGGCGCTCCCGGTCCTCGCGCTCACGCTGACGGCGTGCGGCTCCGGTGGCGGCGGGGGCGCGAAGGCCGCCTCCGACCACCGGCTCACGGTCTGGATGATGACGGGCGGGCCGGGCGACAGCCCGCTCGTCAAGGACGTCGACGCCCAGTTCGAGAAGGCCCACCCCGGCATGAAGGTCGACGTGCAGGTCCAGCAGTGGGACGGCGTCGCCACCAAGATCACCACCGCGCTCGCCAGCGGCAACCCGCCGGACATCGTCGAGATGGGCAACACGCAGACCCCGTTGCAGACCTACTCCGGCGGGCTCGCGGACCTGACGAAGGACAAGGCGTCCTTCACCGGTTCCGGCAGCTGGCTCAAGGGCCTGTCCGGGCCGTCGGAGTTCGACGGCAAGCTGTACGCGGTTCCGCTCTACGGCGGCACCAAGGTCGTCATGTACAACAAGAAGATGTTCGCCGACGCGGGCATCAAGACCCCGCCGAAGTCCGTCGCGGACATGGAGAAGGCCTGCGCCTCGCTGGCCGGCGCGAACAAGGGGACGGCCAACTTCTCGGGCTTCTACCTCCCCGGCCAGTACTGGTTCAACGGCATGCCCTTCCTGTTCGCCAAGGGCGGCAAGGTGGCCTCCCAGAAGGACGGCAAGTGGCGGGCCGAGATGACGTCCTCGGCGAACCGGGCCGGCCTCACGGCCTGGAAGACGTTCCAGAACACCTGCTCCACCCCCTCCTCCGTCGGTGTGAACACCGACAGTCCCGACCAGGACCAGCTCTTCGCCGACGGCAAGGCGGCCATGGAGTACGTCAAGGCGTGGGAGCCCGCGGCCGTCGTCGAGAAGAACCCGAAGATGAAGGACGACATCGGCTTCTTCGCGATGCCCGGCTACACCGCCGGCAGCACGATGCCCGTCATCGTCTCCGGCTCCACGATCGGCATCGCCGCCGCCAGCCCCGACCGCAAGGCCGCCGAGGACTGGCTGCGGATCATCACCGGCAAGCCGTTCCAGCAGAAGATGGCACTGGAGCTCAACCTGCTGCCCGTCTCACCGGACTTCACCCCGCCCGGCGTGCCCGAGCAGCTGACCGTGGCCTCCGAGGCCGGCAAGCTCAGCCAGGCGCTGCCCAACAGCCCGGGCGAGGCCACGCTGGAGACCGAGCGCTACAACGAGCAGTTCTTCTCGAAGATCGCGAGCGGTGCGGACATCGCCTCGTCCTCGGCCGCGTACGACAAGCACGCGACGGACGCCTTCAACTCCCTGAGCAACTGACGACGTCGGGACGCCTCATGGCAATCACTGAGAAGCGGGGCCCGGCCGGCGCGCCGCCGCGGGCCCGCCGCACGGGGCCGCCGGGCGCGCGCCGGCCGGCACGGCGCCACCTGCTGCCCTGGGCCATGGTCGCCCCGGCGCTGGCCGCCCTGCTGCTGGTCCAGGGCTATCCCCTGGTCCGCCTGCTGGTGCTGTCCACCCAGGACTTCGGGCCCCGGTCGCTGTTCACCGGGCAGTCGGACTTCGTCGGCCTCGGCAACTTCACCCGGATCTTCGCGGACTCCGACTTCCTCGGTGTGCTGGTGCGCACCGTGGTGTTCACCGTGCTGTGCGTCGCCCTGCTGATGGTGCTGGGCTTCCTCCTCTCGCACCTGCTCATGGGCGTGTCGGCGTGGGCCCGCGTGGTCACCACCGTC
Source organism: Streptomyces fuscigenes (assembly GCF_021556455.1). Lineage (GTDB taxonomy): Bacteria > Actinomycetota > Actinomycetes > Streptomycetales > Streptomycetaceae > Streptomyces > Streptomyces fuscigenes. The sequence goes on along the minus strand of NZ_JAKGCV010000280.1, from coordinate 3,050 downwards.
TGCCTGGTGCTGGTGTGGGCCATGCCGATGGTGGCGGCGACGCTCGTGTGGCAGTGGATGTTCCAGCCGCAGTACGGCGTCGCCAACTGGCTGCTCACGCAGGTGAAGGTGTTCGGCGACCTGTCGGCGTACGACTGGTTCTCGCATCCGGTGCCGGCGCTGGCCCTGATCATCGTGCTGACGGTGTGGAAGGGGCTGCCGTTCGTGGCGCTGACCCTGTTCGCGGCGCGCGGCCAGATATCCGAGTCGCTGTACGAGGCCGCACGGCTCGACGGCGCGGGGACCCTCCAGATGTTCCGGCACATCACGATCCCGATCATGCGACCGGTCCTGGCGATCCTCACGATCCTCGAGGTGATCTGGTCGGTGAACTCGTTCACACCGATCTGGGTGCTCACCCAGGGCGGTCCGGACGGGGAGACCACCACGCTCGGCGTGTACGCGTACATCACGGCGTTCAGCCGCAACCAGTACGGCAGCGGCGCGTCGGTGGCGGTCGTCACCGTCGTGATCCTCGCGCTGTTCTCCGTCGCCTACGTCCGCAGGCTGTCCCGGCAGGGGGAGGTCGCATGAGTGCCCCGACGACCCCGACGCGCTCCCCGGCGCGGCGGCGCCGCACCGTCAACAACACCATCGCGATGGCGGTCTCGGCCGTCGTGGTGTTCCCGGTGTACTGGATGGTGGCCACCGCCCTCAAGCAGCGCGCCCACATCCTCAGTTCGGTGCCACAGTTCTTCCCCTGGCCGATGAGTCTGGAGAACTTCACCCGCGCGCTCGACAAGTCGGGCTTCTGGACCTTCGTGCGCAACTCGCTGACCGTGACGCTGTCGTCGGTGGTGCTGTCCCTGGCCATCTCGCTGTTCGCGGCCGTCGCCATCGCCAGGTTCCGCTTCGCCGGGCGCAAGGCGGTGCTGACGATCCTGGTGCTGGTGCAGATGGTGCCTGCGGCGGCGATGGTCATCCCGGTGTACCTGATGCTGCGGTCCATCGGCGCCCTCGACTTCGTCCCCGGCCTCGTGCTGACGTACATGACCTTCGTGCTGCCGTTCACGATCTGGACGCTGCGCGGCTTCGTCGAGGCGGTGCCCGTCGAACTGGAGGAGGCCGCGCTCGTCGACGGCTGCGGGCGCCTTCAGATGTACGTCCGCGTGCTGCTGCCGCTGCTGATGCCCGGCATCGTCGCCACGTCGATCTTCGCCTTCGTCAACGCGTGGGACGACTACATCTTCGCCTACGTGATCATGAAATCTCAGAGCAACTACACACTTCCCGTGTGGCTGGTGTCCTTCAAGACGTCGGAGAGCGTCGACTACGGCGCGATGATCGCGGCCTCCACGATCTTCTCCATCCCCGTGCTCGTCTTCTTCCTGCTGGTGCAGCGCCGGCTGGTGGGCGGCATGACCAGCGGCGCCGTCAAGGGCTAAGCGCGGCGCGCCGCCGCACCGCGCCGGCCACCGCGTCGCCGGCCACCGCACGACGAACAACTCCAAGGTGAGGAAAGAACCATGACCGAGCTGTCCCGGCTCGCCCACGGCGTGCTGTTCCCCGCGCTCGGACGCAGGACCGTCCCCCGCTGGGCCCGGGCCCGCGTCGCCGAAGGGCTCGGCGGCTTCGTCCTGTTCGGCAAGGACATCGCGTCCGCCGAGCAGGTTCGCGAACTGACCGCAGGCCTGCACGGGCTGCGTGAGCACGTCCTGCTCTCCGTCGACGAGGAGGGCGGCGACGTCAACCGGCTGGAGGGCTTCGGCGGCACGTCGGTGCCCGGCAACCACGCCCTCGGCCGCCTCGACGACCCGGCGCTCACCCGCGAGGCCGCCTACCAGATCGGCCTGTCGCTCGTGGAGGCCGGCATCGACTGGGACCTGGCCCCGGCCGTCGACACCGCCGTCAACCCCCTCTCCCCCAACGGGATCCGCACCTTCGGCAAGGATCGCGCGCTGGTCGCCCGGCACGCGGCGGCCTGGGTCGAGGGCCTGCAGGCGGCAGGTGTGAGCGCCTGCGCGAAACACTTCCCCGGCCACGGGCTCAGCTCGACGGACGCACACCTCGGCACGCCGGTCGTGGACCTGTCCCGCGAGGAGCTGGTGGACCACTACCTCGACCCGTTCCGCGCGGCCGTCGCCGCCGGGGTCGACAGCATCATGGTCTCCCACGTGCACCTGACCCAGCTGGACGACGTGCCCGCCACGATCAGCCCGGCCGTGCTGACCGGGCTGCTCCGCGACGAGCTGGGCTTCGACGGCGTGGTCATCACCGACGCCCTGGAGATGCACGGCATCAGCGACGTGGCGAGCCTGCCCGAGGCGGCCGTTCGGGCGATCGCCGCCGGCGCCGACGCACTGTGCCTGGGCGCCTGGGCGTTCGGCGACGACGTCGACGCGGCGGCCCGCGCGCTGGTCGCCGCCGTCGAGGACGGCACGCTGCCCGAGGAGCGGCTGCGCGAGGCCGCCGCACGGCTCGCCAGGCTCGGCACACGGCCCCGCGCCACCGGCGTGCCGCACGACGACACGGTCGGCGAGCGGCTCGCCCGGGACGTGGTCGAGGTGCACGGCGAGGCCGTCCTCAAGGGCCGCCGCGCCCTCGTCGTACGGCTCGACCCCACGCATTCGCCCGCGCAGGGCGGCGCGAACTGGGGCGTGGAGGAGCCCCTGCGCGCGGCCGGCATCGAGGTCGAGGCGCTCGCCGTGGCCGGCGACACGTACAACGCCGAGGGCATGATCAGGGCGGAGATCGGCCTGTATCTCGACGAGTTCGGGCCGGACGCCGATGTGGTGCTGCTCGTGCGCAGCTCGCACCGCTTCCCCTGGCAGCGGCCTGTGCTCGAGGAGCTGGAGCGCCGCCACCCCGGCTGCGTCGTGGTGGACATGGGCGTGCCGGGCGACGACTTCGGGGGCTTCCGGGGCTGGGTGCGCACCTTCGGCGCCTCGCGGGTGTGCGCCGGTGCGGCCGTCGACGTCCTGCTGGGCACCCGGTGAGCGGCGCGCCCCGCAACGCGCTGGGGGCGCGGGCCGCGGGCGGGCGCCGGTGAGCGCACCCGAGCCGCGGCCCGG
>NZ_JAKGCV010000027.1 GCF_021556455.1 Streptomyces fuscigenes | reverse complement strand
GGCGCGGGACGGGCGCGCGTCGCCGCCCGCCCGGGCGCGGGCCTCGCCGATCTCGCGGGCCTCGACGACGAGGTGCTGGTCGCGCGGGCCGCCGACGGCGACGACGACGCGTTCGCGGTGCTGGTGCAGCGGCACGGGCCTGGGCTGCTCGCCCTGGCCCAGGGCCTGCTGGGCGACCGGGCCGACGCGGAGGAGGCCGTGCAGGACGCCCTGGTGGGGGCCTGGCGGCGACTGCCGGACTTCCGCGGCGACGCGGTGTTCCGCACCTGGATGTACCGCATCGTGACCAACCGCTGCCTGAGCGTCCTCCGTGCGCGGCCGCGCACGGAACCGCTGGACTCGGTCGCCGAGCCGGCCACGCGCGACACGGCGAGCCAGCCGGCCCGTGCCGCCGAGAGCGCCGCCACGAAGGAGGCGCTGGCGGCCGCCGTGCGCAGGCTCCGCGCCGACCAGCGGGCCTGCTGGATCCTGCGGGAGCTGGAGGGCCTGTCGTACGGGGAGATAGCGCAGACCGTGGGCACGAGCGAACAGACCGTGCGGGGTCGGCTGTTCCGGGCCCGGTGCAACCTCATGAAGGAGATGGCGTCATGGCGCTAGGCGATGCGGGCGCCACGCGGCGGGGCGGCGGGACGACCGAGGTCCGGGGGCCGGGGAAGGGCCTCTCGGGAGACGAACGGCTGCCCTGCGGCCGCCTCGTGCGCGAGGTGTGGGAGCGTGCGCGGGACGGCGGGGCCCGGCCCGATACTCACGCGGCCGGCTGCCCGTACTGCCGGCAGGCCGTTGCGGACCTGACGGCGCTCGACACCGCCGTGCGCGCCCTGCGCTCGGACCGGCCCAGCGGGCACGGCGTCGCGGAACGGGTGATGCGGGCGGTGCGTGCCGAGGGACGGTTCGGGCGGCTGCTGCCGCTGGACGGTGCCGACCTTTCGCTGCGGATCGCCGAGACGGCGGCGGCCGCCGTCCTGCGCCGGGCCGCCGACGGGGTCCCCGGCGTGCGCGCCGCGGGCTGCCGGCTGCTGCCCCGCGCGGACGGCCCGCGGACGGACATCGCCCTGACGCTGGCCGCGTCGCTCGACGCGCCCCTGACCGAGCGGGCGGACGAGGTGCGGCGGGTGGTGGCACGGACCGCACGGCGGACCATCGGCTTCACGCCGGGCCGCGTCGACGTGCGGATCGTGTCGGTGCTGGAGCCCGGCGAGGGAACTGCCGAGACGGGCGGGCCGGCCGGCGCGGAGGGTCAGGACGGGCGGTACGGAAGGCTCCCGGCCCCGGAACGGCGCGGGTGGAGCGGTGACGAGGGCGGGGGCGGGGGAAGCGGGGACGAGGGCGGGAGCGGGGGCAGGAGCGGGGGCGCGACATGAGCGTTCCCGAGGGAGTCGAGGTGCCCCGCGTCGCGGCGCGGGCGGCGCTGGCCGTTCCCGGCGTGACCGGCCTGCAGCGCACCCTGCGCCGTTCCCTCGCGGACGCGGCGCACCGCGTGCCGGCCCGGCGCGAGGCGCCGTCGCACGAGGCCGGGGTGAGGGCACGGCACGACCGCCGGAGCGGGACCTGGCATCTGGAGGTGCGGTGTGTACTGGACGACGGGCGCCGCGCGCTGGATGCCGCACGGGACGTGCGCGACAGCGTACGGACGCGGGTCGGCTCGCACCTCGCGGACCTGGAGGCGGAGGCGCCGGTGGACGTGACCGTCGAGGTGACCCGCATCGACACCCGCGCCCGGTGAACCTCGTGGCAGCGGGCCCGTCGCTCGCGCTCCGCCCTCCTGCCCCCTCTCGCGCGCTCCACCCTCTCTCCCCTTCTCGGGCTCCCCCTCTCGGGCGTGAGGCGGCGCCCGCCCCGCCGCCTCACCCGCGGTCCGCGGCTCCGCCGATGAGGGACCGGGCGACGGCGCGGCCGGACAGTCCGCTGACACCGGCCATGGGCCAGGTCGCCGCGCCGATCTGCCAGACGCCCGGGACGGCCGTGCGGTAGCCGCCCCGGTGCGCCGGTACGGGCCGCTGGGTCAGCGCCTGGTCCAGCGCGTTCGATCCCGCGGCGTGGTCTCCGGGCCCGGCGTTGGGGTTCTGCCGGGCCAGGTCGGCGGGGGTGGTGAGATGCCGCTCGTGCACCAGCGCCGTCAGACCGGGCACGTGCGGCTCCGTCTCTGCGAGGACCCGGTCGGCGAAGGCCTCCGCCGTCGCCGCGCTCCAGCCACCGGCGCCGAGACCGGTGCCCGCCGCGTCGCCCATCGGCCGGGCCGGGACGTCGAGGACCTGCAGCCGCACCACTGCCCGGCCCTCCGGGGCCCGCGTCGGGTCGACGGCGGTCGGCTCGTGCCAGGCGACGGAGGGGTGCTCGGGCAGCAGCCCCGCGTCGGCCTGCCGCACCGACGTGTCGAGGGCGTCGAGGCCCCGCCCCAGGTTGAGGCACCCGCCCGCGTCCAGCCGGCCGTCGAGGAAGTGCGGCCGCGCGGACAGCGCCAGGTTCATCTGGAAGCAGCCGCGCCGGTAGCGGTAGGCCGATGCCTGCGCGCGCACGCCCGAGGGCACACCGGGGGCGTTCCGCAGCAGCCGGCCGTAGAGGAGGTCGGGGGTCGTGGACACGACGACGGCCTCCCGCGCCCGGACCACCGTTCCGTCCGCGGTGCGCACGCCGACGCCCCTGCCGTCGCGCACGAGGATCTCGTCGACGTCCACACCGCAGTACGTGTCGCCGCCCCGTTCGGTGACGAGGGAGGTCAGGGCCTCGGCGAGCCGGCCGCTGCCGCCGACCGGGGTCGGGTTGCCCCCGGCGAGCGCGGCCAGGGCGAACACCGTCCACAGCGCTCCCACCGGCTCCCTCGGCCCCGCCCCGAAGTGCAGCGGCCACGGCGCCGCGAGGGAGCGCAGTTCCTCCGTCGCGAAGTGCTCGGTCACGAAGTCGCGGGCGTTCCCGGCGATGAGCCTCCCGAAGGGGACCGCCCCGTCCCGGCTGCCGTCGATGATGCGGTCGAGGGTCGCCACCGCACCCGGCTCGTCCAGGCCGGCCGCGAACAACCCGAAGAGCTCGGGGAGATGGGGGCCGACGGCATCGAACAGCCGGTCCCAGCGGCCCTTCTCGCCGAGCCGCTCCAGCTCCTTCGCGAACGCGTCCCGGTCGACGGGGGCCACCGCCGCCCGCCCGTCCGGCAGGGAGGAGCCGGTGGACAGCGGCGCCGTGACGTACTCCAGTCCGTGGCGCGCGAGATGGGGACCGAGTTCCGCCCACACCGGCCCGCCGACGAAGCCGGGGTGCGCCGCCGACCAGACGTCGTGCAGGAAACCGGGGGCGCCGAGCTCCCTGGTCCCGACGAAGCCACCGGGCCGGGGCATCCGGTCCAGCAGGCACACGCTCCGCCCGGCGTCGAGGAGGAGGGCCGCCGCGACCAGGGCGTGGTGGCCCGCGCCCACGAAGACGACATCCGCGGCCTCGGGTGTCCCCGGGACCTCCGGGATTCTGGGGGTCCCCGAGGTTTCCCGGGCTTCCGGGGCCGCCGAGGTCTTCGCCGTACGGGTGGAGACGGGTACGGGAGAGGCCCCTGACGCCCGGGGGGCGTCCGGTGTGCCCGGCGCGTGTGGTGTACCTGGGGTGCGTGGTGTTCCTGGTGTGTGTGCTGCGCCCGGCGCGGGTGGTGTGCCGGGTGCCTGCGCCGTGTCCGATGGGTGCGGAGTGCCGGGGACGCGTGGTGTGCCCGGTGCGCGCGGTGCGCGCGGTGCGTGTGGTGTGCCCGGTACCTCTGCCGCGGCCGGTGCGACGGGGGCGCCCGGCGCCTCCCGTGCGGCCGACGCTCCGGATGCTTGCAGGACTCGCGCTGTGTCTGGAAAGTCGCTCATGTCCACCGACGCTAGGAACGCGGACCGTCGCCCGCGCCGCGGCGACCGGCGAGCGGTCGTCCCGGCGGTGACGATCACCGGTCCGACCGCAGAGTGGTCACTTTCCGGCGCGAGTGGGACGATTCGACCATGGGAGCGGCGGACAGCGGAAGCTCGGCCGGGCCGCCTCGCTCGGTCGTCTCGACGGCCTTCACGCTGCTCGGCTGCCTGCGCCGGCTCGGCACCGCACGCGTCAGCGAGCTGGAGCGGGCGTCCGGCCTGCCCCGCACCACCGTCACCCGCCTGCTCGGGCAGCTCCGGCTCGCCGGCGCCGCCGAACACACCGCCGACGGCTGGCGACTGGGCCCCGTGATCATGGAGCTCGGGACCCAGGTCCCGGGCGAGCCCCGCTTGCGCGAAGTGGCTCAGCGGCCGCTCATGGATCTGGCCCGGGCGACGGGCGGTCTGGTCGCGCTGAGCGTCGACATCGGGGGCCGCCGGCTGGTGCTGGACGTGCTCCCCGGCAGCCGCCCGGTCGCGTTCGAGCCCCGCCCCGGCCCGATGGACGACGAGCACCTCGCGGCCATCGGCCTGCCCGCGGCGCGCCTCGCCACGGCCCGGGCGCACGCGCAGGCACGCGCCGGCGACCTGAGCCCCGTGATCGACATCGGGGACGTGGACCCGAGGGTCAGCTGCGTCGCCGCTCCGCTGCGCCTGTCCCGGTCGGACACGGGCGCGGTCTCCCTGATGCTGCCGCGCGAAGAGGGCATCGCCGACCACGTGGTCCGGGCCACGCGGCGGACCGCCGGCCGGATCGCCACGGAGCTGTCACGACCGGCCCCGACGGACACGGCCGCTCCCGGCCCGCCTCGACGGAGGAGCCCGCGCCCCGGGGGCGGCCTCCCGCCCGCCTGACGCCGCTCCCCCGCCCCGCCTCAAGCCCCCGGCCGCCCGAGTCCCCGGTCCGCCCGGCGAACCTTTCCCCGTACCCCCGCGCATCCCCGCGCATCCCCGCGCATCCCGCGCGCCTCCGCGCCGCCGGAGCCCCTCGCGCCGCCGGTGTCCCCGCACCGCCGGAGTCTCGCGAACCCCGGGGCCCGGCCCTGAAGTTGATCGACCGATGTTTGATTCTGTTTCTTTGTTCGCGGTATTGACCGAATATTCAACACGTAGGGACACTGGCCACCATCCTCCTCTGGTGAAGGGCGTCCGCCATGCCCCGTGTGCTGCCTCTCGTGTGGAGACTCACCCCCCTGTGGGTGCTCGTCCTGCTCGCCGCGTTGCTGACCGCGACGACGGCGGCCCCGGCCCACGCCGCCCCCGACACGTCGATCGGCATCGACGGCGGCAAGGGCGGCCGCACCTTCGACGGCATCGGCGCGATCAGCGGCGGCGGCGGTAATTCGCGCCTGCTGACCGACTATCCGGCCGCCCAGCAGAAGCAGATCCTCGACTACCTCTTCAAGCCCGGCTACGGGGCGAACCTCCAGCTGCTGAAGCTCGAGATCGGCGGCGACGCCAACTCCACCGACGGCTCCGAGCCGTCGATCGAGCACACCAAGGGCAAGGTCGACTGCGACGCGGGCTACGAGTTCTGGCTCGCCGAGCAGGCGAAGAAGCGCAACCCGCACATCGGGCTGTACGGGCTCGCCTGGGCCGCACCCGGCTGGATCGACGGCGGCTTCTGGTCCACCGACACCATCGACTACCTGATCACCTGGCTGGGTTGCGCCAAGCAGCACGGCCTGGACATCGAGTACCTCGGCGGCTGGAACGAACGCGGGCACGACGCCGGCTGGTACGTCCGGCTGCGCTCCGCGCTCGACGCCGCCGGGTACTCCCGGGTGCGCCTCGTGGCGGACGACAGCGGCTGGGACGTCGCGGACGACATGGCGAAGGACCCGGCGTTCGGCAAGGCGGTGTCCATCATCGGCGCGCACTACCCGTGCCAGGGCGACGGCGGCCCCGCCGACACCTGTTCCAGCACGCAGACCGCGCAGGACAGCGGCAAACCGCTGTGGGCGTCCGAGAACGGCTCGCAGGACATGAACACCGGCGCGCCCGCGCTGATCCGCTCGATCACACGCGGCTACGTCGACGCGAAGATGACGAGCTACTTCAACTGGCCGCTGCTGGCGGCGATCTACCCCAATCTGCCGTACTCGACGGTGGGCCTGGCCACCGCCGGCTCCCCCTGGTCGGGCAACTACTCCGTGGGCGCGAACACCTGGGCCACCGCCCAGGTCACCCAATTCGCCCAGCCGGGCTGGTCGTTCGTGGACTCCGCGTCGGGACACCTCGGCGGCAGCGAGTCCAACGGCAGCTACGTCACCCTGCGGTCCCCCGGCGGCAAGGACTACTCCACGGTCCTGGAGACGACGTCGGCCACCGACACGCAGACCGCTCACTTCTCCGTCACCGGGGGGCTGTCGACGGGCACCGTGCACGTCTGGGCCACCGACGTGAACCACCCGAGCCCGGCCACCGAGTTCGTCCACACCGAGGACATCCGCCCGAGCGGCGGCGCGTACTCCCTGACCATGAGGCCCGGCTACATCTACACCGTCACCACCACCACCGGCCAGGGCAAGGGCACGGCGACGGCCCCCGCCGCCCACCCGCTGGCGCTCCCCTACACGGACACCTACGACCACGACGCGGCGGGCACCGAGGCGCGGTACCTCTCCGACATGCAGGGCTCGTTCGAGGTGCAGAAGTGCGCCGCCGGGCGCCGCGGGATGTGCCTCCAGCAGATGGCGGCCACCAAGCCGATCGAGTGGCAGGACGACAGTGACGCGTTCACCCTGGTCGGCGACCCCACCTGGAGCGACTACTCGCTCCACTCCGACGTGGAGCTGGCGCGGCCGGGGACGGTCGAGCTGATCGGCCGCGCCGGGCTCCAGAACCGTCCGCAGTCCCACCAGCAGGGTTACCTCTTCCAGATCAGCGACACCGGCGTGTGGACGATCCTCAAGAGCGACGCGAACGGTGTGCGCACGGTGCTCTCCCGCTCCGCGACCACCCCGCTCGGCACGGGCACCTGGCACCGGCTCGGGCTGTCCTTCAGCGGCTCGACGATCACCGCGTCCGTGGACGGCAAGGACGTGGGCGTCGCGCACGACGGCAGCTACACCGCCGGCCAGGGCGGGCTCGGGCTCACCTCGTACGACACCGACCAGTTCGACAACCTGTCCTTCCAGAAGACCGCCGCCGCCCGGCCCTCCGCACAACTGGCGCTCACGCCCTCGGCGAAGAGCGTCCGGCGCGGCAAGCCGGTGGACGTGACCGCGACGTTCTCCGTGCCGGCGCACGCCGGGAAGGCCGAGGGGATCACGATCGGCCTCACGGCGCCCGGGTTCACGTTCGACGGGCAGCCGCAGGTGTTCGGCGAGGTCGCACCAGGTCACAGCGCCGTAGCGACGTGGACGCTGACCGCGCCCACCGACAAGGCGTCCACGGCGGACATCGGCGCGACCGCGACCTACGCGCGGGGCGGTGTGGCGCAGTGGCTGCGCCAGGACACCCAGGTGGCGGTCACGAACCCGCCGCCGCCCTCGGGCGTCACCGACGTCAGCAGCCTCGACTTCGTGGCGTCCACGAACGGCTGGGGCCCGGTCGAACGCGACCAGTCGGTGGGCGGCACCAACCCGGACGACGGAACGCCCCTGACCATCGGCGGCACCGTCTACGCCAAGGGCCTCGGCACCAACGCGGTCAGCGACGTCACCGTCTACCTCGGCGGCGCGTGCTCGTCGTTCAGCTCGACCGTCGGCAACGACGACGACGCCGGCAACCAGGGCTCCATGACGTTCAGCGTCGTCGGCGACGGCAAGACCCTGGCGTCCACGAAGACCGTCAAGGGCGGCGATCCGGCGCAGAAGCTGACCGCGGACGTGAGCGGCGTGCAGACGCTGGACCTCGTGGTGGGCGACGCCGGCGACGGCAACGCCTACGACCACGGCGACTGGGCCGCGCCGACGCTGACCTGCACCGGCTGACCCGGCGGGGCAGCCCGCGGAGCCGCCGCCGTCCGTCTGCCCCGGGCGGCGGCTCCGGGGGCTTCGGGGGTTTCGGGGGCGGCCCGCGCCGATCCCGGCGGGGGTACACCCGGCCGTACCGCCGCCGGCGGGGGGCCACCCGCCCGTACCGCCTGACTCACCAGACCCACCGGGACCACCTCACCCACCGGCCGCGGCTGGTGTGCCGACGTCCGATCGGGTGTACTGCTCGGGGCCGACACGAGCGGCCGGGCGACGTGCGGGGACCACCGCGGAGCGGCCCGGCCCCACGGATGGAGTCAGGATGAGCAGGGCCACGAGGACGGAGAACCCGCCCCCGCCGTCGCCGCACGCCGCGGACGGCCACGGCCTGATCCGCGTGCACGGGGCGCGCGAGAACAACCTCAAGGACGTCAGCGTCGAGATCCCGAAGCACCGGCTCACGGTGTTCACCGGGGTCTCGGGGTCGGGCAAGAGCTCCCTCGTGTTCGGCACGATCGCGGCCGAGTCGCAGCGGCTGATCAACGAGACGTACAGCACCTTCGTCCAGGGCTTCATGCCCACCCTCGCGCGCCCCGAGGTCGACGTGCTGGAGGGGCTGACGACGGCGATCATCGTCGACCAGCAGCGCATGGGGGCCGACTCCCGCTCCACGGTCGGCACCGCCACCGACGCCAACGCGATGCTCCGCATCCTCTTCAGCCGCCTCGGGCAGCCGTACGCGGGCCCGCCCGGCGCGTTCGCCTTCAACGTGCCCTCGGTGAGGGCGAGCGGCGCCATCACGGTGGAGCGCGGCGGCAGCCGGACGGTGAAGCAGACCTTCAGCCGCACCGGCGGCATGTGCGTGCGCTGCGAGGGCCGCGGCACGGTCTCCGACATCGATCTGCGCCGGCTGTACGACGAGGACAAGTCGCTCGCCGAGGGCGCGATCACCGTCCCCGGCTACAAGGCCGACGGCCACTGGACCGGCCGCATGTTCACGGAGTCGGGCTTTCTCGACCCGCACAAGCCGATCCGCGACTACAGCGAGCGCGAGCTGCGGGACTTCCTGCACCGCGAGCCGACCAAGATCAAGATCAACGGCATCAACCTCACCTACGAGGGGCTGGTCCCGAAGATCCAGAAGTCGTTCCTCTCCAAGGATCCGGAGGCGCTGCAGCCGCACATCCGCGCCTTCGTCGAAGAGGCGGTCGCCTTCACGTCCTGCCCCGACTGCGGCGGTACCCGGCTCAGCGAGAACGCCCGCTCGTCGATGATCGGCGGGATCAACATCGCGGACGCCTGCGCGATGCAGATCAGCGACCTCGCTCGGTGGGTGCGCGGGCTGGACGAGCCCACGGTGGCGCCGCTGCTGGCCTCGCTCGGGGGGACGCTCGACTCGTTCGTGGAGATCGGCCTCGGCTACCTCTCGCTCGACCGGCCCTCGGGCACGCTCTCGGGCGGCGAGGCGCAGCGCGTCAAGATGATCCGCCACCTCGGCTCCTCGCTCACCGACGTGACGTACGTCTTCGACGAACCCACCACGGGGCTGCACCCGCACGACATCCAGCGGATGAACGGCCTGCTGCTGCGGCTGCGCGACAAGGGCAACACGGTCCTCGTCGTCGAGCACAAGCCCGAGGTGATCGCCGTGGCCGACCACGTCGTCGACCTCGGACCGGGCGCGGGCTCGGAGGGCGGGAGCGTCTGCTTCGAGGGCAGCGTCGAGGCCCTGCGCGGCGCGGGCACGCTCACCGGCCGCCACCTCGACGACCGCGCCGCGCTCAAGGAGTCGCCGCGCAAGCCCACCGGGGCGCTGGCGATCCGCGGCGCGAACGCGCACAACCTGCGCGACGTGGACGTCGACCTCCCGCTCGGCGTGCTCACGGTCGTCACCGGCATCGCCGGCTCGGGCAAGAGCTCGCTGCTGTACGGATCGCTCGTGGACGTGCCGGGGGCGGGGGCCGGGGTGGTCGCGATCGGCCAGGGGCCCATCCGCGGCTCGCGGCGCAGCAACCCGGCGACGTACAGCGGGCTGCTCGACCCGGTCCGCAAGGCCTTCGCGAAGGTCAACGGCGTGAAGCCGGCGCTGTTCAGCGCCAACTCCGAGGGCGCCTGCCCCGCCTGCAACGGCGCGGGGGTCCTCTACACGGACCTCGCGATGATGGCGGGCGTCGCCACCACCTGCGAGGAGTGCGACGGGAAGCGGTTCCTGGCGTCCGTCCTGCAGTACCGCCTCGGCGGGCACGACATCAGCGAGGTCCTCGCGATGTCCGTGGCGGAGGCGGAGGAATTCTTCCGGGCGGGCGGCCGCGGGGCCGCGGAGGCCGGCGCGGCGACGCACGCGAAGGCCGCGCACGCGGTGCTCGGCCGCCTCGCCGACGTCGGACTCGGCTACCTCCGGCTCGGGCAGCCGCTCACCACGCTGTCCGGCGGCGAGCGCCAGCGCCTCAAGCTGGCCACGCAGATGGCGGGCAAGGGCGACGTCTACCTGCTCGACGAGCCCACCGCGGGCCTCCACCTCGCCGACGTCGAGCAACTGCTCGGCCTGCTCGACCGGCTCGTCGACTCCGGGAAGTCGGTGATCGTCGTGGAGCACCACCAGGCGGTCATGGCGCACGCCGACTGGATCGTCGACCTCGGTCCCGGCGCGGGCCACGACGGCGGCCGCGTCGTCTTCGAGGGCACCCCGGCGGACCTCGTCGCGGCCCGCTCCACCCTGACGGGCGAGCACCTGGCCGCGTACGTCGGGGCCTGAGGGGCGGCGGGAGCGGTCGGGGGCGGGGGCCGTTGAAGCCGTGGGGATCTCGGAAACGTGAGCCGCTGCCCGAAGGGAACCGGGGAACGCCGCCACGGTTCGGAGGCTTCCAGTGGGGCAGGACCAGTTCGACTCAAATCCGACTTGAGCTCGGACTCAAGTCAGCATAGAATTTGTGCGTGAAGCGAAGAGACCTCATGAAACGGCTGAAGCAGGTCGCAGCTGAGAAGGAGGTTGACTTCACGGGGCCGGAAGGCAGCGGACGCGGGCGGCACGAGACCTACAAGATCGGCGCCGTCAAAGTCCATGTCCCTCGGCACTCCGAGATCGCGGAGGGCACCGCCGAATCGATCATCCGGACGGCCGAGGGGGCGTAAGCTCGCTCGGCCGTCCGGGCCACCGTCTCCACACCATCGAACTGAGCGAAAAAGGGGCGCACTGAATGACCACGCACAAGGCAACAGCAGAGCGTCAGGGTCGCTTCTGGGTCGTGCGCGTCGACGGCCTCCCAGAGGGAGAACAGAACGTCACACAGGGCCTCACCTGGACCGAGGCCCACGAGAACGCCCGGGACCTGGTCAGTCTCGTCCTGGACATCGAGGACGATCCGGCTGCCTACACCGTCGACCTCGTCCCCGCCGACCCGGCGATGTTCGAGGTCGTGCGGGAGGCCGAAGAGGCCGATGCCGCCGTGCAAGAGGCGGAGAAGCGCCGCCGCGCAGCGATGACACGAGCAGCAAGGACCCTCGTCGGCCTCGGGCTGACCCAGGCCGAGGCCGGACGCATGCTCGGCGTCACACACCAGCGCATTGCCCAGCTCGCGCCCAAGGCACCGGACAGAAACACCAAGAAGAAGCCCCTCGCCGCCTGACAGGTATGACGCGAGTGATGGTTCACGCGCTACCAGCCGGACCAGTTGCCGGCCCGGAGACTCCGGCGGCGACCTCCTGATACGCGGCGTGCACCGCCTTACCAGCGGTCCATGCCCGACCATCCTGGCCACCCTGGGCCCCGGCTGGTGCTGGTGCTGGTGCTAGTGGCGATGAAGTAACCCTGGAAGGGACTGCCAAGCCCCGCCGGGTAACCGCCGGGCCCGCCCGCGGACCTCGGCCTCAGCCCCCGGTACCCGTGACCACTGCGCCCCGCGCCCGGACATGGCGAAGGCCCCACTCCGGGCGGGGCCTTCGAGAGATACACGTGGCGGGCGCCCGAGTAGGCTGCCCGGCACCGAAGAAGGAGCAGGGACATGGAGTGGATCAATCCCCGCTACGAGGAGCTTGTGGAGACGCTGAGCCAGGCGAACGCCGAGCGGCGCCCCGCCGACGGCCCCGTGCGAGGGCTCGTCGTCCCTGAGCCCGACGAGGACTGAGCGCCACGACGCCGAGCCCCGGTCGCCACCACGGCGGCCGGGGCTCTCGCATGTCTTGATCATTTATCGTTCGGGCCGGCAGCGGGCCGGCAGATGAACGTGAAAGCCTCCGTCAATCTCGGAGACTCAAGGACTGAACGCAGACCTCAAGGACTTTCCGTACGTCCGTTCGAGGTGGGGCGGGTGGGACTCGAACCCACGGCCGACGGATTATGAGTCCGCTGCTCTAACCGGCTGAGCTACCGCCCCCATCACGGCGCGTCGCGTACATGTGTACGCGCCGTCTGCCGCAGCATAGCCGGTCATACGATCTCCTGCCTCGGCTGGCCTGCATGCTCCGACGTGGAGGACCGCGCTGCGTGGCGCCCGGTTCCGGGGCACAGCAAAAAGGACCCCGAAGGGTCCTTTCGAGCTGTGCTCCCCCGACTGGACTCGAACCAGTAACCCTCCGGTTAACAGCCGAATGCTCTGCCAATTGAGCTACAGGGGATCGCGCTCCCCCGACTGGACTCGAACCAGTAACCTGCCGGTTAACAGCCGGCTGCTCTGCCAATTGAGCTACAGGGGATTGCTGCGTCTGCGACGGGCATCGCCGGTCCGGGTCACCCAGGCGGCGCGTGCTCGCTGCGACACATACATTAGCGCAAGCAGGGGGGTGCTCCGCCAATCGGTATCGTGCCGGGTCACGTCGGGTGATCCCGGGCCGTGACGGGGTAGGCGCATCACGACAGACGGCCCCACGGTCCGACGCTAGGAAAGGGTGGCAGCCAATGAGGTACCGCCTCACGTTCATCGCGGGTCTGGCTCTCGGATACGTTCTGGGAACCCGCGCAGGCCGCGAGCGCTACGAGAAGCTGAAGAAGGCCGCGCAGCAGGTCTCGCAGAACCCGGCGGTGCGCAACGCCACCGAGACCGCGGCCCAGACCGGACGCGAGTTCGCCGGCAAGGCGTACCACTCGGTGAGCGGCCGCATGGAGGAGAAGGTGCCGGCCTCCGTCGCGCAGCGCGTGCGGTCCCTGCGGGAGCGCAGCGGCCGCGGGGGCGAGGACGACTGGGGCACCACCAACACCTGAAGCGGCCTCGGGCCGCCGTCCGTTCGGACGGTGCGCGCGGGCGATCGGCGGGCTCCGACGGGCGTCGGGGCCCGCCGATCGCTGTCCGTAGAATCTCCGCCATGGGAATAGTCGCCGGTCTCGACAGCTCGTCCGCGGCCACACGCATCGTCGTCTGCGACACCGACACCGGTGCCGTCCTGCGGCAGGGCTACGCGCCGCATCCGGTCGACCCGAAGGCCACGGACATCGATCCCCAGGCCTGGCTGCTCTCCCTGGGCGAGGCCGCGACCGGCGGGGTCCTGGAGGGCGTGCAGGCCATCGGCGTCTCGGCCCAGCAGCACGGGCTGATCGCGCTCGACGGGCAGGGCGGGCTCGTGCGGCCGGCGCTCCTCGGCAACGACAAGCGCGCGCAGGTGGCCGCGGCCGACCTGGTCGACGCGCTCGGCGGGCGCCGGGCCTGGGCCGAGGCCGTGGGCGGCGTCCCGCAGTCCGGCCAGATCCTCGCGAAGCTGCGCTGGCTCGCCCGGCACGAGCCGGAGGCGGCGCGGCGCGTCGCGTCGGTGATGCAGGCGCACGACTGGATCGTGTGGCAGCTGCTCGGCAGGCCGGTGCGCCGCACCACGGACCGCGGGGACGCGTCCGGCACCGGCTACTGGGCCGCCGGGAGCGGCACGTACCGGCAGGACCTGATCGAACTCGCCCTCGGCCACCGCATCGGCGTGCCGGAGGTGCTGGCGCCGGCGGAGGCCGCCGGCACGACGCCCGAGGGGCTGCTGATCTCGGCCGGCACCGGTGAGACGATGGCCGCGGCCTTCGGCCTCGGGCTCGGGGCGGGGGACGCGGTCGTCTCGCTCGGCGCCTCCGGCTCCGTGATGGCGGTGCACGGCGAGGCGCTGACGGACCCGTCGGGGACCATCACGTCGTTCGCGGACGCCACGGGCATGCACCTGCCGGTCGTGCACACGAGCAACGCCGTACGCGCGCTGCGCGGCACCGCGGAGCTGCTCGGCATCGAGGACCTGGCCGACCTGTCGGCGCTCGCCCTCACGTCGACGCCCGGCTCCTCGGGGCTCGTCCTGCTCCCCTACCTGGAGGGCGAGCGCACCCCGCACCTGCCCCACACGGCGGGCACCCTCAGCGGCCTGCGCCGTGAGTCGATGCGCCGCGAGCACCTGGCGCGCGCCGCGTTCGAGGGGATGCTCTGCTCCCTCGCGGACGCGATGGACGTGCTGCGCGGGCGGGGCGTGGAGGTGCGCCGGGTCTTCCTGCTGGGCGCGGCCGCCGAGTTGCCGGCCGTGCAGGCCGTCGCCCCGGCCGTGTTCGGCGCGCAGGTCGTCGTGCCGCAGCCCGCGGAGTACGCGGCGCTCGGTGCGGCGCGGCAGGCCGCGTGGGCGCTCGGCGTGTCGCGGGGGACGCTGTCGCCGGACACGCCGCCCGCGTGGCAGGGCGCGGCGGCGCAGGTCTTCGAGCCCGGGGACGACCTGGCGGTCGGCGCCGCCGTGCGCCAGCAGTACCGGGCCACGCGGGAGCACATCCACCCCGGCGCGTTCGACGGGCCGTCGGCCCCGGCGTCCGACGCGGGTGCGGGAGCGGGAGCGGCCGGGACGGATCCTGACGGCGGGCTGGTGCCCGAACGACCTGGCCCCGCGTAGTCGCGGCCCCCCGTCCGCCTCCGGGACGCCCGCACAGTCGCGGCCCCTTTCCCCCTCCGGGACGCCCGCGTAGTCGCGGCCCCTTTCCCGTCCGGGACGCCCGCGTAGTCGCGGACCGTTCGCCTCCGGGGCGCCGTGCGATTCGCGCCCCCGTCGTCTCCGGCGTTCCGTGCCGCCGGGAGTTCCGCGCGGGCGTGCCTCCGGCCGCTTCCCGGGGTCCACGGGGCGGCGGTCCCGGAGGGGAGGGAAGGCGGCACCTCGGCGCGTGCGCCGGAGGTGACCCTGCGTACCTTGACCCGGCCTTGGCCATTCCGGTGTCCTCCACGGCACAATTCCGTGGGAATCAAGGGCCCGGGTGCCGCAAGATGGTGGGCGACCTCTGACCGCCGACCCGGAGAGACGCCCGCGTGCTCGTACGACTCCTACGGACCCACCTCGCTCCGTACAGACGACCGATCGGTCTGCTGGTGGCGCTCCAGCTGCTGCAGACCGTCGCCACCCTCTACCTCCCCACGCTCAACGCCGACATCATCGACAACGGTGTCGTGAGCGGGGACACGGGCTACATCCTCGAGTTCGGCACGATCATGCTGGTCGTGTCGATCGGCCAGGTGCTGTGCAACATAGGCGCCGTCTACTACGGCGCCCGGACGGCGTCCTCGGTGGGCCGCGACGTGCGCTCCGCCGTCTTCCACCGCGTGCAGAGCTTCTCGGCGCGCGAGGTGAGCCGCTTCGGGGCGCCGTCGCTGATCACCCGGACGACG
Source organism: Streptomyces fuscigenes (assembly GCF_021556455.1). Classification (GTDB taxonomy): domain Bacteria; phylum Actinomycetota; class Actinomycetes; order Streptomycetales; family Streptomycetaceae; genus Streptomyces; species Streptomyces fuscigenes. Next base: position 11,899 of record NZ_JAKGCV010000027.1, on the reverse strand, counting down.
AACGACGTGCAGCAGGTCCAGATGCTGACGCTCATGTCGTTCACGCTGATGGTGTCCGCGCCGATCATGTGCGTCGGCGGGATCGTCATGGCGCTCAGCCAGGACGTGCCCCTCTCGTCGATCCTGCTGGCCGTGGTGCCCGTCCTCGGCATCGCGGTGAGCCTGATCGTGCGCCGGATGCGGCCGCTGTTCCGCCAGATGCAGAAGAAGCTGGACAGCGTGAACCGGGTGCTGCGCGAGCAGATCACCGGCAACCGCGTCATCCGCGCCTTCGTCCGCGACGACTACGAGAAGGGGCGCTTCGGGACGGCCAACACCGAGGTCGCCGCGCTCCAGCTGTCGACGGGCCGCCTGATGTCGCTCATGTTCCCCACGGTGATGACCGTGGTGAACGTGTCCTCGATCGCGGTGGTCTGGTTCGGCGCCCACCGCATCGACGGCGGGCACATGCAGATCGGCGCCCTGACCGCGTTCCTGTCGTACCTGATGCAGATCGTCATGGCCGTGATGATGGCCACGTTCATGTTCATCATGGTGCCGCGGGCCGAGGTCTGCGCCGAGCGCATCGAGGAGGTCCTCGACACGGACTCCAGCGTCGTGCCGCCGCAGAGCCCCGTCCGGGAGCTGCGCGCGCACGGCCACCTGGAGATGCGGGACGTCGACTTCCGCTACCCCGGTGCCGAGGAGTCCGTGCTGCGCGCCGTGACGCTCGTCGCGCGGCCCGGCGAGACGACCGCGGTCATCGGCTCGACCGGCAGCGGCAAGTCGACGCTGCTCACCCTCGTGCCGCGGCTGATGGACGTGACGGCCGGCCAGGTGCTGGTAGACGGGCAGGACGTGCGGGAGCTGGACGCCGCGCTGCTCGCGAAGACGGTGAGCCTGGTGCCGCAGAAGCCGTACCTCTTCGCCGGGACCATCGCGACGAACCTCCGGTACGGCAACCCCGACGCGACGGACGAGGAGCTGTGGCACGCGCTGGAGGTGGCGCAGGCCAAGGAGTTCGTGACGAAGCTGGAGGGCGGTCTCGACGCGCCGGTCTCCCAGGGCGGCACGAACGTGTCGGGCGGCCAGCGGCAGCGGCTCTCGATCGCGCGGACCCTCGTGCAGCGCCCGGAGATCTACCTGTTCGACGACTCGTTCTCCGCCCTCGACTACGCCACCGACGCCGCGCTGCGCGCCGCGCTGGCGCGGGAGACCGCCGAGGCGACGGTGGTGATCGTCGCGCAGCGCGTGTCGACGATCCGGGACGCCGACCGGATCGTGGTGCTGGACGAGGGCCGCGTGGTCGGCACGGGCCGCCACGCCGAGCTGATGGCGACCAATGAGACGTACCGGGAGATCGTGCTCTCCCAGCTGACCGAGGCGGAGGCGGCCTGATGAGCGGCGGAGGACCCGGGCGGATGATGGCGGCCGCCGCGCACACGCAGCGGTCCGCGGACTTCAAGGGCTCGGCGAAGCGGCTGCTGCGCCGGCTGACGCAGTACCGCTCCGCGCTCGTCGCGATGATCGCCGCAGCGGTGGTGAGCGTCGGTCTCTCGGTCGAGGGCCCGCGCATCCTCGGCAAGGCGACCGACCTGATCTTCGCGGGCGTGATCGGTCGCGCGATGCCGGAGGGCGCGACGAAGGCGCAGGCGATCGCGGGGCTGCGGGCACGCGGCCAGGGCGGGGTCGCCGACCTGCTGAAGGGGGTCGACTTCGTGCCGGGGCACGGCATCGACTTCGACCAGGTCGGCAGGACGCTGCTGAGCGCCCTGCTCGTCTACCTGGCGGCGGGGCTGCTGATGCTGGTCGCGCAGCGCATGTCGATCCGGATCATCAACCGCACGGTGTACCGGCTGCGCGAGGACATCCAGGCGAAGCTGGCGCGCCTGCCGCTGTCGTACTTCGACCGGCAGCGGCGCGGCGAGGTGCTCAGCCGGGCGACGAACGACGTGGACAACATCGCGCAGACGATGCAGCAGACGATGGGCCAGATGGTCAACTCGCTGCTGACCATCGTCGGTGTCATCGCGATGATGTTCTGGGTGTCGTGGCTGCTGGCGCTGATCGCGCTCGTGACGGTGCCGCTGTCGGTGCTGGTCGCGACGCGGGTCGGCAAGCGGTCGCAGCCGCAGTTCGTGCAGCAGTGGCGGGTCACCGGCAAGCTGAACGCGCACATCGAGGAGATGTACACGGGTCACACGCTGGTCAAGACCTTCGGCCGGCAGGAGGAGTCGGCGGCCGCGTTCGAGGAGCAGAACGAGCTGCTCTACGAGGCCGCGTTCCGGGCCCAGTTCAACAGCGGCATCATGCAGCCGCTGATGATGTTCGTCTCGAACCTCAACTACGTGCTGGTCGCGGTCGTCGGCGGGCTCCGGGTCGCGTCGGGCGCGCTGTCGATCGGTGACGTGCAGGCCTTCATCCAGTACTCGCGGCAGTTCTCGCAGCCCCTCACGCAGGTCGCCTCGATGGCGAATCTCGTGCAGTCGGGCGTCGCGTCCGCCGAGCGGATCTTCGAGCTGCTGGACGCGGACGAGCAGGAGCCGGACGGGCCCGCCCGCAAGATGCTCACGCCGCCGCGCGGCCGGGTGGCGCTGGAGAAGGTCTCGTTCCGCTACGACCCGGAGAAGCCGCTGATCGAGGACCTGTCCCTGGCGGTCGAGCCGGGCCAGACCGTGGCGATCGTCGGCCCGACGGGCGCGGGCAAGACCACGCTCGTCAACCTGCTGATGCGCTTCTACGAGGTGTCGTCCGGCCGCATCACCCTCGACGGCGTGGACGTGCGCGAGATGACCCGCGAGCAACTGCGCTCCGGGATAGGGATGGTGCTCCAGGACACCTGGTTGTTCGGGGGGACGATCGCGGAGAACATCGCGTACGGCGCCTCCCGCAAGGTGACGCGGGCCGAGATCGAGGAGGCGGCGCGCGCGGCGCACGCGGACCGGTTCGTCCGCACGCTGCCCGACGGCTACGACACGGTCCTGGACGACGAGGGCTCGGGCGTCAGCGCGGGCGAGAAGCAGCTGATCACCATCGCGCGGGCGTTCCTGTCCGATCCGGTGATCCTGGTGCTCGACGAGGCGACGAGCTCCGTGGACACCCGCACCGAGGTGCTGATCCAGAAGGCGATGGCGCGCCTCGCGCACGGCAGGACGAGCTTCGTCATCGCGCACCGGCTCTCTACGATCCGAGACGCGGACGTGATCCTCGTGATGGAGAACGGCTCCATCGTCGAGCAGGGCTCGCACGAGCAGCTGCTGACGGCGGACGGCGCGTACGCCCGCCTGTACAAGGCGCAGTTCGCCCAGGCGGTGGCGGAGGTCGACTGACGGGTCCGGGCGCGCGGGGGCCGCACGGCGATGGGCTCCGGGCCCGTCCGGGCGGTCCCGCCGGGCGGTCCCGCCGGCGCCGGCGGGACACGGTCGGTTGCGTTCCGTGACTCCGGGCGCACGGCCGCCCCGTCGGTTTCCGCCCAGGCATGGGTGTCCGATATGCGGGTATTCGGCCCTTAGGAGTGACCGGGACCACCTGAAGGGGGTCGTCATGGCGGACATGTTCTACAAGCACGGAAGGCCGCAGCACCCCACGCTCCTGGAGGACAGGCCGCGAGGCGGCCCGGCCAGGCGGGTGAGGCACCAGCGCAGCTGGTCCACAGGAGGCGCGATCCTCGCGATCATGCTCCTGATCCTCGTGGGCATCGCGCTGTTCCCGTAAGGGCACGGCACCGGCCCCGCCCGTGAACGGAAGCCCGCCTTCGGACCGGAGGGCGGGTTTTCCCGTGCGCGGATGCGGGACGGATACGGAACGGGTACGGCAAGGGCGCGGCGGCGCGGGGGAGCGCCGTGCGCCACGGCGCTCCCCCGCCCCGGGCCACGGCCACGGCTACGGGTCACGGGTCACGGGTCACGGGTCACGAGCCACGGGCCACGAGCCACGGGCCACGGGCCACGGGCCACGGGTCAGTCGAGATAGCCCCGGAGCTGGTCGGCGAGCGCGTGGTCGCGGAGCCTGCCGAGCGTCCTGGCCTCGATCTGCCTGATGCGCTCGCGGGTCACGCCGAAGATCTGGCCGATCTCCTCCAGGGTCCGCGGGCGCCCGTCGGTCAGCCCGTACCGCAGCTGCACGACCTTGCGCTCGCGCTCGCCGAGCGTCGAGAGCACCGCGTCGAGGTGCCGGCGCAGCAGCAGGAACGACGCGGACTCGACGGGCGAGGCCGCGTCGCCGTCCTCGATCAGGTCGCCCAGCGCGAGGTCCTCCTCCTCGCCGACCGGCGCGTACAGGGAGACGGGTTCCTGCGCGAGCCGCAGCACCTCGCCCACCCGTTCCGGGGCGAGCCCGAGCTGCGCGGCCACCTCGGCCCACGTCGGCTCGCAGCCCCTCTCCTGGAGGAGGCGGCGCTGCACCCGCACCACGCGGTTGATCAGCTCGACGACGTGCACCGGCACGCGGATCGTGCGGGCCTGGTCGGCGAGGGCGCGGGACACGGCCTGGCGGATCCACCAGGTCGCGTACGTGGAGAACTTGTAGCCGCGGGCGTAGTCGAACTTCTCGACCGCGCGGATGAGCCCGAGGTTGCCCTCCTGGATCAGGTCCAGCATGGTCAGGCCGCGTCCGACGTAGCGCTTCGCCACGGACACGACGAGCCGCAGGTTCGCCTCGATGAGGCGGCGCTTGGCCGTCCGGCCGAGGACGACGATGCGGTCGAGGTCGAGTGCGAGCTGCTCGTCGAGGCCCCGGACCGTGCCGAGCTTGTGCTCGGCGAACAGGCCCGCCTCGACCCTGCGGGCCAGTTCCACCTCCTCCGCCGCGGTCAGCAGGCGCACCCGCCCGATCTCGCGCAGGTACTGGCGCAGCAGGTCGGAGGACGTGGCACCCGTGGCGCCCGCCGGGCGGCTGCCGGGCGTGTCCAGCGGCCCCTGCTCGTCCGCCGGATCCGGTGTCCTGGACGGATCCCGCGCGTCCGGCGGGTCCGGGGGCCCGGGCGCCCCGGCGCCGGTTTCCGCGCCGTGCGCGTCCGGGGCGTCACGGCCGCCCGGCCGGGTGGCGTCGCCCGTCGCCTCGGGCGAGTGGTACTGGCCGGGTACGCGGGGAGCGAGTGTCTGGGTCTGCACGAGGAGACCTCCAGATGGTCGCTGCCGGGCTCGGAAGGGTGCGGCAGCAAGGACCCGCCCCCAGTGTGGGGTACGCCACACCCTGCCCACGAGGGGCGTGCGCGCACTTTTTGCCCGGCGTGCGGGCGCGTTCCCCGCCGGCCGCGCGGGGCCTGCCGGGCGGCCGGGGGCGGAGCGCCAGGTGGTACGGAATCCCGCCGTCCGGCGGGGTCGGCGGGCAGCCGGCGGGGGCGCGGGCGCACAAGGGCCGGCGCGGCCGCGGGGCCCGGGCGGGGTGCGGGGCGGGACGGGGTGCCTAGAGGGCGGCCACGCCGTGGTTGCGCAGGGTCTGGCCGTACTGCTGGAGCACCCACAGCTCGTTCTGCACGGCCGTGTACTGCTGGGGGTCGCCCCCGTTGCCGAGGCGCGTCAGCGCGGACGTGACGTCCTGGATGCGGCGGTCGACGGCGCGGATGCGGACCTGGACGAGCTGCTGTCCCGCGTAGAGCTCGTCGATGGACTTGCCGCGGAACACCTCGACCGCCAGCTCGGTCACGAGCTTGCGCACGCCGTCGTCGGGCGCCGCCTCGCGGACCCGGGCCAGGTAGTCGCGCACGTCCGCGCAGCCCTGCTCCGCTCCCCCGGCCTGGTCGATGCAGGCGCGCACCTCCGCGTACGGCGGGGCGGTGAACTCGTCGATCTCGTACGCGTCGAACGCCGGTGTCACCAGCTCGGGCCGCTGGAGCGCCAGTTTGAGCAGTTCGCGCTCGGTCGCGTAGACCGGGTTGCGCAGGTACAGCGCGGGACCCGCGGGCCCCCTGCCGCCCCCCGGCCCCTGCCCGGCGGGGCCCGCGGGGCCGCGGCCCGGGCCCTGACCGGACCCCTGGCCCGGATTTGGGCCGGACGCCTGGGCGGGCCCCCGGCCGCCGCGGTCCCGTGCCCACCGCGCGAGCTGCGCGACGCGCTTGACCACGAACTGCGTGTCGAGGATGCCGAGCATCCCGGCCAGCTGCACCGCCACCTCGTGCTGGGACGCGGAGTTCTTGATGCGGGCCACGATGGGCGCGGCCTCGTCGAGGGCGGCGGCGCGGCCCGCCGGGACCTCCAGGTCGTAGCGGGCGACGATCTGCCGGATCGCGAACTCGAAGAGCGGGGTGCGCGGCTGCACGAGGTCCTGCACGGCGTCGTCGCCCTTCGCGAGCCGCAGCTCGCACGGGTCCATGCCGTCGGGCGCGATCGCGATGTACGTCTCCGCCGCGAACTTCTGGTCGTCCTCGAAGGCACGCAGGGCGGCCTTCTGCCCGGCCGCGTCGCCGTCGAAGGTGAAGATCACGCGGGCGCTGCCGTTGTCCATCAGCAGCCTGCGCAGGATCTTGATGTGGTCCCCGCCGAACGCCGTGCCGCAGGTCGCGATGGCGGTGGTGACGCCGGCGAGGTGGCAGGCCATCACGTCGGTGTAGCCCTCGACGACGACCGCCCTGCTGGCCTTGGCGATGTCCTTCTTCGCCAGGTCGACGCCGTAGAGCACCTGGGACTTCCGGTAGATGGGCGTCTCCGGGGTGTTCAGGTACTTGGGGCCGTTGTCGTCGTCCCGCAGCCGCCGCGCACCGAATCCGACGACATCTCCGGAGATGTCGCGAATGGGCCACATCAGGCGCCCGCGGAACCGGTCGATCGGGCCCCGCCTGCCGTCCTGCGAGAGGCCGGACATGATCAACTCGCGGTCGCTGAAGCCCTGGCCGCGCAGGAAGCGCGTGAGGTGGTCCCAGCCGGCCGGGCTGTAGCCGACCTCGAAGTGCTCCGCGGCCGCCTGGTCGAAGCCGCGCTCGGCGAGGAACTTCCGGCCGATCTCGGCCTCCGGGGAGGCGAGCTGCTCCGTGTAGTAGCGGGCGGCGGCCACATGCGCGTCGACCAGGCGCGTGCGCTCGCCGCGCTGGCCGGACGGGTTGTACCCGCCCTCCTCGTACCGCAGCGTGATGCCGGCCCGGGCAGCCAGGCGCTCGACCGTCTCGGAGAACGAGAGGTGGTCGATCTTCATCACGAAGGCGATGGTGTCCCCGCCCTCCTGGCAGCCGAAGCAGTGGAAGAGACCCTTGCTCGGACTGACCTGGAAGGACGGGGACTTCTCGTCGTGGAAGGGGCAGAGGCCCTTGAGGTTGCCGCCGCCCGCGTTGCGCAGCTGGAGGTACTCGGACACGACGGCGTCGATCGGGACCGCGTCCCGTACCGCCTTCACGTCGTCATCGTTGATCCTGCCGGCCACGGGTGAATTCTACGGGGACGCGCGGACACTCCCGCGACGCCGTGGGCGCCGGGGGCTCCCCCCGCCGGCCGAGGCGCCCGGGCGCCGCGCTCAGCGGCCGATCTCCCCCAGCGGAACGGACGGGTCGGCGAGCACCTCGCGGCCGGTCCGGGCCCCCGAGCGGATGAGGCGCTGGATGTCGTCCGTCACGTCCCACACGTTGACGTTCATCCCGGCCAGCACCTTGCCGCCGCCCAGCCAGAACGCGATGAACTCCCGCTTCCCGGTGTCGCCGCGCACCACGACCTCGTCGTAGGAGCCGGGCGGTGCCCAGCCCGAGTACTCGAGGCCGAGGTCGTACTGGTCGGAGAAGAAGTACGGCACGCGGTCGTACGTCACGTCCTGCCCGAGCATCGCCCGCGCGGCGGCCGGGCCCGAGTTGAGGGCGTTCGCCCAGTGCTCGACCCGGACCCGGCCGCCCGCCGCCGCGCCCCAGGGGCACGGCACGGAGGCGACGTCGCCGGCGGCGTAGATGTCCGGGTCCGACGTGCGCAGGCCGGCGTCGACCTGGATGCCGCCGCCCTCCGCGGGCCCGGCGAGCGTGAGGCCCGCCGCCTCGGCGAGGCCGACGCGCGGCGCGGCGCCGATCGCGGCGAGCACGTCGTGCGCCGGGTGCTCCTCGCCGTCGTCGGTACGGGCAGCGAGGACGACCCCGTCCTGGCCGACGATCTCGGTGAGCCGGGCACCGAAGTGGAAGCGGACGCCGTGATCGGCGTGCAGGTCCGTGAACAGCTGGCCGATCTCGGGCCCGATGACCCGGTGCAGCGGCGACTCGGCGGCCTCGACGACGGTGACCTCAGCCCCGTATGTGCGGGCGGCGGCGGCGACTTCGAGGCCGATCCAGCCGGCGCCCGCGACGACGATGTGGCCGTTGTCGCGGCCGAGGGACGACAGGACGTGGCGCAGCCGCTCGGCGTGCGCCAGGCGGCGCAGGTGGTGGACGCCCGCGAGGCCGGTGCCCGGGACGTCGAGCCGGCGCGGCTCCGCTCCGGTCGCGAGCAGGAGCTTGTCGTAGCGCACGGAGCTGCCGTCGCCCAGGTGGACGGAGTGCTCCTCCCGGTCGATGGAGGTGACCGTCTGCCCGAGGTGGAGTTCCACCTCGTTCTTGGCGTACCACGCGGCCTCGTGGACGAAGACGCTGGAGCGCTCGTCCTTGCCCGCCAGATAGCCCTTGGACAGCGCGGGCCTTTCGTAGGGGTGGTCACGCTCGTCGCCGATCAGGATCACCCGGCCGGTGAACCCCTCCGCACGGAGGGCCTCCGCCGCTTTCGCCGCCGCTAGGCCGCCACCGACGATGACGAATGTGCGATGTGCGTCGACCACTTGATGCCTCCTCGTAGTGCTGCCGCCATCTGCGAGCGTCCCGCACGGAGCGTGATGGCGGAAGAGGGGGTGCTCCACGGGTGTGTCTTCTTGCCCTGATCAGACAGGTGATGCCCGGGTACCGGCGGATTCGCCCGACCGGGTCCCGCGACGGCCGCGGAGGGGCCGTCCCGGGACCGGACGGATCGGAGCCGCGCGGGCGGCACGTGCCTTCGGGGCGGATCCGGACCGGGTCCGACACCGCCCCCGGGCTCGATCCCGCCCCGGGACGATCTTGCCCCATGCCGGTGCGCGCACGCGGAGGCGGGGCGGTCATGACGGGGCGGCGGGCGTGCGCAGGGGGGCGGGGTGTGCGCGGGGGCGGGGTGTGCGCCGGGGCAGCGGGCGGCCGGGCGGTGCCGGGCGGCGGCGGTCTCAGTGCTGACCGGTCACCCGGGCGTGCAGGGCCCGCGCGGCGGCGTCCGTCAGGGAGGCGACCTGGTCCACCACGGCGCGCTTGCGCGCCGCGTCGTCGGGCGCCGCCTCGAACAGGGCGCGGAACTGCGGGTTCAGCCCGAACGGCGCCCGGTCGAGCAGGGCCTCCGCGAGCTCCGCGAGGACCACGCGCTGGCCGGCGCGGATCGCCTCCTGCTCGGCGCGCTGGATGACGTACCGGTCGGCCACCGCCTTCAGGACGGCGCATTCGAGACGGGCGGGGCGCGGCACGACGAGACGCGCGCCGTACCGGGTGAGCGGGCCGGGCCCGTAGGCCGCGCGGGTCGCGGTCTCGGCGGCGAGGCAGAACCGTCCGATCAGCTCGCTCGCCGCGTCCTTGAGCCTGCCCTGCGCCACGGCGGAGCCGTCGTGCGCGTGGGGCCACCACTCCTCGGCCGTCAGGCGGTCGAGCGCGGCCGCGAGTTCGGCCGGGTCGGTGCCGGGCCCGGTGTGGCGGTCGAGGGCGACGGCCCAGATCTCCTCGCGCTCGGCGGGCGAGGCGAGGGCCGCGGGGTCGATGTACCCGGCGTGCAGGCCGTCCTCGAAGTCGTGGACGGAGTACGCGACGTCGTCCGACCAGTCCATGACCTGGGCCTCGAAGCAGGTGCGGCCGGCGGGGGCGCCCTCGCGCACCCACGCGAACACCGGCAGGTCGTCCTCGTACACCCCGAACTTGACGCGGCTGCCCGGCGCCGCCCCGGCCTCCGCGGTGGCCCGCGTCCAGGGGTACTTGGTGGCCGCGTCCAGGGCGGCACGCGTCAGGTTGAGGCCGACGCCCGCGCCCTCGGGGACGGTTCCCGCGCCGGGCGGCGCGAACCGCTTCGGCTCGATCCGTGTGAGCAGCCGCAGGGACTGGGCGTTGCCCTCGAAGCCTCCGCAGTCCTCGGCGAACTCGTCCAGCACCCGCTCCCCGTTGTGGCCGAACGGCGGATGCCCCATGTCGTGGGAGAGACAGGCCGCTTCGACCAGATCGGGGTCGCAGCCGAGGGCCGCTCCCAGCTCGCGGCCGACCTGCGCGCATTCGAGGGAGTGGGTGAGCCGGGTGCGCGGGCTGGCGTCCCATTCCTCACCCGGCGCGCCGGGGGTGACGACCTGCGTCTTGCCCGCCAGCCTGCGCAGGGCGGACGAGTGCAGGACGCGGGCCCTGTCCCGCTGGAACGAGGTGCGCCCGGGCCGCTTGTCGGGCTCGGCGACCCAGCGGGCGGTGTCGTCGGGCCCGTAGTGGCCCGGGACGTCTCCGCCGCCCGCCGGTCCGGGGCCGGCCGACGTCCCTGCCGTCCCTGCTGTCTCCGCTGTCTCCGCTGGCCCTGCTGTCTCCGTGGGCACGGAGGGTCCCTGGTGCGAGACGGGTTCCTGGTGCGAGGTGGACTCCTGGTACGAGGTGGACTCCTGGTGCGGAGTGGGGGCGGACCACGCCGACGAGGGGCCCGACGGGGACGGTCCGGAGGTGCCTGCCATGGCTCCGACGGTAACCGAGCGGCCCGGAAAGCGGAGGCCGCCCGCTCGGGGGGCGCGACGGCCGGGGCGGGGACGGGGAGTGTTGCGGCGGGCGGGGCGGCCGGGGCTGTGGGCGCGGGGCGGGCCGGGCGGGTGGCCGAGGCGTCCGAAAACTCGCCGAGCTCGCGGTACGGGCGAACCGCGGGGCTTCCGCGCGCGTCCTCACAGGAGTTGCGGGCGCGGGCCCCCGCTCGGCGGGGATCCGCCCGCGGTGTCATCGGGTCACCTGGGTTGTCCGGCCCACCCGGGTGGCCGGCGCCACCGGGGCCAGGGGCCTGCCTGGTCACGGGGGTCACCGGGTCGCGGGGTGCATGCCGCGAAGGCGGCGGGAGGTCGGGGCTGTGCGAGGTACGTGGATGGTACGGACGCGGCATGCGGTGCGCGCGTGGTCGCGGACGCGGCGGGGGCAGCGCCGTCTGGCCCAGGCGGTGATGGGCGTGTGTGCGCTCGTGCTCGCACCCGCCGCGTGGCTGCACCTGTCGTCCGACGGCCGGGTCCGCACGGTGGCGGACGTGCCCGCCGCCGACGTCGCGATCGTCTTCGGCGCGGGCCTGCGCGACGGCGCCCCCACCCCCTACCTCGCGCACCGGCTGGACGCGGCGGTGGCGCTGTACCGCACCGGCAAGGTCAAGGTGGTCCTGGTGACGGGCGACAACAGTACGAGGGACTACGACGAGCCGGACGCGATGCGCGCCTACCTCACGGGGCACGGCGTGCCGGGCGCCCGCGTCGTGGACGACTACGCGGGCTTCGACACCTGGGACTCCTGCACCAGGGCCCGTCGCATCTTCGGTGTGCGCAGGGCGGTGCTGGTGACCCAGGGCTTCCACGTGACGCGGGCGCTGGCCCTGTGCGAAGCGGCGGGCATCCGCTCGTACGGGGTGCCGGTCGCCGAACCGCACGACGCCACCTGGTACTACGGCCAGACCCGCGAGGTCCTCGCCGCGGGCAAGGCGTCGCTGGACGCGGTGTTCCGGCCGGCCCCCACCTTCCTCGGCCCGAAGGAGCACGGCGTCGCACGGGCACTCGCCGCCCCGGAACCGCCGAAAGCCGCGGCCGCCGGGGGCCGTTCCGGCGGAGGCGGTTCCGGCAAGGGGTGAGCCCGCCGCGCCGCGGGCGGGACGTCAGGAGCCGGGCCCGACGCAGGTCCCGGAGGCATCCCGGCACAGGTCCCGCCCGTCCCGGCGCGGGCACCGGCGGCGCGCACGCTGCCGCGCCTCGCCGCGGGGCTCAG
>NZ_JAKGCV010000279.1 GCF_021556455.1 Streptomyces fuscigenes | reverse complement strand
GCTCGCGGCCCCGGCCACGTCCGCCCCGGCCCCGGCCCCCGGGGACGGCGGCGGCCGGGTCCTGACCCGGCGGGTGGTGTGGATGCTGGCCGCCGTGGCCGCCCTGGCGATCGCGGTCGTGCTCAGCCTCGGCGTCGGCGCCCGCGCCGTCCCGCCCTTGACCGCCGTCGACGCGCTGCTGCACGGCGGCCACAGCGACGACGCCGAGGTCGTGCGGCAACTGCGGGTGCCCCGCACGGTGATCGGCCTGCTGGTCGGCGCGGCACTGGCCCTCGCCGGCACGACCCTCCAGGGCATCACCCGCAACCCGATCGCCGATCCCGGCATCCTCGGCGTCAGCCAGGGCTCGTCGGTGGGCGTGGTCCTCGCGATCACCTTCGCCGGGGTGCACACCCTCGACGGTTACGTGTGGTTCGCCTTCGCCGGCGCGGGCGCCGCGTCCGTCGCCGTCTACGCCATCGCCTCGCGCGGCCGCGGCGGCGCCACGCCCGTCAAGCTCGCGCTCGGCGGCGCCGCGATCAACGCGCTGCTCGTCGCGATCACCCAGGGCGTCCTCACGACGAACGCGGCCACGCTGGAGGAGTTCCGCTTCTGGCAGGTGGGCTCGCTGACCGGGCGCCAGGGCTCGGTGGCCGGCGAGGTCTGGCCGTTCCTGCTCGCCGGCGCGGTGCTGGTCGTGTACGTGGCGCGCGGCCTCGACGCGCTGGCCCTCGGCGACGACGTGGCGGTCGGGCTCGGCCAGAACGTGGCCGTCGTCCGCATCGTCGGCGGGATCGGCGCGACCCTGCTGGTCGGCGGCGGAGTGGCCGCCGCGGGGCCGATCGCGTTCGTCGGCCTCGCCGTGCCGCACCTGGCCCGGGCCCTCGTCGGCACGGACCACCGCTGGGTACTGCCGATGTCGGCGCTGATCGGTCCCGTGATGCTCCTGGTGTCGGACGTGATCGGGCGCGTCGTCTTTCCGCCGAGCGAGGTGCCGGCGGGCGTGATGACGGCGCTGATCGGTGTGCCGTTCCTCGTGGCGCTGGTGCGCAGGAAGGCGGTGTCCGCGTGAGCACGACGGCCCCCACGGGCGCGCCCGGGCCCGAGGCGGCCGCCCGCCCGGCGCGCACGGCCGGTGCCCGCCCGGCCGGTTACGGACTGATCCGCCGGGGGCGGGGCTCGTTCCTGCTGCACCGGCGGTCCGCGTCCGCGGTGCTCGGGCTGCTGGTCGCGCTGGCGCTGATCTGCGTCGCGTACCTGAGCGTGGGCGACAGCTTCGTCTCGCCGGGGCGCGTCGTCGCGGTGGTGTTCGGCGGCGGCACGGGCGCCGACCAGCTGATCGTCGGCACGCTGCGCGAACCGAGGCTGGTGCTCGGACTGCTGGTCGGCCCGGCGTTCGGCATCTCGGGCGCCCTCGTCCAGACCGTCGCGCGCAACCCGCTCGCCAGTCCCGACATCATCGGCATCAGCCAGGGCGCGGGCGTCGTGACGGTCGGCGCGCTGACCTTCGGCGTCACGTCGTACACGCTCCTGCCGTACCTCTCGATCCTCGGCGGTCTGACGGCCGCCGCCCTGGTGTACGTCTTCGCGTGGCGCGGCGGCCTGCACGCGACCCGGTTCGTGCTGATCGGCATCGGCTTCTCGATCGCGCTGAAGTCCGTGATCACGCTCCTCATGACGAAGGGCGACGTGCTGGTCGCCCAGCAGGCCCAGGTGTGGATGACGGGGTCGCTCAACGGCCGCGGCTACGACGAGGCCGCCCCGATGGCGATCGCGCTCGCCGTGCTCACGCCCGCCGTGCTGTGGGCGGCGTACGCGCAGCGCACCGTCTCGATGGACGACGACACGGCGACGGCGCTCGGCATCCGGCTGAACCGGGTGCGGCTCGGCCTCGTCCTGATCGGCGTGGTGCTCGCGTCCGTGGCCACGGGCGCCGCGGGGCCCGTGGACTTCGTCGCGCTGATGGCACCGCAGATCGCGCGGCGGATGACCGGCACCGCCCAGATCCCGCTGCTGACCTCGGCGCTGACCGGCGCGGTCGTGGTGGTGCTCGGCGACCTGCTGGCGAAGACCCTGTTCTCGCCGACGGAACTGCCGGTCGGCGTACTGACGGCGGCCGTGGGCGCGCCGTACCTGATCTGGCTGCTGATACGACGGAGCGGCGCGGGCGCGCGGGCCGCGGGAGGCAAGTGATGGTGGACGGTGTGGCCGGCCCGGACGACAGGGGCGAAGCGGCGGGCGCGGACGGCGCGGCGCGATCCCCGGGGGCCGCGGCCGCCGGTGCCTCGCGGCTGGCGGCGCGCGAGCTGACGCTCGCCTACGACGACCGCACGGTCGTGCGGGACCTGCACCTCGCGATCCCGGACGGCCGGATCACGGTGATCGTCGGGCCGAACGCGTGCGGCAAGTCCACGACCCTGCGCGCCCTCGGCCGGCTGCTCAAGCCGCGCTCCGGAACGGTGCTCCTGGACGGCGAGGAACTCGCCGGCGTCCCCACGCGCCGGATCGCCCAGTCGATCGGCCTGCTGCCGCAGTCGCCGACCGCGCCCGAGGCCATCACGGTCGCCGACCTGGTATCCCGGGGCCGCCAGCCGCACCAGCGCTGGTGGCAGCAGTGGTCGGAGGAGGACGAGCGCGCCGTCACGGCCGCGATGGAGCGCACCGACGTGACCGAACTGGCGGACCGCTCCGTCGACGAGCTCTCCGGCGGGCAGCGCCAGCGCGTGTGGATCGCGATGGCCCTGGCCCAGGAGACGGACCTGCTGCTCCTGGACGAGCCGACGACCTTCCTCGACATCGCCCACCAGGTGGAGGTCCTCGACCTGGTGCGCCGGCTCAACCACGAGCGCGGCAGGACCGTCGTGATCGTCCTGCACGACCTCAACCAGGCGGCGCGCTACGCGGACCACCTGGTGGCCATGAAGGAGGGCGCCGTCGTGGCGGAGGGCAGGCCCGGCGACGTGGTCACCGCGGACCTCGTGCGCGAGGTGTTCGGCCTGGAGGCCGTCGTCATCCCCGACCCGGTCACGGGCAGCCCCCTCGTCGTACCGGGCTCGCCGTACGCGCCGCCGGCCACCGGCGCCGCGGGGGACGCGAGCGTCCCGGGCGACACGACAGGCACGGCCGACACGACAGGCCCGGCCGGCACGGCCGACACGACAGGCAGCCGTACGGCGTCCCGCTGAGGCCCCGGGCCGCCTCGGCCCGCCCGGCGGGGCGGCGCCGGCCGCCTCAGCGCACCCGGCGCGAGCGCCAGAGGAGGAACAGCGCCGACGCCACCGCGGCCACCCGCACCACGACGGGCCACGTGTCCGTCAGGGCCTGCCCCATCGTCCCTTCCGGGATCGGGTCGCCCCAGCGCTCGTTGAAGCGGCCCCACAGCCACACGACCCCGCCGGCCACCGACACGCCCGGCAGCCAGAAGACCGCGACCTTCGCCTCGCTCCTCGTCAGCGTCCGCGAGAAGTAGGCGAGGACCCAGCCCGCGAGCAGCGCCCAGATGTTGCCGAGGACCGCCCCCACCACCAGCAGCACGGCGGTCAGCACCAGGAACGGGCTGGTCAGCCGGAACCCGCCCGCCCCGCCCGCCCGTCGCCACCACGCACGGGCCGCTTCCTCGGCCACGACCTCCTCGACCGGCTCGGCACCGGCCGCGCCCTCGGCCGGCGCCTTCTTCTCCAGAGCCACCGCCGGAGCCCCGTCGCCCGCCGGGGGCCGGAGTATCTCGGGGATCTCGATGCCGCCGACGAACCCGCCGACCTGGATCTGCCCGGCCCCCATCGCGCCCGGCGCCGGCCCCGGCTGGACCCGCCACCAGTCCGTCGAGCCGGGCTTGCCCTCGGGGCGGCTCCCGCGCTCCTCCATGGAAGCCAGGTGCGGCCCCGAGGGTGCGGACGCCGGCTGCCGCGGCACCTGTCCCGGGCCCCCCGCACCGCCGGGCCGCCCGGCGCTCCCCGGGGACCCCGCCGCTCCGGCGGATCCGACGACGTTCTCCGGGGAACCGAGCTCCCCGAGGATCCGTTTGACCCCCGCCGTGGTGTCGCCGCCCGTGCCGCCGCGCCCGGACGCCCCGCCGGCGGCGGTGAAGTCGCCGGTGCCGCCGAAGTCCCCCGCGCCGTCGAAGTCGTGCGTGCCGTCCCCGTCGCGCGGGCCCGTCGCGGCGCCGGTCCTCTCCGGTCCGGCGAGGTCGTCGCGGCCGTCCCGTTCACCGGGTCCGGTCCGTCCGCCGAACTCCGTTCCCTCGCCGCCTTCCGTTCGTTCGGCGCGCCCGCTCCGCTCGAACTGCTCGGCTCGTCCGGTTCGCTCGTCGAGTTCGCTGTGCTTCTTGTTGAACATCAGACACCGCTTCCCTTGGGTCGCACGGAGAACGTTTCCTTGCGGCCGGCACGCCCCGCCGCACGGCCGCGACGGCCGTCACCGGGGCGGGCGGCCATCAACTGCTCGAAGAGCCCGCGCGCGCCGACCATCACCTCGCGCAGCTCCTCCGTGTCCGCGGCCGCCCCGGCACCGTCGCCCTCGTCCGGGCGGGCGGCACGGCGCATCTTCCGGTAGGCGTCAATCCGGTGGGCGTGGTGCACCGAGAGGGCGTCCACCTGCTCGCCGGAGCCGCCGGGACCGCCGGAGGCCGGGTAGCCGCGGGCCTCGGCGAGTTCGCCGATGAGCGCCTCGGCGCGGGCGACCGCCTCGCGGGGCGACTCGACGAAGCGCTCCTGGAGACCGGCCCACTGGGCGGTCCAGTGTTCGCGCTGCTGCGCCGTCAGGGGCCGGACCCGCAGGTCGCCGTACCGGTTGACGCGCTCCTTGAGCTCGTGCTCGGCCTCCGCGGTGTTGCCGTCGTGCCGGGAGACGGCCCGGTCGTACTCGGGGCCGAACCTGCGCCGCAGGCCGGCCTTCCCGGTGCCCCTGCCCGGTCCCAGGTACAGGACCAGGGCGACGACGATCACGAACACCACGATCAGGCCGACAACGATCAGGACTGTGGACATGAGTGCCTTCCTGGGTGCCGGTTGCCGGGTGGTCCCGGTTCCCCCGTCTGCGTGTACGTGTGTGCGTGCCGGTCCCGCGCCGCTCCCGTTCCGGGGCCTCGACAGGCCGTCACGTTCTCCCTGGTTGCCCGGAATCCGCCGGCAAAACGGGCCGGGCCCCTGCTAGAAGGACGACCATGGAGACCTCTTGGAGCACGCGCTGGTCGGTGCCCCGAGCCGGCCGGGGGCGCGGACGCGACCCGGTTGCGCCGGGCGTACTACGCGGACGTCGCGGGGCGGTACTGGCACCGCCCGGCCACCCGCGCCGAGGTGGACGCGGGCACCGCGCACGACCTGGCGGACCGACTCGCCCCGCCCGGCGGGCAGTTCGTCGTGGGGCGGTTCGACGGCCGGGCCGCGTCCTGCGGGGGCGTGCGGCTGCTGGACGGCGGGCGCGCCGAACTGACCCGGATCTACGTGTCACCGCACGCGCGTAGGACCGGCGGGGGCGCGGCGCTGCTCGCCGCGCTGGAGTCGGCGGCGGCCGGACTCGGCGCGCGGGAACTGGTGCTGGACACCCGCCTGGATCTCGTCGAGGCGCGCGGGCTGTACGTGAAGCACGGCTTCCGGGAGATCCCCGCCTACAACTCGGGCCCCTACCGCGAGGTCTGGTACGGCAAGACGCTCGACCGTCCGTAAAATTCACCTCGGAATTTCGCGCCTTTTCGACCACTTATAGCTCCCCTCTGTCCTTTTCGTGACAAGGAGATGTGCCATGCGGCGTTCCGGTATGCGCCCGCCGCGCGCCCGGGGGCTGCATAATCTGGGGCAGTTGATGGGAGGGGTTCCACGGTGAACGGACAGTTCTGCCGCACATGCGGTACGCCGCGCGTGCCGGGTGGTGGCGCGGGCTGCTCCTGTGCCGCGTGGGCCGGCCCGGTCGCGCCGCTCTTCCCGGTGCCGCCGCCGTCCGCGCGGCCGTACGAGCCGGCCGTGGGCACGGCCCTGCCCGGGTACGGCCCGGTGGTGCAGGCGCACGCCCCGGTCTCGCCGTACGACGCGGCACCGGTCGGCCCCCTCCACGCGGAGACGGCGGCCGCCCCCTACCCGGGGCTGATACAGGCGGGGCCCGCGCCCCTGCCCGCGTACCCGGCTCCGATGCCGCCGTACGGGCAGGCACCCGCCGCGCCCCCCGAGCAGACGGCTGCCCCGGCCCCGTACGGCGGCCCGGAGACGGCTCCCCCGCCCGCGTACGCGGACACGGCCGTGCTGCCCGCGTACCCGTCCGCCGGTTCGGCGGAGCACGGCGGCGGCCCTGCGGGTCTCCCGCAGGAGCAGGCTCCGGGTCCCGCGGGCGCGCGCACGGCCGAACTGGCGGCCGCGGAGGACTTCGACCCGCTGCGCATCCGCCCCTACGTGACGCTGGACGAGAACGCCCGCCCGGTGGCCGAGCCCGCCACCGCGGGCCCGTTGCCGCCCCTCGCCGGCGCCGTCGCGCCGCCGCCGGGCGCGATGCCGCCGCACGCGGCCGGCCACCGCTCCGCGCACCGGACGTCGCGGCGCCCGATGAAGGCCGTCGCGCTCGGGGTGACCGCGGTAGCCGTGCTCAGCACGGCGGCGTTCGCCTCCGGGGTGTTCTCCGGCGGAGCGGGCACCGACGAGGCCCTCGCCGACTCGACCCACACCGGCCTCCCGGACAGCAGCCTGCCGGACGGCTCGACGACCGGACCTGCCCAGCCCTCGGCCAACACCGCGCTCTCCTCGCCGAGTCCGGCCGGGCAGAGCACGAAGGACACGCACCGGGCCACGCCCGCGAAGGCCGCCGCCGGCGCGAGCACCGCACCGTCCGCCGCCGGGCACCACGTGCAGCAGGCCTCCGCCCACTCCGACGGCTCCCTCCGCTACGGCGACAGCGGCACCCAGGTGGCGGCGCTCCAGCGCAAGCTGGGGGCGATGCACCTCTACCACGGCGCCGACGACGGCACCTACGGCCAGTCCACGGTCGCGGCCGTGCGGATCTACCAGATGTACCGGGGCGTCGACGGCGACCCGGCGGGCGTGTACGGCCCGAACACCCGCCACGCGCTCGACGCGGAGCCGGCGTCCCCGCAGGGGACGACGACGGTGCGGACCACCACGGCAACCGACACCACGACCACCGGTACCCGCGGCACCGGGCACGGCCGGACCCCGACGCGCCACTCCGGCGGGGGAACCGGGGGCTCGCACGGCGGCGCGTACGGCACGCACGGCGGGCACACGCAGGCACCGGGCGGGCACGCGTACCCGGGCGAGCACCAGGGCACGTCCTACAGCGGCTCCTACGGGGGCCCGTACGGCGGGTCGTACGGCGGCGGCGCCCACCGCCGCTGAACCCCGCACCGCCACCGCACGACCCGGCGCCGCACGACCCGGCGCCACCCGCCACAGAACGACTCGCCCCCGGCGCACGGCATCCCGCGCGCCGGGGGCTTCGTGCGTACG
>NZ_JAKGCV010000278.1 GCF_021556455.1 Streptomyces fuscigenes | reverse complement strand
CGGCGTGGGCGACCCGCTGCCCGCCCAGCGCCTGCGGCCCCGGCGCCACCAGCCGGGGCGGCCGCAACGGGAGCGCGAGCCCGAGCCCGTGCGCCGGGGCGCGCCCGACTTCCACGACTGGTGAACCGGCCCGCCCAAGTCTCTCGACGGGATGTTCTTGCAGGTGGGAGGCGCTGCGGAGAGCGTTGTCAGTGGGGAGTCGTACCGTTGGATCCATGCGGCCCGTAACTGAGATCGAACGCACTCTGGCGCCTTTCGAGGTCGTCAGCCCCTATCAGCCGAGCGGAGACCAGCCCACCGCCATCGCCGACCTGGAGCGGCGCGTGCGCGCGGGGGAGAACGACGTCGTCCTGCTCGGCGCGACGGGCACGGGCAAGTCCGCGACCACGGCGTGGATGATCGAGAAGCTCCAGCGGCCGACCCTGGTGATGGCGCCGAACAAGACGCTGGCCGCCCAGCTGGCGAACGAGTTCCGCGAGCTGCTGCCGAACAACGCCGTCGAGTACTTCGTCTCGTACTACGACTACTACCAGCCCGAGGCGTACGTGCCGCAGTCGGACACGTACATCGAGAAGGACTCCTCGATCAACGAGGAGGTCGAGCGGCTGCGCCACTCCGCGACGAACTCACTGCTCACCCGGCGTGACGTGGTGGTCGTGGCCTCGGTCTCCTGCATCTACGGACTGGGCACGCCGCAGGAGTACGTGGACCGCATGGTGCCGCTGCGGGTCGGCGGCGAGTACGACAGGGACGAGCTGCTGCGCCGCTTCGTCGAGATCCAGTACACCCGCAACGACGTGGCGTTCCAGCGCGGCACGTTCCGCGTCCGGGGCGACACCATCGAGATCTTCCCGGTCTACGAGGAGCTCGCGGTCCGCATCGAGATGTTCGGCGACGAGATCGAGGCGCTGTCGACGCTGCACCCGCTGACCGGCGAGGTCATCAGCGAGGACGAGCACCTCTACATCTTCCCGGCGAGCCACTACGTCGCGGGCCCCGAGCGCATGGAGCGCGCGGTCAACGACATCGAGCGGGAACTGGAGCAGCGCCTCGCCGAGCTCGACAAGCAGGGCAAGCTCCTGGAGTCGCAGCGGCTGCGCATGCGCACCACGTACGACATCGAGATGATGCGCCAGATCGGGTCGTGCTCCGGCATCGAGAACTACTCGATGCACTTCGACGGCCGCGACTACGGCTCGCCGCCCAACACGCTCCTCGACTACTTCCCCGAGGACTTCCTCCTCGTCATCGACGAGTCGCACAACACCGTGCCGCAGATCGGCGCGATGTACGAGGGCGACGCGTCCCGCAAGCGCACCCTGGTCGACCACGGCTTCCGGCTGCCGTCGGCGCTCGACAACCGCCCGCTCAAGTGGGAGGAGTTCCAGAAGCGGGTCGGCCAGACCGTGTACCTGTCGGCGACCCCCGGCCCCTACGAGCTGTCCCGCGGGGACGGCGTCGTCGAGCAGATCATCCGCCCCACCGGCCTGGTCGACCCCGAGGTCGTCGTCAAGCCGACGCAGGGCCAGATCGACGACCTGGTGCACGAGATCCGGCAGCGCACCGAGAAGGACGAGCGCGTCCTGGTCACGACGCTGACGAAGAAGATGGCCGAGGACCTGACGGACTACTTCCTCGAACTCGGCATCCAGGTCCGCTACCTGCACAGCGACGTCGACACCCTGCGCCGGATCGAGCTGCTGCGTGAGCTGCGCGCCGGCGAGTACGACGTGCTGGTCGGCATCAACCTCCTGCGGGAGGGGCTCGACCTGCCCGAGGTGTCGCTCGTCGCCATCCTGGACGCCGACAAGGAGGGCTTCCTGCGGTCGGGCACGTCCCTGATCCAGACGATCGGCCGCGCCGCGCGCAACGTGTCGGGCCAGGTCCACATGTACGCGGACAAGATCACGCCGGCGATGGAGCGCGCCATCGACGAGACGAACCGGCGCCGCGAGAAGCAGATCGCCTACAACACGGAGCGCGGCCTCGACCCGCAGCCGCTCCGGAAGAAGATCAACGACATCGTCGCGACGATCGCGCGCGAGGAGATCGACACGGAGTCGCTGCTCGGCACGGGCTACCGCCAGACCAAGAGCGGCAAGAACAACAAGAACGGCAAGCCCGCCAAGGCCCCCGTCCCGACGCTCGGCTCGGCGGCGAAGGGCGGCAAGGCCGGGGACGTGCCGACGGACCGGCCCGCGACGGAACTCGCGGGGATGATCGAGGAGATGACGGACCGGATGCGTGCCGCTGCGGCGGACCTCCAGTTCGAGGTCGCCGCCCGCCTGCGCGACGAGGTGGGCGAGCTGAAGAAGGAGCTGCGCCAGATGCGGGAGGCCGGCCTGGCCTGACGAGCCCCCATCCCTCCACCACGCTCCCGGTCAGCGGGCGGCCGCGCCCCGGCCCTGCGTACGGCGCGGCTCGTCCCGGCCTCCGCCGGCCCGCCCGGCCTCCGCTCCGTCGGCGGCCGCTCCCGCGTTCGCTCCCCCAACGGCCGGTGAACGCGGGTTGTGCCCGCGCGCGGCGACCGGGGTGACGCCCCGCGTGTGTCGGGCCCGGTGGCGCGGTCACTGGCCCGTCGCCTCGGGTGCTCCTGGGACGAGGGCGTTGCGCGGTGCGAACGTGTGTCTCAGGAACGACACAGTCGGCGTGAGCTCCCGGGAGCGGGGCACGGTCCCCGCGTAAGGTGCCCGAAAACCGCTCACCGACCGTGGGGCGGGGGGACCATGGAAAGGGAGGCCAGGACGTGGTGGACACATCCAACGGCGCTTCGCCGGGCGGCGGCGTCAGCCTGAGCAAGGGCCAGGGAATCAGCCTGGAGAAGAAGGGCGGGGGCACGCTCACCGCGGTGCGGATGGGCCTCGGCTGGCAGGCCGCCAAGCGGCGCGGCATGTTCGGGCGGCGCACCCGCGAGATCGACCTGGACGCGTCGGCGGTGCTCTTCTCCGAGAAGCAGCCGGTCGACGTCGTCTTCTTCCGCCACCTCGTGAGCGACGACGGGTC
This sequence comes from Streptomyces fuscigenes, assembly GCF_021556455.1. Lineage (GTDB taxonomy): Bacteria > Actinomycetota > Actinomycetes > Streptomycetales > Streptomycetaceae > Streptomyces > Streptomyces fuscigenes. The sequence goes on along the minus strand of NZ_JAKGCV010000278.1, from coordinate 4,439 downwards.
CGTGCAGCACACCGGTGACAACCTCGTGGGCGGCGCGGGCCAGGGTGACGACGACGAGTCGATCCTGGTGGACCTCTCGCAGGTGCCGGCGCACATCGACCAGATCGTCTTCACGGTGAACTCCTTCACCGGCCAGACGTTCCAGGAGGTGCAGAACGCCTTCTGCCGGCTCGTCGACGAGACCAACGGCCAGGAGCTGGCCCGCTACACGCTGGACGGCGGCGGGCAGTACACCGCGCAGATCATGGCCAAGGTCCACCGCTGCGACGGCGGCTGGCGGATGACGGCGATCGGCACGCCGGCGAACGGCCGCACCTTCCAGGACCTGATGCCGTCGGTACTGCCGCACCTCTGACGCGGGACCCGGCTCCGGGCACGCGCCGCCCGACCCACGGCGCGCGCCCGGAGCCGTCGCATGTCCGGAGCCGTCGCATGTCGAGAGCCGTCGCACCGGCGCGTGACCGCGGCCGCCCCACCGGCGTGCGCCCGGAGCCGTCGCATGTCCTGCCGGGGGCCGCGCCCTCCTGCGGCGGCCCCCCGCACGCCCCTGAGCAGCCATTTTGAATGATCTTTGCCCGACGCTTTACTCTTTCATGGGTTTTCCCGTACCGTGGTGTGCAGCGGAGGGGAGTACTCCCGCATCGCGACGTACCCGTCAATACGGATCGCCATCGGTCCCGGGGCGTCGGCCTGAGGGACGGCGGCGGCCGTCACAGGTGGAAGAGACCTCCGGCAGGCAGCGCGCACGCACCGGCGCTGCCCGAAGTCGTATGACGCCGGAGGCACGATGGACATCTCACTGACCGTGTGGCTGCTGACCGTTCTCGGCCTGACGGTCCTCGTCGCGATCGACTTCTTCATCGGGCGCAAGCCCCACGAGGTGTCGGTCAAGGAAGCCGGCGTATGGACCGCCGTCTGGGTGGTCCTCGCGGGGCTGTTCGGGCTCGGGCTCATGGTGTTCGGTGGCGCGAAGCCGGGTGGCGAGTTCTTCGCCGGTTACGTCACGGAGAAGTCGCTCAGTATCGACAACCTCTTCGTGTTCATCGTGATCATGGCCAAGTTCGCCGTTCCGCTCCGCCTCCAGCAGCGCGTCCTGCTGTTCGGCGTGCTGATCGCGCTGGTGCTGCGCGCCGGGTTCATCGCCGCGGGCGCGGCCGTCCTCGCGAGCTTCTCGTGGGTGTTCTTCCTGTTCGGCGCGTTCCTCATCTACACGGCGTGGAAGCTGATCCAGGAGGCGCGTTCCGGCCACGACGAGGAAGAGGAGTGGGAGGAGAACCGCCTCCTCAAGTCGATCGAACGCCGCTTCGGCGTGGCGGACCGCTACCACGACACGAAGCTGTTCATCAGGCGCGGCGGCCGGCGCATCCTCACCCCGCTGATGGTGGTCATGCTCGCCATCGGCACGACGGACGTGATGTTCGCGCTCGACTCCATCCCGGCGATCTTCGGACTGACCCAGGACCCGTATGTCGTCTTCACCGCCAACGCGTTCGCGCTGATGGGCCTGCGCCAGCTGTACTTCCTGATCGGCGGGCTGATGAGGAAGCTCGTCCACCTCAGCTACGGGCTGTCGGTGATCCTCGGCTTCATCGGAGTGAAGCTGGTCCTGCACGCGCTGCACGAACTGGGCGTGCACGTCCCGGAGATCGGCATCTCCGTCTCGCTGTCGGTGATCGGCGGCGTCCTGCTCGTCACGACCGTCACCAGCCTGTTCGCGTCCCGCAGGCAGGCGGCGGCCGCCCCGTCCACGACCCCGCACCCCGGCCCGCCCCGCGAGGGCGAGCGCGAGGCCGGCGGCGTGTCCGGCTCCAAGAGCCAGGACAGCGTGGACGTCTGAGTCGTCCGTCGCCCTCGACTGGTCGGTGGTCGAGGGCGACGGGCCCGGCCCCCGCCCGGCCCCTTCACCGGGGCACCGGGCGGGGGCCTCATCCTGCCGCCCCGGCAGCCGGCCCCCTGCATCCGGCCCCCGGGCGTCCGGCCCCCGGGGCATCCGGCCCCGGGGCATCCGGCCCCGGTCCCGCGTCCCTCAGTACGTCACGGCGATCCTCAGTACGTCACGGTGATCCGCCGGGCCGGGCCGTCGACCCGGACCGTCCCGCCGTACGGCACGATCAGTTGCGGATCCGTGTGCCCGAGGTCGACGTCGAAGACGGCCATGGTCCCCGGCGCGTACGCGGCCAGCGCGCGTTCGACGGCGGCCCGCTGCTCGGCCGCGTACCGGGCACCCTCCTGCGGCGTGGTCCGCCGCTGCAGCGACCACGTCTTGGGCCGCCCCATCAGCAGGGCGGGGAAGCGGGCGAGCAGACCGCGCCCGCCCATCGCGCGCAGGATCCGGTACACCTCCGTCGCCGACGGCAGTTCCTCGGAGGTCTCCAGCAGCAGCACGCAGCCGTCGTACACCGACGGGTCCGCCTGGATCTCGCGGCCCTCCACCAGCATCGTCGACAGCACCTCCAGGCAGCCGCCCCAGCTCGGCCCCTCCACCACGCGCTCCGGGCCGTGCCAGGACCAGCCGGCGCCCGGGCGGGTCTCCGGCTCCGCGTCGAACGTGGCGGGGTCGGCCCAGTCCCGGTCGGTGTCCCGGAACCGGCCCGCCGGCCGCAGTTCGTAGGGGCCCGACGTGAACAGGGCGGCGCGCAGCGACCCGGCCGTCAGCGGGTCCATCCGGCCGGGCCGGCCGAGCTCCACCATCACGCTGCCGCCGTGGTAGCCGACGACGCCGCAGTTCCAGAGGTACGCGAGCAGGTGGGTGTTGTCGCTGTAGCCGAAGAAGGGCTTGGGGTGCGACGCGATCAGCTCGCGGTCCAGATGCGGCAGCACCGTGATCTGGTCGTCTCCGCCGATGCTCGCGAGGACGGCCATGATCGTGGGGTCGGCGAAGGCGGCGTGGATGTCGGCGGCCCGTTCCCGCGCGCTTGCGCCCATCCGGCGTGTGGCCGGGTACTCCACCGGCTCCAGCCCGAACTCCTCGCGCAGGCGGCGCAGCCCCAGCTCGTAGGGGAGCGGTAGGACGCCGGGCAGTCCGGACGACGGGGAGATCACGGCGACCCGGTCGCCCGGTCGCGGCTTCGGCGGACGGCGCGGACGCCCGGGCGCGGCCCGTAGAGCCGGCTCCCCCGGCGCAGCGGCTGCCGGGGCGGCCGGTACGGGCCCTCCCGGCTGCCCGCCCACCGGTGCCGTCGGGCCGTCGCGCGGTGGCGTCCGCCCGCCCAACGGTGCCGTCGGGCCGTCCCGCGGTGGCGTCCGCCCGTCCGCCGGGGACTGCGGACCGGCCTTGGGGGACGGCGGCTCGGCCTCGTGCGAGGGGCTGGATGTCGGCATGGCCGCGAGGTTAGCGAGCGGCGCCCCGACGTACGAGCGATTAAGCCCGCGGTCTAGCGTGGTCGGCGACATCGGACGGCCCGGCGCACATCGCAGCGGGGCCGCGCGCCGGCGGCCCGCTCGCCGCCGGCGGGCGAGACCGGTACGCGAAAGAGGGTGCGGCGTGCTGCCGGAACTGACGTTGAGCCGGGGCCTGACGACCTGGACGCTCGACCCGGCGGCCCTCGTCGCCGTGGTGGCGCTCGGCGCCCTGTACGCGTACGGCGTCGCGCGCCGCGTGCGGTCGGGCCGGCGGTGGCCGGTGCTGCGGACGGCGTCCTTCGCGGTGCTCGGCCTCGGCATGATCGTCGTCGCGACGATGTCGTCGCTCGCCGTCTACGACCGGGTCCTGTTCTGGCCGGCCGCCGTCCAGAACATCCTGCTCGACCTGCTGGCCCCGCTCGGCCTGGCGCTCGGCGACCCGCTGGCCCTCGCGCCGCCGGACGGGCGGTTGCACCGCGCGCTGACCTCGCGGCCCGTGCGGCTGCTCACGTTCCCGCTCGTCAGCTCGCTGTTCGTGCTGGTGTCGGAACTCGGCATCTACTTCACGCCGTACTTCCCCACGGCCCTCTCCAACGACCTGGTCCGCCAGCTGATGCACGCGCAACTGCTGCTCACCGGGAGTCTGTTCGTCCTGCCCATGCTCACCGGGCAGGAACTGCTGCCCCGCTGGTGCACCCACCCGATCAGGGCCGCGCTGGTCTTCTTCGACGGGCTCTTCGACTCGATCCCCGGCATCGTGGTCATGACCAGCGGCACCCTCGTCGCGGGGGACTGGTACCGGGCGCACCCCCGCCCCTGGGGCCCCACCCTCGCCTTCGACCAGATGCTCGGCGGCGGCCTGATGCTGACGCTCGCGGAGATCGTCGCGCTGCCCTTCCTCATCGCGGTCTTCTTCCAGTGGTGGCACGAGGAACGGGACCGCTCCGCCGAACTCGACGCGCGGCTCGACGCGGAACTCGTGCCCGTCGCGGCCCCCGTCGCGGTCGCCTCCGCACGGGGCGGGAACCGGCCGGCCGCCTCCCCGGAGCAGGAGGGCGCCGACGGGACCGCCGCGGCGGCGACCGTGCCGCCCGCCG
>NZ_JAKGCV010000277.1 GCF_021556455.1 Streptomyces fuscigenes | reverse complement strand
CGGCCGGCCTGCGGGGCAGGCCGGCCGAGACGGCCGGGCGGTTTCGGGACGGACACGCGGTGCGGAGCTCGCGGGCGGCTTCCCGCCCGCGGCCGGGCGGGCGGCCGCCGGGCGGGTCAGTGCAGGTGCAGCTGCTGGCCCGGGTAGATCACGTCGGCGTCCGTCACGATCTTCTTGTTCAGGTCGAACAGCTTCTTCCAGCCGCCCTTGACGTGGTGCGCGGTGGCGATCTTCGAGAGGGTGTCGCCGGCCTTGACCTTGTACTCGCCGTCGCCCTTCTTGATCACGGTCGGGCGTGCGTTGCCGCGGCTGGCGGGCTGGGCCGGCCGCTGCGGCTGCGCCGGGCGCGACTGGGTCGTCGACTGCTGCTGCGCCGGAGCGGAGTGGGTGGTGGTGTTCGTGTTGGTGCTCGGGGCCGGACCGGAGCCGCCGGGGCCCGACAGGCCCTTGCCGCAGACCGGCCAGGCGCCCTTGCCCTGGCCCGCGAGGACCTTCTCGCCGATGGCGATCTGCTGCGCCTTGGTGGCCTGGTTGGCCTGGGGGGCGTAGGCGGTGCCGCCGTACGCGGCCCAGGTGGAGCTCGTGAACTGCAGGCCGCCGAAGAAGCCGTTGCCGGTGTTGATCGACCAGTTGCCGCCGGACTCGCACTGGGCGACGGTGTCCCACTCGGAGACGGACGCGGCGGACGCCGACGTGGCGGTCAGCAGCGGCACGGCGACGGCCGCGCCGGTGACTCCGGCGAGCGTGGCGTAGCGGACGGCCTTGGACGGGCGGCGGTGCTTGTGGGCCTTGCTGGAACGCAGCATGAAGCATCTCCTCACCGACGCCTGCGAGGTCAGCTGTCGGGTTCGGGCGCAGTGAGTTGCCCGGTCGCGATCGGCCCACGTGTCGTGGTCCACGCGGTACGCACAGGCTGTGCGTGCCGCTCGCGGCTTAACCCCAAGCCGGGCCGCTGGGCCGTCCATCCACGGACGGCCTTCCCGGACCGGCGGCGGAACCTTGGGTCCCCCGCTCCTGCCTTCGGCGCTTGACGCGACGACTGTTCCGGCCGACCGACGGCAGGATTCGGCGTTTCGGTCGACTGGGCCCGCGGTGCGAGCGGTGAAGACCGTAAACATACGACTGTCAGATCTTCAAAGAAGGACATCCCGGCGAAAACGCCCATTGCGTTCACCCGCTTGGACTCATTTCCGCAGGTGAAGCCCGAAACAGGCCGATCTGGTGGGCCATTTCGACCAAACAACCCGAAGAGACGCTTGTCTCACTTTCACAGAATCGGACATAGGGGGCCGAACTGGCAGCGCACGGGGGCCACTTCGTGGCCACCCGTGCGCCGCCCCCGCTTCACCCCTGGGCGTCAGCCGACCCCGAGGTCCAGACTCTGGCCAGGAACGATGTGGTTCGGATCGGACCCGAGCGCGGCCTTGTTCGCCTCGTACAGGGCATGCCAGCCGCCGTCCACCCGCTGGCTCGCCGCGATCCCGATCAGGCTGTCGCCCGCGTGGACGACGTAGCGCTCGCCCGAGCCGCCGCCGGCGGCGGCGCCGCGTGACGACGTGTCAGCCGTTGCCCCGGACTGACCGTTCTGGCCGTTGTGACCGTTGTGTACGGTGCTGCCCGTTGTGGGGAGCGCCGAGGTGCCCGAGGCATCCGCGGCGGAGCCGGCGCGGTGCTTGCCGCCGGCCGTCGAGGGCAGTGCCGCGCCCGTCGTGCCGGACGCTCCGGGGAGGTCCTGGGCGCCGTTCGCCGCGGACGCCCCGGGGACGGACGGCGTCGCGGCGCCGTCCTGCCCTGCCGCCTGCGTGCCCGTGCCGCTCGCCCAGGGGACCTCGGCGGGGAACTGCCACGGCGAGCGGGCCGCGTCGGCCTGCGCGCCGGGGTACTGCGGCGCGAACGGGATGCGGATGAGGGGCGCACCGCCGCGCGCCGTACCCGAGTCCGGGACGACGCCCGGCAGGTCGCCGTTGCCGATGGAGCCGACGCCGCCGGTGACGGGGGCCGACGGGATGCCGCCGCTGTTGTCGTGGCTGACGCTCAGCGGGATGCCGCCGTCGTCCGTGGAGCCCGTGGCGTGCGTCGGGGCCCGGTGCTTGCCGCCCGTCGCGTGCGGGCTGCCGTGGCCGCCACCGTGCGTGGAGCCCGTCGCGCCCGGGGACGTGGAGCCCGAAGGCGTGGACGAGCCGGTCGTCGCCCCGGAGCCCTGGCCGCCGTCCTGCGTGCCGGAACTCGTCGACGGGTCGGGGGTGGCGGAGTCGTCCGGCGCGTCCGGCGTGGCGGAAGTGCCGGGGTCCGGCGTGCCCGAGTCGTCGGAGCCGCCGGAGTCGTGCGATCCCCCGAGCAGGCCGCCCACGACGCTGCCCAGGGTGCCGCTGTCGTCGCTCCCGCCGGAGCCGGTCGCGGACGCGGCCTTCGACAGCCCGGCCTCGTCGGCGCAGTTCGCCCAGGTGCCGGACCCCTGCGCCGCGAGGATCTTCTCCGCGACCGCGATCTGCTGCGTCCGGGTCGCGAGGTCGGGGCGCGAGGCGTAGTCGCTGCCGCCGAACTCGTCCCAGGCGTCCTGGCTGATCTGGACGCCGCCGAAGTAGCCGTTGCTGAGGTTTGCGTTCCACACCCCGCCGCTCTCGCACGCGGCGACCTTGTCCCAGGTGGAAGCGTCCGCGGCGTTCGCGCTCGCGGCGCCGAGCAGCGGGATGGCGATGGCGGAACCGGTCACCCCGGCGGCCACGACTATCGCGGGCGCCTGGCGGGGGCGACGGTGTCGACCGTTCCCGGACATGCGATTACCTTCCGTTTACGTGGTCGCGCATGGAATGTGCGACGCGCGAAGTGACGCACCACCGTGGGGCAGTACACGTCTCCCGTGGCCGGTGAGTCGCTCGGAAACGTAGCGTCAGTCGAACGCTTGTCACAAGTCGGTCCAGCCGCGATCACGCGAATATCACAGACTTGACACGAGCTCAGTCACGCAGCGGCGCGAAGCGGACCGGAAGCGTGCGCAAACCGCGCATGATGAGCCCGCCACGCCACCGCAATTCGGCCGGATCGGCCGCAAGCCGCAGATCGGGCAGGCGCGTCAGCAGGGTCGTGAGTGCGGTCCGTCCTTCGAGACGGGCGAGCGGGGCGCCGAGGCAGTAATGGATTCCGTGGCCGTAGCCGAGGTGTTGATTGTCACGCCGCCGCAGATCGAGCGTGTCGGGCGCGGAGAACCGCCCGGGGTCGCGGTTGGCCGCGGCCAGCACCACGAGCACCGGGTCGCCGGTGGCGATGTCCTGGCCGCCGATGGTCAGGGGCCCGGTCGCGTAGCGCCAGGTCGCGAGCTCGACGGGGCCGTCGTAACGCAGCAGCTCCTCGATGCCGGTGACGAGCAGTGAGCTGTCGTCCGTACGCAGCGCGGCCTGCAGCGCCTCCCGCTCGTCCGGGTTGCGCAGCAGCGCGTACATGCCGTTGCCGATCAGGTTCACCGTCGTCTCGAAGCCGGCGAAGAGGAGCACGAAGCACATCGCGGCCACCTCGTTCTCCGACAGCTGCTCCTCGTGGTCGCTGGCGCGGATCAGGCCGGAGATGAGGTCGTCGCCGAGGTCGAGGCGCTTGCGGTGGATCAGGTCGGCGAGGTATGCGCGGATCTTCTTGACGGCGCGGGCGACGCCGCCGCGCGGCCCCCCGCCGTGTCGGATCATCATCCCGGCCCAGTCCCGGAAGTCGTCCTGGTCCTCGGCGGGGATGCCGAGGAGGTCGCAGATCGCGTAGATCGGCAGCGGGAACGCGAACTCGTGGATGAGGTCGGCGGTGCCGGAGGCCGCGAACCGGTCGACGAGCCGGTCCGACAGCTCCTGCACGCGGGGCGCGAACTCCGCGACCCGGCGCGGGGTGAACGCCTTCGACACGAGCCGGCGCAGCCGGGTGTGGTCGGGCGGGTCGATGTTCAGCAGATGCGTCATCAGATCGGCGCCGCGCTCCCCCGGGATCCCGGTCTTGCCGCGGGCGTGCGCCGGTTCCGCGTGGTGCACGGGGTTCTTCGACAGCCGTGTCTCCGCGAGTGCGACCCGGGCGTCCGCGTACCGGGTGACCAGCCAGGCCTCGACGCCGCTGGGCAGCCGGGTCCACCGCACCGGGGCGTGCTCGCGCAGCCAGGCGTACGCGGGGTAGGGGTCGGTGGCGAACTCCCACGAGAAGAGTTCGGGGGTCGGCGAGGCTGCGTCGGACATGCGCAAACCGTACGGGGCGCGCGCGGGGCCCGGGCGGGCCGCCCACCGCCCGCCCTTCGCCGCGCACCCGTCCGCTCACGCGGCCTGCCCGTCCTCTTGTATCCCGTCCTCTTATATAGGGGGAGGGAAGCCGTCGGGACGGGAGAGCCGCGGGGAGCGGAGAGCGCCCTGCGCACGGACCAGAACACCCCTTCTCCGACGGAGAAGAACAGCCCCCTATATAGAGGAGGGCCGGGCCGACCGGGAGCCCTGAGCGGCGGGCCCCAACCGACCTTACGTGCGCGCCATTCCGCCGAAACAAACCCGTTCGATCATTCTTCCGTACGGGACATTCCACTCCTCCCTCAGGAGTACGCCAATATGCCCAGAGCAAGCGACGCCTCATCCATCACCCGGGGCCCCAACCGGCGCACCCTCCTCGGCGGTGTCGCCGCCGTGACCGGCGCCGCCGCCATGGCGGCCGCCACCCCCGGTCCCGCGCACGCGTCCCCCACCACCGCCCCGCCGCCCCCCGGCCCCGTCGCCGCGTTCCCCGACGTCTCCGCCGTCCCCAGGAGGGCGAGACTCGTCGACTACGAGGTGGTGGAGCTGGCCTCCCTGCTGCGCGCGGGCCGCACCACGTCCGTCGCGGTCACGAAGGCCTACCTCGACCGGATCGACCGCTTCAACGGCCCGTTCGAGACCTACGGCGACAACGGCCTCTACAACGCGTTCGTGCGGCTCGACCGCGACGGCGCCCTCGCCGCGGCCCGGTCCGCGGACGCGAGGTTCGCCAAGGCCCGCAGTAAGAAGGACAAGGACGCGCTGCCGCCGCTCCTGGGCATCCCGATGGGGATCAAGGACTCGGTGGCGGTCGAAGGGCTCGACGCCAAGGACGGCAGCCACGCCTTCGACGGCAACACCGCGCTGCGCGACGCCACCGTCGTCGCCCGTCTGCGCGAGGCGGGCGCGGTCATCCTCGGGCACACGGTGTGCTCGGCGTTCTCCGGCTCCATCACCGGCACGTTCGCCGGCAACGCGTGGGACCTCGCGTACGTGCCGGGCGGGTCGAGCCAGGGCAGCGGCGTCGCGCCGGTGGCGCGGCTCGCGGCGGCCTGCATAGGCGAGGAGACCGGCGGTTCGATCATGATGCCGTCGTCCGCGAACGGCGCCAGCGGCATCAAGCCGTCCCTCGGCACCTCGTCCGTCGCCGGGCTGATGCCGTTGTCACCGGGCTACGACGTCCTCGGCCCGATCGCCCGCTCCATGCGGGACGCGTCGCTGATCCTGTCCGTCATCCACGGCCCCGACCCGGCGAACGATCCGCTGACCCTCTCCGCCCCCGACCCCTTCCCCGCCCTGCCGCTGACGCCCCGCAAGGGGAAGCGGCCGCTGGCCGGGCTCACGATCGGGATCCCGCAGACGGACTGGATGCGCACCTCCCAGGGGATCCAGGTGGGCACGCCGCCGCAGCAGACCTACGACGCGGACCACCGCACGGCTTTCGAACGGCTCCGGCGCCAGCTGACGGCGCTCGGCGCCGAGGTCAGGGAGTTCGAGGGCCTGGACGTCACGAAGGCGGCGAACGACCCCTACTTCAACAGCACCGACGTCCTCGCCACGGTCGACGGCTCGTCGGTCTCGCCCTCGTCGGCCGTGCTCAGCCCCAACCGCTACGAGATCGGCTACTGGCAGGCGGTCGGCGCCTTCGCCGCCACCCGTCCGGCCGACCAGGCCGCGGCCCTGCTCGCCCAGTACGGCCGCAAGGGGCCGAACGACGCGGCGGCGTCCTTCGAGTCCGCGGCCCGCCTCGGCGGCGGGGTGCCCGCCTCCGCCCGCGTCGAGGGCGAGCACCGCAGGCGGACACTCCAGGCCAACTACCAGGCCGCCCTGGACGCGGCCGGCGTCGACTTCATGCTCGTGATGAGCCTGGGCGCGCGGATCGGCCTGCGGCAGGGCGGCGGTTTCCCCGTCTACCGCGCCTACTACCAGCTGCCGAACGCCCTGGCCTGGCCGATGGTCTCCTTCCCCGTCGGCTACGACTCGACCGACGCGGGCCTGCCCATCACCGCCCAGTTCTGGGGTCCGCGCTTCAGCGAACCCGCCATCGTCCAGGCCGCCATCGACTACCAGGACCGCTGGCCCGAGTACCACAACGCGGCCCCGCCCGACCCGAAGCCGCGCGCCGCGACGACGCGGCCGCGGACCCTGGTCGTCAGGAAGGACCCGACTCCGCCCGAGCTCTCCAACGACCCGCTGGTGGCGGAGGAGGCCCTCCGATGACGGCGTCCCCGACGTTCCTCACCGTGGGCTGGACCCCGGTCGTCAACGCGGGCCTGCCGCCGCGGCACCCGGCGGACGGCACCCGGCCCCTGGCCACGGTCGGCTGGCTGCCGAAGCTCGGGACCGAGTACTACCCGTACCCTCCCTCGCCCGCGCTTCCCGCACCGCCCGCACTCCCGGTACCGCCCGTACCGCCCGTACCGCCCGGCCGGCCGGCGGCGCCCTGAGCCCGGCCCGCACGGGGCCCCGGTTCCGGGTGGACGAGCGCCTCGCCCCGCCGGGGGCGGGCGTTCGTCCACCCGCCGGGGGCGGACGCCCCGCCCGGGGCCGGCGGGCGCGGTTCGTATGCTGGCCCGCGTATCGGACGGGCCGGACGAGGGAGCGAGGCGCATGGCGACCGCAGTGCTGCGCGAGGGCGAGTACCCCAGGGTGCCGTGGAAGAACGGCGGCGGGACCACGCGGGAGGTCGCGGCGCGGGCGTCCGGCGACGGCGCGGGCTTCGACTGGCGGGTGAGCGTCGCGGACGTCGCCGCCGAGGGGCCCTTCTCGCCGTTCCCCGGCGTCGACCGGGTGATCACGCTCGTGGACGGCGACGGCATGGTGCTGACCGTGGACGGCGCCGAGCACCGGCTCGAACCCCTGGGGCCGTTCGCGTTCCCGGGCGACGCGGCGACGGACTGCCGCCTGCCGGGCGGGCCCGCGCGGGACCTGAACCTGATGACGCGCCGGGGGCGCGCGAGCGGGAGCGTGCGCGTGAGCGACGTCTCCGGCGGGCTCGCCCTCGACTGCGCGGACGGCGAGACGCTCCTGCTGCTGCCCGTCACCGGCGGCCTCGCCCTGGACACCGGGGCCGAGGCCGCCCCGCTCGCCCGGCTCGACTGCGTACGGCACGACGGGGCGGGCACGGTGCGGCTGACGGGACGCGGGCGGGTCGCGGTGATCCGGGTCGCGCCAGCGCGCTGAACACGGCCGGCGGCCGGG
>NZ_JAKGCV010000276.1 GCF_021556455.1 Streptomyces fuscigenes | reverse complement strand
CCGCTGTCCTCCGGCGGGGGGCGCGGCGGGGTCCGGCGGCCGTCCGGCGGGGGAAGGGGGGCCGGCCGCCGCGGGCGGCTCGGAGTGCCGGGCGGGCGGCCCCTGCGGGTCCTCGCCGGGCGTGCGGGCAGCGGTCCGCCCCGCGCCGGGCGGGCGCGGGGCGGTGGAGTCGCCGGAGTGGGGAGTGCGCACGGTGCGGTCGTTCCGCCCGCTCAGATGGAGGACGGGATGAGGCCCTCGTCGCTGAGCAGCTCCCGCACCTCTTCGAGCGTCGCGTCGCCCGAGGGGAGGATCAGCCCCGACGGCTCGAGGGAGTCGTCGGGCAGCGGCTCGCCGAGTTCCCGTACGCGGTCCAGCAGCGCGGAGAGCGTCCGCCGGAAGCCGGCCTCGTCCCCGCCCTTGACCTCGGCCATCAGCCGGTCGTCCAGCTCGTCGAGCTCACCGAGGTGGCTGTCGGCGACCGTGGCCTGCCCTTCCCCCATGATCCGTACGATCATGACGGCCTCACCCCTTGTCGAAGTTGGGCCGCTGGGCGTCGTCCTGCTTCTCGCCGCCGCCCTCGATGGCCTGCTGGGCGCCCGACGAGCCGCCCGCGAGCTCCGCCTTCATGCGCTGGAGCTCCAGCTCCACGTCAGAGCCGCCGGAGATCCGGTCGAGTTCGGTCGCGATGTCGTCCTTCGCGAGGCCCGACTGGTCGTCGAGGGCGCCGGACGCCAGCAGCTCGTCGATCGCGCCGGCCCTGGCCTGCAGCTGCGCCGTCTTGTCCTCGGCGCGCTGGATCGCGAGGCCGACGTCGCCCATCTCCTCGGAGATGCCGGAGAACGACTCGGCGATCCTCGTCTGCGCCTGGGCGGCCGTGTAGGTCGCCTTGATGGTCTCCTTCTTCGTGCGGAAGGCGTCCACCTTGGACTGGAGGCGCTGCGCCGCGAGCGTCAGCTTCTCCTCCTCGCCCTGCAGCGTCTCGTGCTGCGTCTCCAGGTCGCTGACCTGCTGCTGGAGCGCGGCCTTGCGGGACAGCGCCTCGCGGGCGAGGTCCTCACGGCCCAGCGCGAGGGCCTTGCGGCCCTGCTCCTCCAGCTTGGTCGACTGCCCCTGGAGCTGGTTCAGCTGCAGTTCAAGGCGCTTGCGGGACGTGGCCACGTCGGCGACGCCGCGGCGTACCTTCTGCAGCAGTTCCAGCTGCTTCTGGTAGGAGTAGTCCAGCGTCTCCCGCGGGTCCTCGGCCCGATCCAGGGCCTTGTTGGCCTTCGCGCGGAAGATCATCCCCATACGCTTCATCACACCGCTCATGGGCTTCGCGCGCCCCCTTCGTGACGGACTCCGAAAACCAGCACTCCAACAGAACCCACAGTACGGGTCCTGCCTCTATTACCGCACTGTTCGGGCGCGGATGCGGTCATCCCCAAGGACGACTGTGACCGGCTTCCGCTCCGGCGGAGGGAGTAGGGGCCTCCCGCCGGGGCAGCGGATTTCGGTCACCCGCGGACCCGGGGCCGCTCGCGTGTCCGCGCGGGGCCCCGCACCCCGTCGCCCGGCCCGCTCGCGGCGCGCGCGGCGGGGATCCCGCCTCCCCGCCACACCCTGAAGACGAAGGCCGTTGCGGGATCGTTCCCCGTGGGGGTGTGGGGTCGGCGCGGTCGAGCCCGTACCCTTGGCCCTTGTGTTCCGTAGCCGTTCGAACGAAGAGAAGGCGCCCGCCACCCAGGTGACGGCCGACCTGACCAAGCACGCACGCGATCCGCAGGCTCCCAAGGGCAGGCCGACGCCGAAGCGGAGCGAGGCGCAGTCGCAGCGCCGCCGCGCCGTGACGCCTCCGGCCGACCGCAAGACGGCGGTCAAGCAGCAGCGGGAGACGCGCAGGGCCGCGATGACGCGCCAGCGCGAGGCGCTGAACAGCGGCGACGAGCGCTACCTGCCCGCCCGCGACAAGGGCCCGGTGCGGCGCTTCGCGCGCAACTACGTCGACGCCCGCTTCTGCGCCGCCGAGTTCTTCCTGCCGTCGGCCGTGGTCATCCTGGTGCTGACGATGGTGCGGGTGGGTGCGCTGCAGAACCTCGCGCTGCTGCTGTGGCTGCTGGTGATCCTGGCGATGGTCGTCGACTCGATCTTCCTCGCCGTGCGCCTGCGCAAGCAGCTGGCCGTCCGCTTCCCGAACGAGTCGACGCGGGGCGTCGTGATGTACGGCCTGATGCGGACGCTGCAGATCCGCAAACTGCGGCTGCCGAAGCCCCAGGTCAAGCGCGGAGCGAAGCTCTGACCAGCGGTCGAGGCGGCCTCGGCGCGCCGCACGGCGCGATATCCGGGGCCGCCGACCGGGACACGCCGGTCCCCCCGGACACGCACGCGGCGCCGGGCGCCGCGGCGGTCCCGGACGCGGCATCCGGGGGCACGGCCCTCACGGACGCGCTCCTCGCTGACACGCCTCTCGGGGACAGCCCGCAGGACGAGGCCGACGACGGCTTCACGGGCGGCGCCACCCCCTGGTTGCGGGGGCTCGGCGGGCTGCGCAACGTCGTGCGCCAGGAGCTGGTCTCCCGCCAGCTGGAGGAGCAGATAGCCGGCCGCTTCCCCGTGGGGCAGCGGCTGCGCGTGCTGGACGTCGGGATGGGCCAGGGGACCCAGGCGCTGCGCCTGGCGCGCGCCGGACACACGGTGACGGGTCTGGAGTCGGACCCCGCGATGGTGGCCGCCGCGCGCGCCGAGCTGGCGGGCGAGCCCGAGGGCATCAGGGAGCGGGTCCGCCTGATCCAGGGCGAGGGCATGGACACCGGCGTCCACTTCAAGCCGGGCGCGTTCGACGTGGTGCTGTGCCACGGCGTGATGTACGTGCGCGACCGCGACGCCCTGCTGGCGGGCCTCGCACGGATGCTCGCGCCGGGCGGGCTGCTCTCGCTCCTCGTGCGCAACGGCGACGCCCTGGCCCTGCGGCCCGGCCGCGCCGGGGACTGGGGCGAGGCCCTCGCCGCCTTCGACGGGTCGTCGTACACGAACCGGCTCGGGCTGACGGTGCGCGCGGACCGGCTCGGGGACCTGACGCGGATGCTGGAGGGGATCGCCGCGCCGCTGCACGCCTGGTACGGGGTGCGCGTCTTCACCGACGCCGCGGACGACGGCGCCGAGCCGCCCACCGGGGCCGAGCTGGACCGGCTGTTCGCGGCCGAGGAACGGGCCGGGCGCACGGACCCGTACCGCTCGGTGGCGGCGCTGCTGCACCTGTGCGGCGTGCGCGGCTGAACCCGCGGGGCGTGCGCCGGGGCGCGCGTACGCGTTCGGCCGGGCGGGCCGGACGCCCACAGCGTCCCAGCCCCCCGGTCGTACCGACGGGACCCCCCTCTGCCGCGCGCCGCCCTTCGGATAAATAGTGCAAAAGGGATAATCCCCGCCATGGATCGATCCCTGTACCCCGGCCGGCCGCGCCGGCCGCTGCTCCCCCTGACCGCCGGACTCTGCGCGGCCGCCCTGGTGTCGGGCTGCTCGGCCGCCGCGCGCACGTCCTCGATCCCCGCGGCCCCGGCCGCCCGTACGGGATCGGCGGCCAGCGGGCAGGCCGCGGCGCCGCCCCGCGTCACCAACGAGCTGCAGACGGACTACCAGAACACCATCAAGAACGTGCTGCCCTCGGTCGTCCAGATCGAGGCGGGCAACGCGCTCGGCTCCGGCATCGTCTACGACGACCGGGGCCACATCGTGACGAACGCGCACGTCGTCGGGTCGAAGAAGAGCTTCCGGGTCACGGTCGCCACGCGCGAGCAGCCGCTCACGGCACGCCTCGTCTCCAGCTTCCCGCAGCAGGACCTCGCGGTCATCAAGCTGGACTCCGTCCCCCAGGGCCTGAAGGGCGCGAAGTTCGGGACGTCCTCCAAGGTCGGGGTCGGCCAGATCGTACTGGCCATGGGCTCGCCCCTGGGGCTGTCCAGCAGCGTCACGCAGGGCATCGTCTCCGCCGTCGGACGCACCGTCACCGAGAGCAGCGGGCAGTCCGGCGGCACCGGAGCGACCATCGCCAACCTGGTGCAGACGTCCGCCGCGATCAACCCCGGCAACAGCGGCGGCGCGCTGGTCGACCTGAACAGCGAGGTCATCGGGATCCCCACGCTCGCCGCGACGGACCCCGACATCGGCAGCGGAGGCAGCGCGGCGCCCGGCATCGGGTTCGCGATCCCGGTGTCGACCGTGAAGACCGTCGCCGACCAGATCATCAAGAACGGCAAGGTGACGCACTCGGGGCGGGCCGCGCTCGGGATCACGGGCCGCACCGTGCTCGGGACGGACCTCCAGCCGAGCGGGGTCGCGATCGTCAGCACCACCAAGAGCGGCGGCGCCAGGGCCGCGGGCCTCAAGGCCGGCGACATCATCGTGCGGGTCGGCAGCGTCCGGATCACCGACATCGCGTCGCTGTCCGAGGTGCTGGCCGGGGAGAAGCCGGGCCGGCAGGTCACCGTGACCTATCTGCGCGGGGGCTCGTCGAAGAAGGCGAAGGTCAAACTCAGCGAGATGTAGGCGGTGTCCGTACGCACGCGCCGCCGGCCGGCGGCAGAGCACGCCGGGCGCGGGGCACGGCGGCCCCGGGGCGCACCGGCCGCTGCACGCCGCACGGTCCGGGGAACGGATCCGTGCGGCGTGCCGGGCCGGGACGCCCGGACCCGGTCGGCCCTACGCCTCGCGGGCCGCGCCCGTGACGTCGCCGGTGTCACCGGCGTCACCGCCCGCGGGGGCCGCGGCCTCCGGCTCCGCCTGCTCGGCGTGCAGGCTCATCGGGCCGTACACCTTCGCGTCGTCCTCGAAGAGGACGGCCTGGTCGGCGCCCCCCTCCAGCAGGGCCTTCCACTCCTCGCCGATCCACGACTCGGCGTCTCCCTGGGTGGGGAACTCCTCGGCCCGCACCGCGGGGACGACCTCCGTCCCGTCGGCCTTCTCGAACCGCCACGTCCACGCCATGTGCGCCTCCAGGTGCTGCGGGGCTGCTTTCTACCCTGATCACTGGTCACTGTTGTTGATGTCTGCTGCTGTCCGCAGCGTAGCCGGGCGCGCACCGTGCGCGGTGTCGATGGAGGATCGTGAGTGTGGAACTGACACTGCTCGGCACCGGAGCCCCCGAGGGGCTGCCGCGCCCCGACTGCACCTGCGCCGTGTGCGCGACCGCCCGCGGGGGCGCGGCGCGCGGCGCCACGTCCCTGCTGGTCGACGGGGTGCTCCTGCTCGACCTCACCCCCGGTGCCGCGCTCGCGGCGGCGCGGGCCGGCCACAGTCTCGGCACCGTACGGCAGGTCCTGCTCAGCCACCCCCACGACGGCCCGGCCGTGGAGCTGCCGCCGGGACTGCCCACCGCGGGGCGGGTGGCGGACGGCCGGGTGCTGACCCTGCTGAGCGGCCACCGGGTACGGGCGGTGCCGATGGACGCGCCGGGCACCGGCTACGAGGTCGCCTCGCCGGACGGGGAGCGCCTGCTGTACCTGCCGCCGCGCGGCGCGCCCGCCGGACTGGAGGCCGAGCGCGAGCACCCCGTCCCGTACGACATGGTCCTGGCGGACGTGGTGGGCCGGCCCGACGCGGTCGCCCGGCTGCGGGCGGCCGGCGCGATCGGGCCGTCGACGGACGTGGTCGCCGTGCACCTCGGCCACGAGGTGCCTCAGGGCGCCGAGTTGTCGAGGAGGCTCGCCGCGGCGGGCGCCCGCGCGGTGCCCGACGGGACGACCCTCACCGTCGGCGCGTACCGGCCGGTGCCCCAGGTGCCCCGGCGCACGCTGGTGACCGGCGGGGCGCGCTCCGGCAAGTCGCTGGAGGCGGAGCGGCGGCTGGCCGCGTTCCCGGGGGTCGTCTACGTGGCGACCGGCGGCTCCCGCGGCGGCGACGCCGAATGGGACGAGCGGGTGCGCGCGCACCGCGAGCGGCGGCCCGCGTCCTGGCGCACGGAGGAGACCTGCGACCTGGTGCCGCTGCTCGCGGCGGACGGGCCGCCGCTGCTGGTCGACTGCCTGTCCCTGTGGCTGACGGACGCGATGGACCGGGTCGGCGCGTGGGACGACGAGGCCTGGGCGGGCGGCGGGCGGAAGGCGCTGCACGAGCGCACCGGCGCACTGGTCGAGGCGTTGCGCGCCACTCGGCGGACGGTGGTGGCGGTGACGAACGAGGTGGGTCTCGGAATCGTCCCGGAGACGGCGTCCGTGCGGCGCTACCGCGACGAACTGGGCCGTCTCAACGCGGCGTTCGCCGGTGAGTGCGAGCATCTGCTGCTGGTGGTCGCGGGCCAGGCGCTGCCGCTGCGCGGCTGAGGAGGGCGCCGCGCGCCCCACCGCGCGCAACCGGGACCTGAGGGGCCCTGACCGGGAACGGGACGGGTACTGTTCGGCCACATGAGCGCCCTGAATCTCGACGACTTCTCCGATCTGATCGAGCGCCCCGACAGCGGTATGCGGCGGGACGCCGAGGAACGCCGGGAGCGCCAGGGCGTGCCGCCCGGCTCGCTCGGGCGGCTGGACGAGCTGGGCGACTGGCTCTCGGCCGCGCAGCGCTCCGTGCCGGTGAAGGCGATCCGGCAGCCGCGCGTGGTGCTGTTCGCGGGCGACCATGGGGTGGCCGGCCTCGGCGTCTCGGGCCGGCCGGCGTTCACCGCGCACACCCTGGTGCGCGCCGCGCTGGACGGGGCGAGCCCGGGCGCGGTGCTGGCCCGCCGGGCCGGTGTCGGCGTGCGGATCGTGGACGCGGGGCTGGACTGCGACCCGGCGCTGCTGCCAGAGGAGGTCGTGAAGCACCGCGTCCGCCGCGGCAGCGGCCGCATCGACGTCGAGGACGCGCTGACGGCGCAGGAGGCCGAGGAGGCCGTACGGCTCGGCATGCGGATCGCCGACGAGGAGGCGGACTCCGGCACGGACCTCGTGGTGCTCGGCGACCTGAGCGTCGGCGGCACGACGTCCGCCGCGACGCTGATCGCGGCGCTGTGCGGCACCGACGCCTCGGTGGTGACCGGCCGCGGCGGCGTGGGCATCGACGACCTGGCGTGGATGCGCAAGTGCGCGGCGGTGCGCGACGCGCTGCGCCGGGCCCGGCCCGTGCTCGGCGACCAGCTCAGCCTGCTCGCCGCGGTGGGCGGCGCGGACCTGGCCGCGGCGACGGGCTTCCTGCTCCAGAGCGCCGTGCGGCGGATGCCGGTCATCCTGGACGGCGTGGTGTCCGCGGCGTGCGCGCTGGTGGGTCAGCGCGCCGCGTTCCGGGCGCCCGACTGGTGGCTCGCGGGCCATGTGACGGGCGAGCCCGCGCAGGCCAAGGCGCTCGACCGGATGGCCATGACGCCCCTGCTCGACCAGGGCGTCACCGTCGGCGAGGGCACGGGCGCGCTGCTGGCGCTGCCGCTGGTGCAGGCCGCCGCCGCCCTCGCGGCCGAACTCCCCGAGGCCGCCGGGGAGGCGGACTCCCGCTCGGACCTGCTCGACGCGACCTGAGCACCCGGCCGCGGTGCCCGTCCGGCGCCGCGGCCGC
>NZ_JAKGCV010000275.1 GCF_021556455.1 Streptomyces fuscigenes | reverse complement strand
GGCCGCGCTCCGCGGACGGGGCCGCGCCATCGCAGGCGAGGACCGCCGGGGGAGTGTCCCCGCGGGCCCGGCCCGGAGCCGGCCCGAGGGGCCGGCGCCGCCGCCCCGGAGCGTGACACGCCTCACCGACCGGCGCCCACTCGTCCGGTCCGTACCCGTTTGACCTGCGGTAAGTACGGCCTTCCTTGCTGGCGGCGGGCGGTTTCCGTGCGTAGTTTCGAGTGCGGGAGGGGCCGTCGGCTCCGTACGGAACCGGGCTGCCCGCCCACGGGAAGGGGAACGGAATCATGGCTGTCTTCGAGGCGAACGCGACGCTGCACGACGCCCACCGCGACAACCACACCCACCGCGACGTGACCGGTGGCTGGCTGCGCCCCGCCGTGTTCGGCGCCATGGACGGCCTGGTCTCCAACCTCGCCCTGATGACCGGCGTCGCCGGCGGTGACGTCTCGACGCACACCGTGGTCGTCACCGGGCTCGCCGGGCTCGCGGCCGGCGCGTTCTCCATGGCGGCCGGCGAGTACACCTCCGTCGCCTCGCAGCGGGAGCTGGTCGAGGCCGAGCTGGCCGTCGAGCGCGCGGAGCTGCGCCGCAACCCGGCCGACGAGCTCGACGAGCTGGCCGCCCTGTACGTGTCACGGGGCGTCGAGCCCGGCCTCGCGCGCCAGGTCGCCGAGCAGCTGTCCGCCGACCCGGAGCAGGCCCTGGAGATCCACGCCCGCGAGGAACTCGGCATCGACCCCGACGACCTGCCCTCGCCCGCCGTCGCCGCCGTCTCCTCGTTCGGCTCCTTCGCCGTCGGCGCGCTGCTGCCCGTCCTGCCGTTCCTGCTGGGCGCCACCTCGCTGTGGCCCGCGGTGGCCCTCGCACTCGCCGGACTGTTCGCCTGCGGCGCGCTCGTCGCCCGGGTGACGGCCCGCTCCTGGTGGTTCAGCGGTGTCCGGCAGCTCGCGCTGGGCGGGGCGGCCGCGGCCCTCACGTACGGCCTCGGGACCGTCATCGGGGCCTCCGTCTAGGGAGCGTCCAGGGAGTGCCCGGGGCCGGAGCCGCGGTGACCGGCGACAACGCCGCGAGGCGCGGTGCCGGGGCACGCCAGCCCGGCACGATCCGAACGAGAGGCCCTACGTCCCTGGGCGTGCCGCGCGGCGGGGTGCGAAACTGGGCAGGCGCATCGTACGCACCTGTTACACGGCGGTTTCGGCTCCGCGATCCCGGGGCATGACCCGTTAGCGCCGCGGGCAATGAGGCCCGCGCCCCCGGACAGCCGCCGCACTGTCCGGCACACCGTGTGTCCGCCCTGGGAGCCCGTCACCTCGGGACCGAAGCGGGCATCCCCCGAGGTGTCCGCATGCTGGATAGAATCTTCCGCTTTTTGAGAAGAACCCCATCATGTAACCTGCACGAAATTTCTTTGGAGGGCCAACGTCGTCCCTCGGTACTTGCATATGCCACGACGACGACGGGAGAGCCGATGCGTTCCCACGCCTGGTCGCCCATGGACGGTCGCCCCGCCCCGCAGGGGATGTACGACCCGAGCAACGAACACGACGCGTGCGGCGTCGGCTTCGTCGCGACCCTCACCGGCGATGCCAGCCACGAGCTGGTCGAGCAGGCGCTGACCGTCCTGCGCAACCTCGAGCACCGGGGCGCCACCGGCTCCGAGCCCGACTCCGGCGACGGCGCCGGAATACTGCTGCAGGTCCCGGACGCCTTCTTCCGTGAGGTCGCCGGCTTCGATCTTCCCGAGGCCGGCGCGTACGCCGTCGGCACGGCCTTCCTGCCCGCCGAGGAGTCCGACGAGGGCGTCACGGCCGTCGAGGCCATCGCCGCGGAGGAGGGCCTGACCGTCCTCGGCTGGCGCGAGCTGCCCGTCGCCCCCGCGACGCTCGGCCTCATCGCACGCGCCACCATGCCGATCTTCCGGCAGCTCTTCGTCACGGACCACGCCAGCACCGGCATCGCGCTGGACCGCAAGGCGTTCGTGCTGCGCAAGCGCGCCGAGCGCGAGGCCGGGATCTACTTCCCGTCGCTGTCCGCGCGCACCGTCGTCTACAAGGGCATGCTCACCACCGAGCAGCTGCAGCCCTTCTTCCCGGACCTCTCGGACCCCCGGTTCGCCACCGCCATCGCCCTCGTGCACTCGCGGTTCTCGACGAACACGTTCCCGAGCTGGCCGCTGGCCCACCCGTACCGCTTCGTCGCGCACAACGGCGAGATCAACACCGTCCAGGGCAACCGCAACTGGATGCGGGCCCGCGAGTCGCAGCTCGCCTCCGGCCTCTTCGGCGACGGCGCCCTCGACCGGATCTTCCCGATCAACACACCGGGCGCCTCCGACTCCGCGACCTTCGACGAGGTGCTGGAGCTGCTGCACCTCGGCGGCCGCTCGCTGCCCCACTCGGTGCTGATGATGGTGCCCGAGGCGTGGGAGAACAACGACGCCATGGACCCGGCCCGCCGGGCCTTCTACCAGTACCACTCCACGATGATGGAGCCCTGGGACGGCCCCGCCGTCGTCTCCTTCACCGACGGCACCCAGGTCGGCGCGGTCCTCGACCGCAACGGCCTGCGCCCCGGCCGCTACTGGGTCACCGACGAGGGCCTCGTCGTCCTCGCCTCCGAGGTGGGCGTCCTCGACATCGACCCGGCCAAGGTCGTGCGCAAGGGCCGCCTCATGCCCGGCCGCATGTTCCTCGTCGACACCGTCGAGCACCGCATCATCGAGGACGACGAGATCAAGGCGACCCTCGCCGCCGAGCACCCCTACCAGGAGTGGCTGGAAGCCGGCGAGATCGAGCTGTCCGACCTGCCGGAGCGCGAGCACATCGTGCACACGCACGCCTCCGTCACCCGCCGCCAGCAGACCTTCGGCTACACCGAGGAGGAGCTGCGCGTCCTGCTCGCGCCGATGGCCCGCGCCGCCGCCGAACCCATCGGGTCCATGGGCACCGACTCGCCGATCGCGGCGCTCTCCGCCCGGCCCCGGCTGCTGTTCGACTACTTCACGCAGCTGTTCGCGCAGGTCACCAACCCGCCGCTGGACGCCATCCGCGAGGAACTCGTCACCTCGCTGCTGTCCTCGCTCGGCCCCCAGGGCAACCTGCTGGAGCCGACCGCCGCGTCCTGCCGCAGCGTGACCCTGCCCTTCCCCGTCATCGACAACGACGAGCTCGCCAAGCTCGTCCACATCAACGCCGACGGCGACATGCCGGGCATGAAGGCCGCCACGCTCTCCGCCCTCTACCGGGTCGCGGGCGGCGGTGAGGCGCTGGCCGCCCGCATCGACGAGATCTGCGCCGAGGCCGACGCCGCCATAGAGGGCGGGGCGCGCATCATCGTCCTGTCCGACCGGCACTCCGACGCCGAGCAGGCCCCGATCCCGTCGCTGCTGCTCACCGCCGCCGTGCACCACCACCTCATCGGCACCAAGCAGCGCACCCAGGTGGGCCTGCTGGTCGAGGCGGGCGACGTCCGCGAGGTCCACCACGTCGCGCTGCTGATCGGTTACGGCGCCGCCGCGGTCAACCCGTACCTCGCCATGGAGTCCGTCGAGGACCTCGTGCGCGCCGGCACCTTCATCGAGGGCCTGGAGCCCGAGCAGGCCATCCGCAACCTGATCTACGCCCTCGGCAAGGGCGTCCTCAAGGTCATGTCGAAGATGGGCATCTCCACCGTCGCGTCCTACCGCGGCGCGCAGGTCTTCGAGGCCGTCGGCCTCGACCAGGAGTTCGTCGACCGCTACTTCCACGGCACCGCCACCAAGATCGGCGGCGCCGGCCTCGACATCGTCGCGCAGGAGGTCGCCGCCCGGCACGCCAAGGGCTACCCCGCCTCCGGCATCTCCGCGAGCCACCGGAAGCTGGAGATCGGCGGCGAGTACCAGTGGCGCCGCGAGGGCGAGCCGCACCTGTTCGACCCGGAGACCGTCTTCCGCCTCCAGCACGCCACCCGCTCCGGCAGCTACGACATCTTCAAGAAGTACACCGACCGCGTCAACGAGCAGTCCGAGCGGCTGATGACGCTGCGCGGCCTGTTCAACATCAGCTCCGAGCGTGAGCCGATCCCGCTCGACGAGGTCGAGCCGGCCTCCGAGATCGTCAAGCGGTTCTCCACCGGCGCCATGTCGTACGGGTCGATCTCGCGCGAGGCCCACGAGACCCTCGCCATCGCGATGAACCGCCTCGGCGGCAAGTCCAACACAGGCGAGGGCGGCGAGGACACCGACCGGCTGCACGACCCCGAGCGCCGCTCCGCGATCAAGCAGGTCGCCTCCGGCCGCTTCGGCGTCACCAGCGAGTACCTCGTCAACGCCGACGACATCCAGATCAAGATGGCGCAGGGCGCCAAGCCCGGCGAGGGCGGCCAGCTGCCCGGCCACAAGGTCTACCCGTGGGTCGCCACCACGCGGCACTCCACGCCCGGCGTCGGCCTCATCTCGCCGCCGCCGCACCACGACATCTACTCCATCGAGGACCTCGCCCAGCTCATCCACGACCTGAAGAACGCCAACCCCGCGGCCCGCATCCACGTGAAGCTGGTCTCCGAGGTCGGCGTCGGCACGGTCGCGGCGGGCGTCTCCAAGGCCCACGCCGACGTCGTGCTGATCTCCGGCCACGACGGCGGCACCGGCGCCTCCCCGCTCACCTCGCTGAAGCACGCGGGCGGACCCTGGGAGCTCGGCCTCGCCGAGACCCAGCAGACCCTCCTGCTCAACGGGCTGCGCGACCGGATCGTCGTCCAGACCGACGGCCAGCTCAAGACCGGCCGCGACGTCGTCATCGCCGCGCTGCTCGGTGCCGAGGAGTTCGGTTTCGCCACCGCGCCCCTCGTCGTGTCCGGCTGCGTGATGATGCGCGTGTGCCACCTCGACACGTGTCCCGTCGGCATCGCCACCCAGAACCCGGTGCTGCGCGAGCGCTTCTCCGGCAAGGCCGAGTACGTGGTGAAGTTCTTCGAGTTCATCGCGCAGGAGGTCCGCGAACTCCTCGCCGAACTCGGCTTCCGCACGCTGGAGGAGGCCGTCGGCCGCGCCGAACTCCTCGACACCGAGCGGGCCGTGGACCACTGGAAGGCCCAGGGCCTGGACCTGGCGCCGCTGTTCCACGTGCCGGTCCTCGGCCGCGGCGCGGTGCGCCACCGCACCGTCGAGCAGGACCACGGCCTCGCCAAGGCCCTCGACAACGAGCTGATCCGCCTCGCCGCGGACGCGCTCGGCGCCGAGAGCGCCGAGGCCGCCCAGCCGGTGCGCGCGCAGATCGGCATCCGCAACATCAACCGCACCGTCGGCACCATGCTCGGCCACGAGGTCACCAAGCGCTTCGGCGGCGCGGGCCTGCCCGACGACACCATCGACATCACGTTCACCGGCTCCGCCGGACAGTCGTTCGGCGCGTTCCTGCCCTCCGGCGTCACGCTGCGCCTCGAAGGCGACGCCAACGACTACGTCGGCAAGGGCCTGTCCGGCGGCCGCGTCGTCGTGCGGCCCGACCGCGGCGCCGACCACCTCGCCGAGTACTCCACCATCGCCGGCAACACCATCGCCTACGGAGCCACCGGCGGTGAGCTGTTCCTGCGCGGCCGCAGCGGCGAGCGCACCTGCGTGCGCAACTCCGGCGCCACCGTGGTCACCGAGGGCGTCGGCGACCACGGCTGCGAGTACATGACGGGCGGCCGCGCGGTCGTCCTCGGCCCGACCGGACGCAACTTCGCGGCCGGCATGTCCGGCGGCATCGCCTACGTCATCGACCTCGACGCCGACAACGTCAACGCGGGCAACCTGTCCGCCGTCGGCCCCCTCGACGACACCGACCGCCAGTGGCTGCACGACGTGGTGCGCCGCCACGAGGAGGAGACCGGCTCCACCGTCGCCGCGAAGCTGCTGGCCGACTGGGAGTCGTCCGCCGAGCGGTTCACGAAGATCATCCCCACCACGTACAAGGCAGTGCTCGCCGCCAAGGACGCCGCCGAGCTGGCCGGACTCTCCGAGACCGAGACCACCGAGAAGATGATGGAGGCGGCGACCCATGGCTGACCCGAAGGGCTTTCTCACCACCGGCCGCGAGGTCGCCAGGACCCGGCCCGTCGCCGAGCGCGTCAAGGACTGGAACGAGGTCTACGTCCCCGGCTCCCTGCTGCCCATCGTCAGCAAGCAGGCCGGCCGCTGCATGGACTGCGGCATCCCGTTCTGCCACAACGGCTGCCCGCTCGGAAACCTCATCCCCGAGTGGAACGACTACGCCTACCGGGAGGACTGGAACGCCGCCATAGAGCGGCTCCACGCCACCAACAACTTCCCGGAGTTCACCGGCCGGCTGTGCCCCGCGCCGTGCGAGTCCGCGTGCGTGCTCGGCATCAACCAGCCGCCCGTGACCATCAAGAACGTCGAGGTCTCCATCATCGACAAGGCATGGGAGACCGGTGACGTCACCCCGCAGCCGCCCGAGCGGCTGTCCGGCAAGACCGTCGCCGTCATCGGCTCGGGGCCCTCCGGCCTCGCCGCCGCCCAGCAGCTCACCCGGGCCGGGCACACCGTGGTCGTGTACGAGCGCGCCGACCGCATCGGCGGCCTGCTGCGCTACGGCATCCCCGAGTTCAAGATGGAGAAGTCCCACATCAACCGCCGCGTGGAGCAGATGCGCGCGGAGGGCACCAAGTTCCGCACCGGCGTCGAGGTCGGCCGCGACACGGACGCCGCGAAGCTGCGCCGCCGCTACGACGCCATCGTCGTCGCCGCCGGCGCGACCGTCTCGCGCGACCTGCCCGTCCCGGGCCGCGAGCTGAACGGCATCCACTTCGCCATGGAGTACCTGCCGCTGTCGAACAAGGTGCAGGAGGGCGACCTCACGGTCTCCCCGATCACCGCGGAGGGCAAGCACGTCGTGGTCATCGGCGGCGGCGACACCGGCGCCGACTGCGTCGGCACCGCGCACCGCCAGGGCGCCCTGTCCGTCACGCAGCTGGAGATCATGCCGCGGCCGGGCGAGGAGCGGGCGGAGAGCCAGCCCTGGCCGACCTTCCCGATGCTCTACAAGGTCACCTCCGCGCACGAGGAGGGCGGCGAGCGGCTGTACTCGGTCTCCACCACCCACTTCGAGGGCGACGACGAAGGCAACGTCCAGTCGCTGCACCTCGTCGAGGTCGAGTTCAAGGACGGCAGGCTGAACTCCCTGGAGGGCACCGAGCGGGTCATCCCGGCCCAGCTCGTCACGCTCGCCATGGGCTTCACCGGCACGGACCAGGCCAACGGGCTGGTCGGGCAGTTCGGTGTGGAGCTCGACGCGCGCGGCAACATCGCCCGCGACGACGACTTCGCCACCAACGTCCCCGGCGTGTACGTCGCGGGCGACGCGGGCCGCGGCCAGTCGCTGATCGTCTGGGCGATCGCGGAGGGCCGCTCGGCGGCCCGCGCCGTCGACCGCTACCTCACGGGCGCCAGCGACCTGCACGCGCCGATCCGGCCCACGGACCGCGCCCTCGTCGTCTGACACACTGGGGCCCCGCCCCGGCGGCGCCCACGCGGCACCGGCCGCCGGGCCGGGCCGCAC
>NZ_JAKGCV010000274.1 GCF_021556455.1 Streptomyces fuscigenes | reverse complement strand
GGGCGGGCAGCGGGCGCTTGGCGCCCTGACCGCCGGCGGGCGCGCCGTGCGGGTGGGCGGCGGCGCCGTGCTGCTGGGGCTTGGCCCCGCTCGGCGCGGCGGGCGCGGGCTTCCAGTCGGGGTGTCCCGGCATGGGCGGCGTCTTCGCGCCGTACAGCCAGGTCTGGAAGAACGCGGTCAGGTCGCGGCCGGAGTCGCGGGAGGCGAGGGCCGCGAAGTCGGCGGTCGACGCGGAGGAGTCGCGGTTCTCGCGCACCCAGTCGCGTTCGATGCGGGAGAAGGTGTCGGCGCCGACCTCCTGGCGCAGCGCGTACAGGACGAGCGCGCTGCCGTCGTAGACGACGGGCCGGAAGATGCTGATGGGCTGCCCGGCCACCGGGGCCTTGGGCCGGGCCGGCGGGCCTCCGGCCTCGCGCCAGCCGTCCGACTGGCTGTAGGCGTCGCGCATCCGGCTCTCGAAGGTGGGTCCGCCGTGCTCCTCCGCGTACGTGCCCTCGTACCAGGTGGCGTGGCCCTCGTTGAGCCAGAGGTCGGACCAGCGGTGCGGGGAGACGCTGTCGCCGAACCACTGGTGCGACAGCTCGTGCACGAGGACCGAGTCGACGTACCACTCCGGGTAGCCGCCCTTGACGAAGAGGTTGCGCTCGAACAGCGACAGCGTCTGGGTCTCCAGCTCGAAGCCGGTGTCGGCGCCCGCGATGAGCACCCCGTAGTCCTCGAACGGGTACCGGCCGACGCGCTGCTCCATCCACTGGATCATGCCGGGCGTCTTCGCGAGCCAGGGTTCGAGGCGGCTCTTGTCCGCGGCCGGCACGACGTCCCGCACGGGCAGGCCGTGCGGCCCGGTGCGGCGGACGACGGCGGAGGTACCGACGGAGACCTGCGCCAGCTCGGTGGCCATGGGGTGGCGGGTGCGGTAGGTCCAGGCGGTGTCCGCCCCGGCGGTCCTCCGCGTGACCTCCTCGCCGTTCGCGACGACGGTGAGCTTCTTGGGCGCCGAGACGTGGAAGGTGAAGAAGGCCTTGTCGTCGGGGTGGTCGTCGCAGGGGAAGACCCGGTGGGCGGCGTCGGCCTGATTGGCCATCACGAGCCCGTCGGTGGTGCGCACCCAGCCGCCCTCGCCGCCGCCGCCGGTCTCGCTCGTGTGCCGGACGGTGACCTCCAGCGGGTCCCCGGCCGCGACCGGCTCCCGGGGGGTGACGACGAGGTCCTCGCCGGCCGTGGTGAACGCGGCCGGCGCGCCGTTGACGCGCACGGAGTGGACGGTGCCGTGCGTGTAGTCGAGGTTGAAGCGGTCCAGGCGGCCCGTGGCGGTCGCGTCGATGCTGGTGACCGCGTCGAGCGGCTTGGTGTTGTCGCCGGTGTACCGCAGGCCGATGTCGTACGAGCGCACGTCGTAGCCCGGGTTGCCGAGGGTGGGGAAGAGGCGGTCGCCGACGCCGAGCGGCTGCGGTGCGGGCAGGGCCGCGGCGACGAGGGTGGCCGAGGCGGCGGCGAGCAGTGCGGCGCGCAGCCGGCGGGAGGTGAGGAGCATCCCCCACCGCTACCAGGGTGCGGCGGGCGGGTGGGGGCGGCGCGCGCCCGTCTCCACCGAAAGGGGTCGGCCGGGGGCGTTGCGTGGACGCGTCGGCGCCGGGGGCGCACCTCGCGGCGGCGACCGGGCCGCGGCCACCGCCTGGCGGCGCAGCAGCCGGCGGGCCTACGCCTCCGCCGGCTGCTGCGCCCGGCTCACGTCGTAGACGCCGGGCACGTCGCGCATGGCGCGCATCAGCCCCGGCAGCAGCGAGGCGTCGGCGAGTTGGACGGTGTACGTGTGCTTGACGCGCTGCCTGCTCGGCGGTTCGACCGTGGCGGAGATGATGGCGGCTCCCGCCGTCGACATGGCGTCGGTCAGTTCGGCCATCAGCCGCGGGCGGCCGAACGATTCGGCGCGCAGGGTGACTTGGCAGTCGCCGGTGTCGCCGGCGGCCCAGGTGACGGGGACGGGCTCGCGTTCCACCGTCATCCGGTCGACGGCCGGGCACTGGGTGCGGTGGACCGTTACGGTGCCGCCGCGCACCTGGAAGGCGGTGATGTCGTCCGGCGGCACGGGGGTGCAGCAGCCCGCCAGGCGTACCGGCGCGTCCGGCAGGTCGCTGATGACGCCGACCGTGCCCCGCGGGCCCGCGGAGACGGCGGCCGGGGGCCGGGGCGAGGCGTCGGGGAGGGCGGCCTCGTCGGGGTGCGCGGCGAGCCAGCCGGTGATCGCGATGCGCGCGGCGGGCGTACGGGCGTGCTCCAGCCACTCGGGCGACGGGCCGGAGGACGCGTCGTGCGCGAGCAGGATCTGCACGGTGTCGCCGTCGTGCAGGACCGTGCCGAGCGCGACGAGGCGGCCGTTGACTCGGGCGCCCAGACATCGGTGCGCGGCCTCGCCGTACTGCGCGTAGGCGGCGTCCACGCAGGTCGCCCCGGCGGGCAGGCCGAGCATGCCGCCCTCGGCGCGGAAGACGGTGATCTCGCGGTCCTGTGCGAGGTCGGCGCGCAGGGTCGTCCAGAACGTGTCGGGGTCGGGCGCGGACTCCTGCCACTCCAGCAGGCGTGAGAGCCAGCCGGGCCTGGTCGGGTCGATCCGCTCGCCGTCGGGCCCCTCCACGGCGGTGTCGCCGGCGGGCGGGCCGGGGGCGTAGGGATTGCCGAGCGCGACGACGCCGGCCTCGGCGACCTTGTGCATCTGGTGCGTGCGGATCAGCACTTCGGCGACGGCGCCGTCCGGGCCGACGACGGCGGTGTGCAGCGACTGGTAGAGGTTGAACTTGGGGGCCGCGACGAAGTCCTTGAACTCCGAGATCACCGGCGTGAAGCAGGTGTGCAGCTCGCCGAGGACCGCGTAGCAGTCGGCGTCGTCGGCGACGAGCACGAGGAGCCGGCCGAAGTCGGTGCCGCGCAGCTCGCCGCGCTTGCGCCGGGCCCGGTGCACCGAGACGAGGTGGCGCGGCCGGACCAGTACCTCGCCGGTGATGCCGGCCTCGCGCAGGACGCGCCGCATGTCGTCGGCGGTCGCGGCGAGGGCGTCGCCCGCGGAGGCGTTCCCCGCGATCAGGGTGCGGGTCTCGGCGGCCTCCTCGCGGCACAGGATGGCGAAGACCAGGTCCTCCAGTTCGGACTTGATGGCCTGGACGCCGAGCCGTTCGGCGAGCGGGACGAGGACGTCCCGGGTGACCTTGGCGATCCGTTCCTGCTTCTCGGGGCGCATCACGCCGAGCGTGCGCATGTTGTGCAGCCGGTCGGCGAGTTTGATCGACATGACGCGCACGTCGTTGCCCGTGGCGACGAGCATCTTGCGGAAGGTCTCGGGCTCGGCGGCGGCTCCGTAGTCGACCTTCTCCAGTTTGGTGACGCCGTCGACGAGGTAGCGGACCTCCTTGCCGAACTCCTCCCCGACCTGGTCCAGGGTGACGTCCGTGTCCTCGACGGTGTCGTGGAGGACCGCGGCGGTCAGGGTGGTGGTCTCGGCGCCGAGCTCGGCGAGGATGAGCGTCACGGCGAGGGGGTGGGTGATGTACGGCTCGCCGCTCTTGCGGTACTGGCCGCGGTGCGAGGCCTCCGCGAGCACGTACGCCCGGTGCAGCACCGACAGGTCGGCGTCCGGGAAGTGCGCCCGGTGCGCCTCGGCCACGTGTCCTATGGCGTCGGGCAGCCGGTCGCGCGACGCGGGCCCGAGCAGAGCGGCCCTGCCCAGCCTGCGGAGGTCGATACGGGGCAGGCCGCGCCTGCGGCCGTGGACACCAGGGCTGGTGGCCTCTGCACTCATGGGCACCTCCGGGCAGGGTCGACCGGCGGTACGAGGGACTGGGTCGCGCCCTCCGGGCCGGTGCTTGATGCTATCGAGCCCACCACGTGGACCAGACCAGCTCTCGTTCAGCGTGAAACGGATCACCCGTTCAAGCGAACGCCTGCATGTCTCAACCGAAGGATGATTCGAGCCATTCCGGCGCGATGTGCCCCTCGGCGACGAGGACGGCCGGCCCCGTCATCTCGATCTCCCCGTCGGGGTGCTCCGTGATCACGAGCCGCCCTCCGGGCAGGTCCACCGTGTACGTGACGGGCGTGCCGCTCAGGGCCGGGTCGGCGCCGTCCCTGCGGGCCGCCGCGACGGCGACGGCGCACGCGCCGGTGCCGCACGACCTGGTCTCGCCCGAGCCGCGCTCGTGGACGCGCATCGCCACGTGGCGCGGTCCCCGGTCGGCGACGAACTCCACGTTGACACCGTCGGGATAGGCGGCCGCCGGGGCGTACGCGGGCGTGGTGAGCAGCTTTCCCGCGTGCTCCAGGTCGTCCACGAAGGCGACGGCGTGCGGGTTGCCCATGTTGACGTTGTACGCGGGCCAGCTGCGCGTCCCGACCGTGACCTCGACGTCGTCGCCGGGGAGCGCGGCGCGGCCCATGCGGACCGTGACGTCGCCGTTCTTGGCGAGGTGGACGAGCTTCACGCCGCCGCGGGTGGCGACCGCGAGGTCGCCCGCGCCGACGTGTCCGGCGTGCTGCAGGTAGCGGGCGAAGACCCGCACCCCGTTGCCGCACATCTCCGCCACCGAGCCGTCGCTGTTGCGGTAGTCCATGAACCACTCGGCCGAGCCGGCCATGGCGCGCGCCTCGGGGTGGGCCGCGGAGCGCACCACGTGCAGGACGCCGTCCGCGCCGATGCCGGCCCTGCGGTCGCAGAGCGCGGCGACGAGGCTCCCGGGCAGGTCGAGCGCGTTGTCCGGGTCCGGCAGGATCACGAAGTCGTTCTCCGTGCCGTGGCCCTTGAGGAAGGCGAGGGGCGTGGTCGGTGTGGTGGTCACGGGAACCATCGTAGGAGGCCCCGCGGAAAAGCGCCGAAGGCGCCCACGCCGTGGACGCCGGGGCGGCGCGGACGCTCAGCGCAGCCGGGCCACGCGCCAGACGGCGAGCGCGACGACGACCGCGGCGACGACGACGTACAGCGCCACGAAGCGCCAGTCGGCTCGTTCGCCGGAGGCCTTCGACGGCAGGCCCGGCCAGGTGTAGCCGACCTTGCGGGCGGCGGCCATGCCCCAGCCCGCGGCGCAGCAGCCCAGCAGCAGCCCGAGCATGGCGGTGACGGAACCGCCGTCCCCGGTGCCGAAGGCGAGCGGGAAGGCGAACATGAGGGAGCCGACGCCGGCCAGTATCACGATGGGCGCGATCTGCCAGATCCGGAACTTGCCCTGGGGTCTGAGTTCGACCTCGACCTCGGGCGTGCCCCGCTCGGCCTCGTCCTGCTCGTCGGGCCCGTCCGCGGACAGGCCGCCGGTGACGGTGGCTCCCGGCCGTCCGTCGATCCCGAGGGGGTCGCCGAGGGGGCCGTCCTGCACGAGGCCGTCCGCGTCGGGGAGGTCCGTCCGGGGAAGGTCGCCCGGTGCGTGCGCGTGCAGCGCCTGCGGGGCCGGGACGGCGGGCGGTCGCGGACCGTCGTCGTCGGACGGTCCGGGGGCGTCCCGCGTCGCCGGCTGGGGATCGCGAGGGCCGGCCTCCATCGCCACGCGCCCTCCCAACTCGACACTCCACGGGTGGATAGATGCTCGATGATGGCACGCCGTCAGCACCCGGATTGACGGCCGGGGCGTCCCGATGCCATCACGTGATCAGGCTGTGACCGCCCGTTCGATCAGCGCCAGGGCGTCCTCCCGCAGGCGCCCCGCGGCCCCCTCGGAGCCGTCGAGCCAGTGCACGCGCGAGTCCCTGCGGAACCAGGAGTCCTGCCGCCGCGCGAAGCGCTTGGTGGCGCGCACGGTCTCCGCGCGGGCCTCCTCCTCGGTGCAGTCGCCGGCCAGCGCGGACAGCACCTGCTGGTAGCCGAGGGCACGCGACGACGTCCGCCCGTTCCGCAGGCCGCGCGCCTCCAGGG
Source organism: Streptomyces fuscigenes (assembly GCF_021556455.1). Classification (GTDB taxonomy): domain Bacteria; phylum Actinomycetota; class Actinomycetes; order Streptomycetales; family Streptomycetaceae; genus Streptomyces; species Streptomyces fuscigenes. The sequence goes on along the minus strand of NZ_JAKGCV010000274.1, from coordinate 1,713 downwards.
CCCGCACCTCCTCGACGAGGCCCGCCTCCCACATGCGGTCGACCCGCAGGGCGATGCGCGCGTCGAGTTCGGGCCGCGGCACGTCCACGCCGATCTGCACGGTGTCGTACACGGCCTCGTGGCCCGGCAGGTTGGCGGTGAACGGCCGGCCGGTGATCTTGATGACCTCCAGCGCCCGCACGATACGGCGGCCGTTGCTCGGCAGGATGGCCGCCGCGGCCCGGGGGTCCGCCTGTGCGAGGCGGGCGTGCAGCACGCCGGAGCCGCGCAGCGTCAGCTCCGCCTCCAGCCGGGCCCGCACCGCCGGGTCGGTGCCGGGGAAGTCGAGGGCGTCGATCGCCCCGCGCACGTACAGGCCCGAGCCGCCGACCAGGACCGGGACGCGGCCCTCGGCCCGCAGCCGGTCGATCTCGGCGCGGGCGAGGCGCTGGTACTCGGCGACGCTCGCGGTCTCCGTCACGTCCCAGATGTCCAGCAGGCGGTGCGGGACGCCGGCGCGCTCCTCGTGGGTCAGTTTCGCGGTGCCGATGTCCATGCCCCGGTAGAGCTGCATCGAGTCCGCGTTGACCACCTCGCCACCGAGCCGCCGGGCGAGGTGGACGCCGAGATCCGACTTGCCCGCGGCGGTGGGACCGACGACGGCGATGACCCGGGGGGCGGGAGCTGCGCTTGTCACCGCACCAGTCTCGCAAACGCGCCCGGCGCGCTCCGACCGGCTCGTCCCTGTGCGCGGCACCGCCGCGCGCCGTACCCTTTGACCGGGTATGGAACGTTTGCTCGAACTCTTCGGGACGGAAGGTGCTCCATGGGCTTCAAGGAACAGCTGAAGGCCAGGCTCGCGCCCGCGCGGGAGAAGGTCTCGGACCTCGCGGCGCAGCACGGCGACCGGATCGGTCAGGGACTGGACAAGGCCGCGCGGACGGTCGACGAGAGGACCAACGGCAAGTACAGCGACCGCATCGGCGCCGGCACGGGCAAGGCCAAGGACGCCATCGAGCGGATGAAGGACAAGGACGGCCCTTCCGCGGGCGGCGCCGCGGACCCGGACGCGCCGCGCTGATCCGGGGCGCGCGGGGACAGGGCGCTTCATCGCGTCGGCCGGGAGGCCGGCGTCCCGGCAGCCCGGGGCGGGCCGGCACCCTGACGCGTCCTGGTCGCCGTGCCGGGGCGCGACGCGTCCGTCCCTTCCCTGACGCGTCCGCGCGGGGGCCCTCCGGTTCCGGCTCCGGTGGCCCGCCCGTATGGCCGCGGGTGGACGCGCCCTACGACCAGGCCGCCACGAAGTAGCCGACACCGTAGGGCGCCTCCTCGTGGAGCAGCCGTCCGGCGAGCCCGGCGCCCTCCGCCGCGCCCGCGAGCACCTGCAGCGGCGCACGCCCCGCGACCTGCAGCTCCCGGGCGAGGGAGACGTCGAGGGCGGCGAGCGCGGCGGTGTCCGCGGCCGCGAGGGCGCGGGAGAGGGACGCGTCGAAGTCCTCGGCGCGCTCGTCGAGGTAGCCGGGGGCCTTCAGGGTGCGGCAGGCGCTGCCGTCCCCCATCACGAGGAGCGCCACGCGCGGCGCCTGCGCCGCGAGCTCGCGGCCGGCCGCCCGGCAGGCCCCCGGGTCCAGGTCGTCGGGGACGGCGAGCGCGGCTGTCGACGCCGGCGCCGCCTCGGTCCACCCCACCCGCGCGAGCAGCCAGGCGGCGACCGCGAGGGACTCGGGCAGGCGG
>NZ_JAKGCV010000273.1 GCF_021556455.1 Streptomyces fuscigenes | reverse complement strand
GGCTTCGTGCGGCCGGGGCGCGGGCGGATCCCGGCCCGTGCGGTCCCGGACGGCGGCTCAGGCCGCCCGGACCACCGGCTCGCCGCGCAGCTCGATGCCCGCGGCCCGCAGGTCCTCGACGGCGCGGTCCGTCGTGCGCCGCGCCACTCCGGCCGTCAGGTCCAGGAGGACGCGGGTCGTGAAGCCCTCGCGCGCCGCGTCGAGGGCGGTGGCGCTCACGCAGAAGTCCGTCGCTATGCCGACGACGTCGACCTCGGAGACCTCGCGCGCCCGCAGCCACGGCCCGAGGCCCAGGCCGTTCTCGTCGGCACCCTGGAAGCCGCTGTAGGCCCCCGCGTACTCGCCCTTGCCGAAGACCGCGGAGATCGCGCCCGAGGCGACGGCGGGGGCGAAGTTCGGGTGGAAGCCCACGCCCTCCGTGCCGGCGACGCAGTGCACCGGCCAGGTGTGCTCGTAGTCCGGGGTGGCGGGCGGCTTGGCGAAGTGGTTGCCCGGGTCGATGTGGTGGTCACGGGTGGCGACGACGTGCCGGTAGCCCGCCGTGGACTGCGCGATCAGGTCCGTGATCGCCGCCGCGACGTCCGCGCCGCCCGTGACCGCGAGGCTGCCGCCCTCGCAGAAGTCGTTCTGCACGTCCACCACGATCAGTGCGCGATGCATGGCCGCAGCCCCCCGTCCCGTCCTTGTCCATGATTCCCGAGCGCCCTCGTGTTCATGCCACTACCCATATCGTCACACGAACTCGGTGGGGATCACGGGCTCGCCCCGCGACAGCTGGATCGCCGACATCGGCAGGCCCGACCGCGCGGCGATGTGGCGCTCGCGGACGGTGTCCAGCGACTCGCGCGTGACGATCTCGCCGCCCTCGACGAGCGGCACGAGCAGCTGCCGGCCGGCCAGCTCCGCGGGCACCGGGCCGGTGCCGACGACCTCGGCCTCGGCCACGCCGTCCGCGTCGAGCCGCCGCGCCGCCCACTTGCGCCCGCCGATCGACGTCTTGCCGCCCAGCGACTTCTTGGCGACCGGCAGCAGCGGCGCGTCCGCGTCCGCCGACTGCGCCCGCGCCACGATCTTGTAGACCATCGAGCACGTGGGGTGCCCGCTGCCGGTCACCAGCTGCGTGCCCACCCCGTACGCGTCCACCGGCGCCGCGGCCAGCGACGCGATCGCGTACTCGTCGAGGTCCGAGGTCACCACGATCTTGGTGTCGACCGCGCCCAGGTCGTCGAGCTGCTGGCGCACCCGGTGCGCGACGAGCAGCAGGTCGCCCGAGTCGATGCGGACGGCCCCCAGCTCGGGCCCCGCGATCTCGACGGCCGTGCGCACCGCCTCCGTCACGTCGTACGTGTCGACCAGCAGCGTCGTGCCCCGCCCCAGCGAGTCGACCTGCGCGCGGAACGCGTCCCGCTCGCTGTCGTGCAGCAGCGTGAAGGCGTGCGCGCTCGTGCCGACCGTCGGGATCCCGTAGCGGAACCCCGCCGCCAGGTCCGAGGTGCTGTTGAAGCCGCCCACGTAGGCCGCCCGGGACGCGGCCACCGCCGCCAGCTCGTGCGTGCGCCGCGCGCCCATCTCGATCAGGCGGCGCCCGCTCGCGGCCGCCGACATGCGCGATGCCGCGGCGGCGATCGCCGAGTCGTGGTTCAGGATCGAGAGGATCACCGTCTCCAGCAGGACGCACTCCGCGAAGGAGCCCTCGACCCGCAGGATCGGCGAGCCCGGGAAGTACACCTCGCCCTCGGGGTAGCCCCAGATGTCGCCGGTGAAGCGGTAGTCCGCCAGCCAGTCGAGCGTCCGCCCGTCCACGACGTGCTGCTCGGCCAGGAAGCCCAGCACGCCCGGGTCGAAGCGGAAGTTCTCGACCGCGTCCAGGACCCGGCCGGTGCCCGCCACCACGCCGTAGCGCCGGCCCTCGGGCAGGCGGCGGGTGAACGCCTCGAACACCGAGCGGCGATCGGCCGTGCCGGCGCGCAGGGCCGCCTGCAGCATCGTGAGTTCGTACTGGTCGGTGAACAGGGAGGTGGAGGGCACGTCCACCGGAAGCCCCAGGTCCGGAGTGTTCATATGAGCGATGCTACCCCCCTTACTCGTCAGATTGACGATTTCTTCGCCCGGACCGCTCGTGCACGGCTCCCGGACGTCTCGCGGACGGCCGGACCGGGGCCTTCGGGCCCGGTCGGCGGCGGGGGACCGGCGTACCGCGTCACCCGCCGGAGCGCCGATCACCAGGGGCGTTTGTGCGACGGGGCCCTACGGGTGGCAGCATGGGTACACGAGGCTGTGAATCGCGGCACACCGTGACCGCGGGGACCGCGGGCCGGCCCCCGCCCGCATCCGGCATGGAAGAGAAGGTCGTCCCGAACCGTGAGTGTTGCTCCCAGCGAGATCACGCGACCAGAAGCGGCGGAGGAGACCTTCGCCGTTCCCGAGCCGGACGTGCCCTGGGTGACCATCGTCCACAACGACCCGGTCAACCTCATGAGCTATGTCACGTACGTCTTCCAGTCGTACTTCGGCTATTCGAAAGAGATCGCGCAGAAGCTGATGATGGATGTCCACCACAAGGGCCGCGCCGTCGTCTCCAGCGGCACCCGCGAGGCCATGGAGCGCGACGTCCAGGCCATGCACGAGTACGGCCTGTGGGCGACCCTGCAGCAGGACCGCGACTGATGGCCGGGCACTTCGAGCCCCTCGAGGGCGGCGGCGCCGCCGTGGCGCTCGACGAGGTCGAGATCTCCATCCTGCGCTCGCTGACCCAGCAGCTCGCGGAGCTGATCGGCCCCGGCGAGGAGCCCGCGGAGGACGACGACCCGCTCGCGTCGCTGTTCACGGAGGGTCCGAGCGAACCGCCCTCCGACCCCGCGCTGCAGCGGCTGTTCCCCGACGCGTACGGGGACCCGGAGAAGCCGGACAAGGACGACGAGGAACTGCGCGGTTACTCGGCCGAGTTCCGCCGCTTCACGGAGAACGACCTGCGCGGGCGCAAGCGCACGGACGCGCTGCACGTCATCCGCTCCCTCGACGTCCTGGCGGCCGAGGGCGAGGGCGGCGGCGTGCTCAAGCTGACCGCGGACGAGTCCCGGCAGTGGCTCGGCACCCTCAACGACCTGCGGCTGACCATCGGCACGCGCCTCGAGGTCGGCGACGAGGACGAGAACGGCGAGCTGTACCGGCTGCCGGACTCCGATCCGCGCAAGCCGATGGTCATGGCCTACCTGTGGCTGGGTGCGCTCCAGGAGACTCTCGTCGAGACGCTGATGCCGTGAGGTGACGCGTCGTCGCGACCTCGTGGAGCGGCGGCCGCAGCGGCCCCTGTCGGAACGGGCGTGCCGTCAGGGGCCGCGCCGGGACCGCCTCCGCGCGCGAGGGGAGCGGTGCGGGCCGTCGGCGCGTTCGCCGCAGGGACGGTCGCTACTGAGCCAGCCGAGGTAATTATGTGACCGTCTTACGAATGGGGTGCCGGGTTTTCCGGCCTCCATCGGCTGATCTGTATCCATGACTCCCCGACCGACGGCCCCGGAACCGGCCGACCCGCCGGCACCCGACGAGGGCTACCAGCGCGGCCTCGGCGGCCGCCAGGTCCAGATGATCGCGATCGGCGGCGCGATCGGCGTGGGCCTCTTCATGGGCGCGGGCGCGAACATCGCCGAGGCCGGCCCGTCCATCATCCTCATGTACGCCGTGGCCGGCCTCGTGATCTTCTTCATCATGCGGGCCCTCGGCGAACTGCTCCTCTACCGGCCGGTGTCCGGCGCCTTCGCCTCCTACGCGCGCGAGTTCCTCGGCCCCTTCTTCGGCTACGCCACCGGCTGGACCTACTGGCTGATGTGGGTCGTCACCGCCATGGCGGAGCTGACCGCCGCGGCCATCTACATCCACTTCTGGTGGCCCGGCGTCCCGCAGTGGCTGAGCGCGCTCGTCTTCCTGCTGGTCCTCTTCGGCGTCAACCTCATCTCCGTCCGCGTCTTCGGCGAGGTCGAGTTCTGGTTCTCCATGGTCAAGGTCACGGCCATCATCGGCATGATCGTCATCGGCCTCGGCGTCCTCACCCTCGGCTTCTCCGCCGCGGGCCCCGGCGCCTCGCCCGACAACCTGTGGACGCACGGCGGCTTCTTCCCCCACGGCATCGGCTCCAGCCTGATGACGCTCCAGGGCGTGATGTTCGCCTACGTCGCCGTCGAACTCGTGGGCGTCGCAGCGGGAGAGTCCGCCGACCCCCGGCGCATCCTGCCCAGGGCCATCAACACCCTGCCCTGGCGGATCATCATCTTCTACGTCGGCTCCCTCACCGTGATCCTCGCGGTCGTCGACTGGACCCGCTTCTCGGCAGGCACGAGCCCGTTCGTGCGGACGTTCGAGGAGATCGGCATCCCGCTCGCCGCGGGAATCGTCAACTTCGTCGTCCTGACCGCCGCACTGTCGTCCTGCAACTCCGGCATGTACTCCACCGGCCGCATGCTGCGCGGCCTCGCCACCGACCGGCAGGCGCCGAGCGCGCTCGGCCGCCTCAACGCACGCCGCGCCCCCGGACTGGGCACCGCCGTGTCCGTCGCCCTCATGGGCATCGGGGTCGTCCTCAACTACCTCGTACCGGCCGAGGCGTTCGCGTACGTCACATCGGTGGCCACCGCCTGCGGCATCTGGACGTGGTCGGTGATCCTCGTCTGCCACATCCGCTACCGGCGCGCCGTCGCCCTCGGCCGGCTGCCCGCCTCGTCCTTCCCCGCCCCCGGGGGCACCCTCTTCAGCTGGGTGGCGCTCGCGTTCCTCGCACTCGTCACCGGCCTCATCGCGTACGGCAGCCAGACCCGGATCTGCCTGTACGTCGGCGCCCTGTGGGCCGCCGCGCTCGCCGTGGGCTGGCAGGCGCTCAAGCGCCGCGACGCCCGCGCGTCCGCCGCGCGCGTCCGGCCCGTCGACGAGGAACTCGCACCGGGCACGGCCCCCGTCACCGGCCGCCCGGGCGGGACCCTCGCGGACGGCGCCGCACCCGGCGACGAGGCCCCGGGGGAGGAAGGCACGGCCCCGGCCCCGGCGGACTAGCCGTGCGCCCCGCCCCTCCACCGCGTGCGCAGCTCCCGTCCACCGCGTGCGCCGTGCCTCTCCGCCGCGCCCGCGTGCCCGGCTCGGGGGCGTCCTGCCGGGGCGTACGGGGCCCGGCTTATATTTCCCCCATGCTGACCATCACCCAGGACCTGCACGACCGGATCGTCGCGCACGCGCGGCGCGACCACCCCGACGAGGCCTGCGGCGTGGTCGCGGGCCCGGCCGGCACCGGCAGGCCCGAGCGGTTCATCCCGATGCTCAACGCCGCCCGGTCGCCCACCTTCTACGAGTTCGACTCCGGCGACCTGCTCAAGCTCTACCGCGAGATGGACGACCGCGACGAGGAGCCGGTGGTCGTCTACCACTCGCACACCGCGACCGAGGCGTACCCCTCGCGCACCGACATCTCGTACGCCAACGAGCCCGGCGCGCACTACGTGCTGGTCTCCACGGCCGACACCGACGACGCCGGCCCGTTCCAGTTCCGCTCGTACCGGATCGTGGACGGGGAGGTCACCGAGGAGGACGTCCGCATCGTCGGGTAGCCCGACCGGACACCCGGCCGCGCCCGCCGTCCGCGCGCTCCTCGCGCGCCCCCGGCGGGCGCGGCGCATCGCCCCGGCGCGCCGCACCCGCCGGACCCCCTCGCCCGGCCACCGCCGAGCCCCCGCGGGGCCACCGCCCGGGCGCGGGGAAGGGCCCGCCGCGCCCGTCCACAGGGTGGACGCCCGCATGGTGAACGTTCACCGTCCGCGATGCGAGATCACACTCTGGAACCCCCGAGGGGAATCGATACGATGACCGCATGGTTCCTCATGACGTGAGTGACAAGACGCCGAGCACGCCGCTGCTCGTCGCGCGCCTGCACGTCGACCTGTGCCGCCTCGCCAGCGCCGTCTGTCCCGACGGCGCGACCGGCTGACCGGCCGACGAGACGCCCGCCCGGCACCCGGGCACGGACACCTCAGCGCTCCACGCACCAGCAGCTTCCCCGCGCGGGGACGATCGCCCGCGCGACGCGGCGGGAACCGGCCCGGGACCGCCACGAACCGTCGGGGAACAGCCCCGACCGGACGACAGGAGACCCACGCCATGGCCATCGAGGTCCGCATCCCGACCATCCTCCGCACGTACACCGACGGGGCCAAGGCCGTGGAAGGCAGCGGCACCACCCTCGCCGAGCTCTTCGCCGACCTCGACACCCGCCACTCCGGCATCCGCGCCCGCATCGTGGACGCGGACAAGGGCGACCAGCTGCGCCGCTTCGTCAACGTGTACCTGAACGACGAGGACGTCCGGTTCCTGGACGGCATCGAGACCAAGCTCACCGACGGCGACAACGTCACGATCCTCCCGGCCGTCGCCGGCGGCGCGCTCGAGACGCTCTCCGCCTGATGCGGTACGACGAGCCGCTCGCGGCGGTCGGCAACACGCCGCTCGTGCGCCTGCCCCGCCTCTCCCCGTCGCAGGACGTGCGGATCTGGGCCAAGCTGGAGGACCGCAATCCGACCGGCTCCGTCAAGGACCGTCCCGCCCTGCACATGGTCGAGCAGGCGGAGAAGGACGGACGGCTCACCCCGGGCTGCACCATCCTCGAACCGACCAGCGGCAACACGGGCATCTCCCTCGCCATGGCCGCCAAGCTCAAGGGCTACCGCATGGTGTGCGTGATGCCCGAGAACACCTCGCAGGAGCGCCGCGACCTGCTCGCCATGTGGGGCGCCGAGATCATCCCGTCCCCCGCCGAGGGCGGCTCCAACACGGCCGTGCGCGTCGCGAAGGACCTCGCCGGGAAGAACCCCGACTGGGTGATGCTCTACCAGTACGGCAACCCGGACAACGCCGGCGCCCACTACGCCACGACCGGCCCCGAGATCCTCGCCGACCTGCCGTCGGTGACGCACTTCGTCGCCGGACTCGGCACGACCGGCACCCTCATGGGCGTCGGCCGCTACCTGCGCGAGCACAAGCCCGACGTGAAGATCGTCGCGGCCGAACCGCGCTACGACGACCTCGTCTACGGGCTGCGCAACCTCGACGAGGGGTTCGTGCCCGAGCTGTACGACGCGTCGGTGCTCACCACCCGCTTCTCCGTCGGCTCCGCCGACGCGGTCACCCGCACCCGCGAACTGCTGCAGCAGGAAGGCATCTTCGCGGGCATCTCCACGGGCGCCGCCCTGCACGCCGCGATCGGCATGGGCAAGAAGGCGGTCGCGGCGGGCGAGAGCGCCGACATCGCGTTCGTCGTCGCCGACGGCGGCTGGAAGTACGTCTCCACGGGCGTCTACACCGCCGCCACCACCGAAGAGGCCATCGAGACCCTCCAGGGCCAGCTCTGGGCGTGACGCCCCGGGCCGCCTTCGGCCCCGACCCCTCCGCGGCCCGCCCAGGACACCAGGACCGGGCGGGCACGGGGGGAACCCTTGAGTGAGTGCCGCGACCAGCGGGAAGCCCTGCGTGCCGTGACCAGCGGGGTGCCCCGCGGGCCGTGACCAGCGGGAACCCCCGCGTGCCGCGACCGCGCCCGGCCGGTCGCGCCACCGGACCCCACGCGCCGGCGGCGGCGCGCGCCGACGCC
>NZ_JAKGCV010000272.1 GCF_021556455.1 Streptomyces fuscigenes | reverse complement strand
GGCGTGCTCCGCCGCCCGCCGGGGCCGTGCGGCTCGCCGGTGCGCGCTCCGGGCGCCGCGTGGCGGTTCACCGCGGCGCCGAGGCCCAGCGCCGTCTGGGGGGCGAGCAGCACGACGAGGACGACCAGCGCGACGGTCCAGCCGCCCGTGAGCTGGTGCACCGCGCCCAGGGCCAGCGGCCCGGCGGCGGCCAGCAGGTAGCCGAAGCACTGCGCCATGCTGGAGAGCTGCGCCGCGTGCCGGGTGTCGGGCGAGCGCAGCACGATGAACAGCATCGCCAGCGAGATCGCCGCGCCCTGGCCGAGCCCCAGCAGGATCATCCACAGGTACGCGCCGCCGACGGGCGCGGTCGCCATGCCGGCGAAGCCCCCGGCCGTCAGGACCGCGCCGATCGTCGCCAGCAGCCCGGGCCGCACGCCCCGCGCCGCGAGGACCGGGCTGAGGAAGGCGCCCGCGATGCCGAGGAGGCTGGAGAACGACAGCATCCAGCCGGCCGTGCCCTGGGCCATGCCCGCGTCGGTGAGGATCGTGGGGAGGTAGGCGGCCGCCGCGTAGTACGACAGCGACTGAAGGCCCATGTAGCCGGTGACCAGCCAGGCCACCGGGTGGCTCCACAGGCCCCGCACCGGGTGCCCGGCCGCGGCCGCCTGCGCGGCGGAGGTCCGGGTGCGGCGGCGGACCTGCGGCGCCCACACGAGGAGCGCGACGACCGCGAGCACGCCCCACAGGCCGAGCGTCGGCCGCCAGCCGAGCGCGAGCGCGTGCCCGAGCGGGACGGTGATGCCCGCGGCGAGGGCCGCGCCGCCGAACAGGGACATCGAGTACAGGCCCGTCATCAGGCCGACCCGGTCGGGGAAGTCCCGCTTGATGACGCCCGGCAGCAGGACGTTGGCCACGGCGATGCCCGCACCGACCACCACCGTGCCGCCGAGCAGCGCGGCCATCGACGGTATGAGCCGCAGCCCGGTGCCGCAGCAGATCAGCGCCATCGTCAGCAGCAGGGCCGGCTCCATGCCGAGGCGCCGGCCGAGCCGGGGCGCGAGCGGGGCGAGGAGCCCGAAGCACAGCAGCGGCAGCGTGGTCAGCAGGCCGGCGGTGGTCGCCGACATGCCGGTGGCCGCCCGGATCGTGTCGAGCATGGGGGACGCGGCGACGATCGCGGGCCGCAGGTTCAGCGCGAGGACGATGACGCCGACGCCGAGGAAGAGCCCGGCCCTGACGCGCTTCGATCCGCCGCCGGGGGCGGCCTGCCCGTCGGCCGGGCCGCCCGCGGGCGCGGGCCGTTCGGCGGACCCGGCGGCGCGCACCGGCGCGGCCGGTCCCGTCCCCGCGGCGGCGCCGTCCGGGTTGCCGGGGGGCGTGTTCACGATCGGTCTCCTTCCTGGCGGGCGGCCCCGCCGTCGTGTGCGCCGGGCCGCCCGACGCCGTGCGCGACGTCCTCGGGTAGCGGGTCGGCGTCCTGCAACGCGCGCAGGGAGCTGACCGAGTCGTCGATGTAGTGGGCGACGGCCTCGGTCGCGCCGGCGGGATCGCCGCGCTCGATCGCCGCGAGGAGGTCCGCGTGCGAGTCGGCCTGCGAGCGCCGCGGGTCGGGCAGCGGCGCGTCGGCGACGGACGCGATCGCGCGGTGCAGGCCGTCGGTGAGGTGGCTGTAGAGGTCGGCGAGCATGCCGTTGTGCGCGGCGGCGACCACCGCGCGGTGGAAGGCCACGTCGGCCCGTACGAACGCGTCGGTGTCCCCGCTCAGCCAGGCGGCGGTGCGCGCGGCGAGCGCGGAGCGCAGGGCGGCGAGATCCTCCTCGTCGCGGCGGGAGGCGGCGAGGCGGGCCGCGTCCCGTTCGAGGCCGGAGCGCACCTCCATGGCCTCCAGGTGCCCGGCGCGGCGCAGTCGCCGGTGCAGGGCGGCGCCGAGCGCGTCGGACGCGCGCACGTAGGTGCCGTCGCCCTGCCGGGGCTCCAGCATGCCGCTGTGCCCGAGCGCGCGGACGGCCTCCCGGACGGTGTTGCGGCCCACTCCGAGCATCTCGGTCAGGACGGGCTCGGCGGGGATCTTCGTCCCCACCTGCCACTCCCCCGACTCGATGAGGCTCTGCAACTGCTCGATGACCCGGTCGACAAGGCTCGACCGCTCCGCTGCCCGGATCGGCACGGCGGGCTCCCCTCTGCGCGCGTCGGCAGGGCCCGCGTCCGCCCGACGGGCTCACGCAGACAGCCGAACATCCCATGTTTCAGTCAGCGCATTCAGCCTAACATCCCATGTTTGATTCACCAGGAGAACGACGGCGCGGCCCCTCGGCACCTTCCCGGAAGCGTCTGTGGCCGCCCCCGGAGGGACGGCCACAGGGTCTGCGCAGGCATGTGCGCGGTGTCGTGTTTTCTGATCGCGATCGTGCCAGGGCGACCACGGACGATCAAAGACCTCGTCACGCTGCGTTGACGGAGGATCGGCTTTCGGTCAGTCCCTGCGGGCGAGGGCGAGGAAGGCGGACCAGGCCGCCGGACGGACGGTGAGTATGCCGGGAGCGGGGGTCTTGGAGTCGCGGATGTGGACGGCGGCGGGTGCGGGCGCGATCTCGACGCACTCGCCGCCTTCTCCGCTGCTGTAGCTGCTCTTGAACCAGCGGAGGGACTGGACTTCGGACCGCTTGATGTTCATAGCTCTCCTTGCAGCAACTTCTCGATGTGGCGCAGGGATTCGACAGGGGACAGCGCCTGGGCTCGCAGAATTCCATAGCGGACGGCGATGCCGCGTACGGATTCGCGATCGGTGATCATTTGCCCGCGGTCCTGGCTCTCGATGTAGGCGACCTGATCACCGCCGTCCGGCGTCATCAGGGTGAACGGCCCGGCCGCGCCGGGGTGGTCGGTGGTACGGGTCGGCATCACCTGGATCTCCACGTTGGGGTTCTCCCCGACGAGACGCAAGTGTTCGAGCTGACCTCGCAGCACGTCGACGCTGCCGTAGGGCCGTTGCAGCACGGACTCCTCGATCACGAAGCTCAAGGTGGGAGCGGGGGCGCGATCGAAGAGCCGTTGCCTGGCCATTCTCGCGGACACCATCTGCTCGATCTCGCCCTCACCGCGTCGCGGCCGGCGGACGGTGAACATCGTGCGCGCGTAGCCCTCCGTCTGGAGCAGCCCCGGAACGGCCAGAGCGGCGTACGCGTGGAACTCGACGGCCTCCTCCTCGATCCGCGCCGCGTCCCGGAAGAAGGCCGGGTAGCGGGTCAGCGCCACGGCCCGCTTCATGACGAGCAGGACACCCTCGGCCTCCAGCAACTGATCCAGTTTGTCGATGGTGTCGGGACGCGGTACGCGGCGCCCCTGCTCGAAGGCGGCGATCTGCGCCTCGCTGTAGCCGAGGAGTTGCGCCAGGGCGGCCTGGGTGTGCCCGGCGCGTTCACGGAAGATCTTGATCTGCCTGCCGAAGGACCGCAGCAGCTCGTCCGCCGGGTCCTCGCCCCGTCGTGCGACGGTCTGTTCCGGGATCTGCGTCATGGTCTTCCTTCCCGTACCTGCCTCAGCACCGACCCCGACACCGCACTCGCCGCAGCCCTACAACCACGCTGTGTGAGCATGTCGTTGCTGGTCACGGTAAGCGCCCCGCCCCACGCTCGTCTCCATGAAGGCCGAACCACACACGCACGGGGAGACTCGGCGATCCCCCGAGCCCCCGCGGGAGTTCCGCATGGCATTCACGTCGACGCCGCGCGGCGCCCGGCTGGCGCGCAGGCTCGCCTCGCAGCGCCTGGACGCCTGGGGTCACCCGTACGAGTCCGACGTGAACACCACGGTGACCCTGGTCGTGGCCGAGCTCGCCGCGAACGCGGTGACGCACGGCCTGGTGCCCGGCCGGGACTTCGGGCTGTTCCTCCGGCTCGACCCGGCCGCGGGGCTCGTGCGGGTGGAGGTGACGGACTGTCGGGACGACCGCGTGCCCCCGGAGTCCGCGCCGCCGCCCTGCGAACCGGACGCCGAGTCGGGGCGCGGCCTGTGCCTGGTCGCCGCCCTCGCGAGCCGCTGGGCGGTGGTGCCCCGCGAGGGCGGCGGGCCGGGCAAGACCGTGCGGGCGGACGTCCGCCTCCGAGCGATCGGGTGAGCCGGGCCCAGGACGCACGTGCCGATCCTGGTGCCCGTGCCGCGCCGGGAGACGTTCCGGGACGCCCTCCGCCCGGCCCGCCCGGCGCCGCGCCCCTCAGCCGCCGATCGCCACCGCGTACCCGTACCAGGTGGCGTGCGGGAGCCACTGCTCCAGCCAGCGCCAGTCCGTGTTCGTGCCCGTCTCGGCCTCGCCCGGGTCCCATTGGAGGCCCGACCCGTCGATGCTGCGGCCCGTGATGCCGTTGACGATCCCGCCCGCCGAACGCAGCCAGCGGTACGAGCCGTGGCCCGGCGTCGCCGGGTCCGCGTACTCCAGGTAGAGCGGCACCTCGTTGCCGTGGCCCTCCATCATGCAGACGCTGTACGGGTTCGCGCCGAGGATCCAGTCGAGCTGCGCGGTCGCGTACGCGCGCAGCCGCCGGGCCAGGGCCGGGTCGCCGAGCTTCGCGGCGGCGAGCCGGGCGGCGGCCGCCAGCGAGGCGAGCCGCGCGTTCTCGCCCTGCCACCAGGCGTCCTGGGTGCGGGGCGTCACGTTGTGCGGGAAGAAGAAGCCGCTGTAGCGCTTTCCGTCCGCGTCCTGCACGAGCTGGCGCGCGTACCCGTAGGGGTTGTTGACCTCGGCCGTCACGGCGAGCTCGAACTCCATGGACCGCCGCACCGTCTCGCGCACGCGCTTCGCGGTCGCGTCGTCGGCGATGTCCAGGTAGGTCAGGAGCGCGACGGCGGGCAGGCCCGCGTCGGAGGGGTGGAAGAACGGCCGGTCGGCGTCGTCCGCGCGCCAGTAGTCCCGGTAGCCCTTCCAGCGCACGAGGCGCGCCATGAGACGGGCGGCCCGGTCGGCGGCGGCGGCGCGGTACGTGGCGGCCTTCCCGCCCCCGGAGGCCGTCGCCTTCGCCAGCTCGACGGCGGCCAGCAGGGCGTTGGCGTCGTCGAGGATGTTCTCCTTGCCGTCGTTGACCATCCCCGCGTTGTGGGTCGCGAGGTACGCGAACACGTCCTCGGCGGCGGCCAGGTACTCGGCGGGGCCGTGGTCGCCCGAGACGGGGTACGTGCTCGCCCGCGCGAGCGCCGCGATCGCGAGACCGGCACCCTCCCGGTACGCGACCTGGGTGCCGTCGAGGGTCCGCTTCGCCGGGTCGGCGCCGAGGTCGTCCGCCTCGTCCTGCGAGATCGAGCTGTAGAAGGTGGCGCCGGGCTTGTGCACGCGCACCAGGTAGTCGGCGCCGAACAGGCCCTCGTCGAGGAACCAGCCGACCAGCGCCGTGAGATCGGGGTCGCGCCGGGCGGCGAGCTCGTCGTGCGTGGCGAGCAGCGCCCACGCCGTCAGCGGGATGGACAGCGTGTTGAAGTACGTGGTGTCCGAGAGCTGCGTGAAGTGCTTGCCCCAGTCGGCCGCCGCGTCGTACCAGCCGCCGCGCGCGTCGACCGGCGCGGTGCCGCCCGACGGCACGAGGGAGCGGTCGGTCTTGTCGTACTGGCCGCTGGAGCGCGAGTCCTTGAAGTAGTGCACGACGTGGGAGAGCGTCCGGCGCTCCAGCACGCCGGCCTCGACGCGGAAGGGCACGGAGTCGGCGGCCGGCCCGTCGCTCCCGGCCGCCCCGTCGAGCACGAGCACGTACCGGCCCGGTGCCGTCAGCGCAGAGAAGTCGGCGATCCAGTGGTACTGCGGGGTGGCCGGCCAGTGGTCCGCCCGCCAGTCGGGCACGGCGCCCGCCCGGTGCGCGGTGCCGCGGTGCACGGTCCGCCCGGTGCCGGCGTCCACCACGCGGTACGCGACGGGGGCGCGGGAGTCGGTCTCGGCGACGACGACGGCCCGCTTGGGGCCCGTGGCCTCGTAGCCCACGTTGTTGGCGTGGACGCGGGCCCCGCGGCCCGCGGGGTGCGGGGCCGAGGTGCCGGGGGCGGCGACCGTGGAGGGGGCGGCCTGTGCGGCGGTGGGTGCGAGCGCGCCCGCGACCGAGGCGCCGAAGGCCGCCGTCCCGCCGAGCAGGAGCCGCCTTTGGCCGCGGTCCGGGCCGGCGTCCGGTGCGGTGGCGGGCCCGTCGTGGGCGGGCCCGTCGTGGGCTGCGCGGGTGGCGTCGTCCGGGTGGGGAGCGGACATGGATCCTCCACGACGATCAGTAGGAAACTTTCCAAACAGTTCGCGACCGTAGGGCCGGCCGATCAGCGGGTCAAGACCCCGTGCGCCACCTCCGGTCGGAGCGGTCATCCGTCAACGCCCGGCTTGCGTTCACCGGTTCGGCTGATCCCCGGGCCGGGACGCGGGCCGGCACCGCGGGGGCGCCCGGCCCCCGCCGGGGCCGTGACACCCGCTGGGTCCGGGGCGCCCGCCCACCCGGCCGCGGCCACTGCCGCGCGCCAAGTACCCCCGATGTGCACGTGTTTCGGCGCAGGGCCACCGGCAAACGGTATACATGCGGTACTTCACGCAACCGACACGAACCACGCCGAAGGACCTCGGGGAGCGATCGAGATGCCCATACTCACGGCCCGTACGGGAAGGGCCCGGCCCGCGCCGGTGCTCACCGTCACCGTCGCCACCGCCCTCGCGCTGGGGGCGTCCGCCGTGCCGGCCCTGGCCGCCACGGGCGCACCCGCCCGGAGCGCCACCGCGGGCACCGCCTTCACGACGGCGGCGCGGGCGGGTGCCGTCACCCACACACCCGTCCTCAAGGCCGCCGCGCCGAAGGCGCCGTCCATCGTCGCCAAGGGCGGCTACGTCATGAACAACGCGTCCGGGACGGGGTACTTCAGCAAGGCCGCCGACACCAAGCGGTCCACCGGCTCCACCACGAAGATCATGACCGCCCGGGTCGTGCTCGCCCAGAAGGGGCTGAACCTCAGCCGCAAGGTCACCGTCCAGAAGGCGTACAGCGACTACATCGTGGCGAAGAACGCCTCCTCCGCACGCCTGATCGTGGGCGACAAGGTGACGGTCGGCCAGCTGCTGTACGGACTGATGCTGCCCTCCGGGTGCGACGCCGCCTACGCGCTCGCCGACACCTTCGGCAAGGGCTCGACGCGGGCCGCGCGCGTGTCCTCGTTCATCGGGCAGATGAACACGACGGCCAAGAGCCTCGGCCTGAAGAACACGCACTTCGACTCGTTCGACGGGATAGGGAACGGCAGCAACTACTCGACGCCGCACGACCTGACCAAGCTGGCGAGCAGCGCCATGAAGTACGCGACGTTCCGCACGGTCGTCAAGACGAAGTCGACGAAGCAGAAGGTCACCACGAAGAGCGGCGGCTACCGCTACATGGCGTGGACCAACACCAACGGCCTGCTGAGCAGTTACTCCGGGACCATCGGGGTGAAGACGGGCTCCGGCCCCGAGGCGAAGTACTGCCTGGTCTTCGCGGCCACCCGCAGCGGCCGGACCGTGATCGGCACGGTCCTCGCGTCGACGTCGGAGACCACCCGCACCGCCGACGCCAAGAAGCTCATGGACTACGCCTTCAAGCGCTGACCGGCTCGGAACACGGCAGCGGCCGGGGCCCGCCCGTCAGGGGCGGGCCCCGGCC
>NZ_JAKGCV010000271.1 GCF_021556455.1 Streptomyces fuscigenes | reverse complement strand
CCCTGTCCCGCGCCGCGCCCGGCGCGGGGGCCGACGACGCGACCGCACGCCGCCCCCGGAGCGCAACCCTGCCGCTGCCAGGCGGCCGTCTCCGCTCCGGGCTCCCCCCGACATCGGCGAGTCCAGCCCGGCCCGCGCCACCCCCACCGCCACCGCCACCGCCACCGCCACCGTCTGCCCCTGCGACGCCCTGCGTGCTTTCCACGCCCTCGGCGCCTGCCAGTCCCGGCATGTCCGCGACCGCCTCCGCGCTCCCCGCGCCCACCTGTTCACCGACTGCGGCTTTCGGCACGCGCCGCAGGCGCGCGCGTCCATCGGAGCCCCGGCCGCGACCCGGCCCGCTCGACGCGGCGCCTACCGCGCCCCGGACGGTGGATCCGCGCGAGCGCCCGGACGCGGGCGGCCCCGGTGCGGCCGACGAGGAGTCCGAGGGGTGCGGATCGGAGAAGACGGCGGCAAGGGCGGAGGAGGAATCAGCGGACGGTGCGGGCAGCCGGAACGCCCTGGAGCATGCACGGAGCGTGGTCATGCCTCCACGCTAGGCATCCCCGCGATCCACGGATGATCTTGGTCAGAATCTGTGGACAACCAGCAGCCTGTGGGTAATTCGGTCACTCGCACGAGGGACAGACAGGGACGTGGCCTCCCGCCCGTCACCGTCCTGCGTCACGCCTCGCACACCGGGCGCAGGCACCACCGGCACACGCCCCATGCCCCATGCCCCACGCAAGCGCCACCGGCAGACGCCGCACGCACCCGGCCCAGGCGCCGGCACACGCCGCACGCACCCGGCCCAGGCGCCGGCACACGCCGCACGCACCCGGCCCGGGCGCCGATCGTGCCACTCCAGCCAGGTGTCACTCCCGCCCAGCGCCACTCCGGCCAAGTGCCGCTCCCGCCCCGGACCACCACCGCCCCGCGAACCCGCACGCGCCATCCCCGACCGCACCGCCCCGCGTACTCGACCCCCTGCCCCCTGATGCGTCCGCTCAGGAGCGGGGCAGCCGTCCGGCGCCGCCGCTCAGGGAGCCGCGCGGCCGTCCGGCGTTCCGGTGCCGACCTTCCGGTGCCGAGGTGCCGCCGCAGCGCACGGGGCGATGTCAGCGCGGAGAGACGACGGCCCCGAGCAGGCCCGGCCCGGTGTGGGCGCCGATCACGGCTCCGACCTCGCTGACGTGGAGTTCGGCCAGTCCCGGCACCCGCGCGCCGAGTTGTTCGGCCAGGGCGGCGGCACGCTCGGGGGCCGCCAGGTGGTGCACGGCGATGTCGACCTCCCCGGCGCCCGCGCACTCCACGACGAGGTCCCTCAGCCGTCCGATGGCCTTCGAGGCGGTCCGGACCTTCTCCAGCAGCTCGATGCGGCCCTCGTCGAGATGGAGGAGCGGCTTGACGGCCAGGGCGGACCCCAGCAGCGCCTGGGCGGCACCGATCCGGCCGCCGCGGCGCAGGTAGTCGAGGGTGTCCACGTAGAAGTAGGCCGAGGTGGCCCTGGCGCGCTTCTCGGCGGCCGCCACAGCGTCGTCGAGCCCGCCGCCCGCCTCCGCCACCTGGGCGGCCGCGAGGGCGCAGAAGCCGAGCGCCATGGCCACCACGCCCGTGTCCAGGACCTCCACGGGCACGGGCGCGTCCTTGGCGGCCAGCACCGCCGCGTCGTAGGTCCCGGAGAACTCGGCGGACAGGTGCAGGGAGACCACGCCCGTCGCGCCGTCCTCGGCGGCCTTGCGGTACGCGGCGGCGAAGACCTCGGGGCTCGGCCGGGACGTGGTCACCGAGCGTCGCTTGCGCAGCGCCTCCGCCACCGCGCCCGCGGAGATCTCGCTGCCGTCCTCCAGCGCCTCGTCGCCGACCACCACGGTCAGCGGCACGGCCGTGATCCGGTGCCGCCGCATCGTCAAAGGCGGCAGGTAGGCCGTGGAATCGGTGACGATGGCGACATGGCGGGACATGCCCCGGAGGTTACCCGCAGGGGCGCGGCCCAGACGGCCCGGGCCTCGGGAAAGCGGAAGCAGCGCCCCCGCGGCCGGCCGCGCGGACCCGTTTCCGTCCCGGGCCGCGTTCCGGTTCCGAGGGTGCGGGACAACCCTGCCCGCGCCCCCCGCCTGCATGCCTGCCCCCGCCCGCTCGGCTCGGCGGAGCCCACGCCCACCTAGCCGACCCTGCCCCCAAGGACTCCTACGGGTGCTCCGGGGTTGAGCGTGGGGCGGATGTGACGTGCGCGCCGGGGCGCACTGGTGAGCTCGCGGTCACCGAGGAGCGCCGGGCAGCACCGTCGCCACCGCCCGCACTCCCGAACACGCCCCGCGCCCCAGCGCCCGGGCTCCGGAGTGCGGGCGGATCGGAACCGTCCGATCGGATCGGATCGGGACGGATCGGGACGGGACGGATCGGGACGGGTCACACCGCGTCGGGTCACCTCGGGTCAGTTGGACGTTTTGGGCGGTGCCGACTTCCGCCAGGGGTTGCGCTGCCAGGAGTGGACACCGTCGAGCCTGCGGCCGTCCGCGGGGTCGAGCGCCTGAGGCCCCTGCGCTCCGGCTTCCGGACTGTATGCCTCCGGACCGTATGCGTCCGGACCGTGCGCGTCCCGGCCGTGGGGCGCGCCGGGTCCCTGACCGTACTGATCGCCGGGTTCCTCCACGGGGGCCCAGTGCCGCAGCGCCTCGGACTCCATGACGATGTCCGTGCTCAGCGCGGACAGGTCGTCCTCCGAGGACCTGCGCACCCGGTCCCCGATCGCCCACCGCAGCGAGTCCGCAGCGCGTGTGACCTGCTCCGTACGCTCCCGCAACTCGGGCAGCCGGGCGCCGACCCCGGCCCGGTCCGGATCGCGCTCCGCCTGCTTGAGGCGGCTCTCCAGCTCCTGCCCGTGAGCGCTGAGCCGCTCGAACAGCCGCACCGACTCGGCGAGCGACTCGTCCGCCGGGGCGGCCGCGTGGAGCACGTCCTGCGTGGCGCGCATCGACGTCCGCAGGCGCAGCCGCAACTGGGCGAGTTCGCCGGGCAGGCCGGGCTGGCCGAAGCTCTTGGCGCGCAGGGTGGTGTCCTCGACCGAGCGCCGCGCCTGGGAGATGGTGCGGTCCACGCCCCGCTTGGCCGCACCCACCGCCTTCACCGTCACGTATCCGCCGACCAGGACGGCCGCGACGAAGAGGAGCAGCACGATCAGCAGCACGGCTTCCACGGCGGCCCTCCGAAAGGTCGGATTCTCGGTGATACCTACCACCGTAAACGCAGCGGGGCGGCCGCGGGTTCCTTCACAACCCCCAACCGCCCCGTAGGGGAAGCCCTGATACGCCCTGACACGACCTGACACGTCAGGGCGGTGCGCTACGCCGGAACGATGTTCACCAGCTTCGGCGCCCGGACGATCACCTTCCGGATGCCCGCGCCGCCCAGCGCGGCGACCACCGCGGGCTCGGCCAGCGCGGCCGCCTCCAGGTCCGCGTCGGAGATCGAGGGGGAGACCTCGAGGCGCGCCTTCACCTTGCCCTTGACCTGCACCACGCACGTGACCGCCTCGTCCACGAGGTACGCGGGGTCGGCGACCGGGAAGTCCTGGTGGACGACGCTGTCGGGGTGCCCCAGCCGGCGCCACAGCTCCTCGGCGATGTGCGGGGCGAGGGGCGCGACCAGCAGGACGAGCCGCTCGGCGACCGACCGCGCGAGGGGGCCGCCCGTCTTCGTCAGGTGGTTGTTCAGCTCGGTGATCTTGGCGACCGCGGTGTTGAACCGCATGCCCTCCAGGTCCTGCGCGACTCCGTCGATCGCCCTGTGCAGCGCGCGCAGCGTCGCCTCGTCGGCCTCGGCGTCGACGACCGTGACCTCGCCGGTCGCCTCGTCCACCACGTTGCGCCACAGCCGCTGCAGCAGCCGGTACTGGCCGACGACCGCCCGCGTGTCCCAGGGGCGGGACACGTCCAGGGGGCCCATCGCCATCTCGTACAGGCGCAGCGTGTCGGTGCCGTACTCGGCGCTGATCTCGTCGGGCGTGACCGCGTTCTTCAGGGACTTGCCCATCTTGCCCAGCAGCCTGCCGACCTGCTCGCCCTCGTGGAAGTAGGCGCCGTCGCGCTCCTCCACCTCGGCGGCGGGCACGGCGATGCCGCGCTGGTCGCGGTACACGTAGGCCTGGATCATGCCCTGGTTGTAGAGCTTGTGGAACGGCTCCGACGCGGAGATGTGGCCCAGGTCGTACAGCACCTTGATCCACAGGCGCGAGTACAGCAGGTGCAGCACGGCGTGCTCGGCGCCGCCCACGTACAGGTCGACACCGCCGCCCGGCATGCCGGGGCGCGGCCCCATCCAGTACTGCTCGATGTCCGGCGCGACGGCGTGCTCGCTGTCGTTCGGGTCCAGGTAGCGCAGCATGTACCAGCACGAGCCCGCCCAGTTGGGCATGGTGTTGGTCTCGCGGCGGTAGCGCCTCACGCCGCGCCCGTCGCCCAGGTCCAGGTCCACGTGGACCCATTCCTGGTTGCGCGAGAGCGGCGTCTCCGGCTCGGTGTCGGCGTCGTCCGCGTCGAAGGTGCGCGGCGAGTAGTCGTCCACCTCCGGCAGCTCCAGGGGCAGCATCGACTCGGGCAGCGCGTGGGCGGTGCCCTCCTCGTCATAGACGACGGGGAAGGGCTCGCCCCAGTACCGCTGGCGGCTGAACAGCCAGTCGCGCAGGCGGTAGTTGACGGTGCCCTCGCCGATGCCCCGCTCGTCGAGCCACTCGGTGACGCGGGCCTTGGCGTCGACGACGCCGAGGCCGTCGAGGGTGATGTCGGCTCCCGTCGAGTTGACGAGGACCGCGTCGTACGAGGCGAACGCGTCGTCCCACGCGGCGGGGTCCAGGCCCCGGCCGTCCGTCGGCTCGACGACGCAGCGCATGGGCAGTTCGAAGGCGCGTGCGAAGGCGAAGTCCCGGCTGTCGTGCGCGGGCACGGCCATGATCGCGCCCGTGCCGTAGCCCATCAGGACGTAGTCGGCGATGAAGACGGGCACCTGGTCGCCGCTGACCGGGTTGATCGCGTACGCGCCGGTGAAGACGCCCGTCTTGTCCTTGGCCTCGGCCTGCCGCTCGACGTCGGACTTCGAGGCGGCCTGCTTGCGGTACGCGTCGACGGCGTCGGCGGGCGTCGCGTGGCCACCGGTCCACACGTCGTGCGTGCCGGCGGGCCAGGCGGCCGGGACGATCTTCTCGACCAGCTGGTGCTCCGGCGCGAGGACCATGTACGTGGCGCCGAACAGGGTGTCGGGCCGGGTCGTGAAGACCGTGATGCGGTCACCGGCGTCGCCGACCGGGAAGTCGACGCGGGCGCCCTCGCTGCGGCCGATCCAGTTGCGCTGCTGGAGCTTGATGGCCTCGGGCCAGTCCAGCTCGTCCAGGTCGTCGACCAGCCGGTCGGCGTAGGCGGTGATGCGCATGTTCCACTGGCGCAGCTTCTTCTTGAAGACGGGGTAGTTCCCGCGCTCGGAGCGGCCGTCGGCGGTGACCTCCTCGTTGGCCAGCACCGTGCCCAGCCCGGGGCACCAGTTGACCGGCGCGTCCGAGGCGTAGGCCAGCCGGTACTCACCCAGCACGTCGGCGCGCTCGGCCTCGCTCAGCGCCCCCCAGGGGCGGCCGTCGGGAGTGGGGCGCTGCCCGCTCACGAACTGCGCGACGAGCGTCTCGATGGGCCGCGCCTTGTTGGCCCCCGGGTCGTACCAGGAGTTGAAGATCTGGACGAAGATCCACTGGGTCCAGCGGTAGAACGCCGGGTCGATCGTCGCGACCGCGCGCCGCTTGTCGTGGCCGAGGCCCAGCCGGCGCAGCTGCCGCGTCATGTTCTCCATGGCGGCCTCGGTGGAGACCCTGGGGTGGGTGCCCGTGGCGACGGCGTGCTGCTCGGCGGGCAGGCCGAAGGCGTCGAAACCCAGCGTGTGCAGGACGTTGTGCCCGGTCATCCGCTGGTGGCGCGCGTAGACGTCGGTGGCGATGAAGCCCAGCGGGTGCCCGACGTGCAGACCCACGCCCGACGGGTACGGGAACATGTCCATGATGAACTTCTTGGGACGCGCCACCATGGCGGGGTCACCGGCCAGGTCACCGCTCGGGTTGGGCGCCTCGTACGTGCCGTCCGCTTCCCAGAAGTCCTGCCAGCGTGCCTCGATCTCGGCGGCCATGGCAGCCGTGTAGCGGTGGGGCGCGGTGCTCTCCGCGCCGGCGGCAGCCGGGTTCGTCTCGCTCATGTCCTCAGAAGCTCCATCGGTCGTCTCTGCCCGCGGGAATGAAAAAACCCCTCACACAGGAGGGGACGCCGCGCTGACTCCGACCGGATCTCTCATCCGTCGGCACTGATCAGCGCGGCTCGCTAAGCAGAAGGCGTACGGCACGCATGGGAACAGGTTACCGCAGGGCCTCTCCGCACCGCACCGGCCATACGAAAGGGCCCGTCCGTGACGGACGGGCCCCCCTCGCTTCATCCACGTGAGGTGGATCACTGTGGAGCTAAGGAGAATTGAACTCCTGACCTCCTGCATGCCATGCAGGCGCTCTACCAACTGAGCTATAGCCCCGTGCGATGCGCCAACAGTACACGGTGACCAGGGGGGATCACCAAATCCATTCCGGGCGGAGCGGCACGACCGGGGACGGCGCAGCGTACGGACGGCGGGGTCCCTCTGACGGCGGCGCCGTAGGGTCCTCGGCACCTCACGGCCAGCCGTACAGCCGTGCTGCCACGCAGCCGTACAGCCATGCGGCCGTGCGGCCACACAGCGGTCGGTACCTCACGGACAGTGGTGCCGCGGGCAGGGTCGTGCCGCACGGGCGGCAGTGACATACGGACGGTGATCCCGAACGGACGCCGGTCGCCGGTCGCCGGTCGGAGCGCAGAAACCGATGCCGTACGGAGGGTGGTGCCGCACGGAGGATGGTGCCTTACGCACGGTGCTGCCGCGACGCACGGTGGTGCCCCGAGCACCCGCGGAAAAGGCGTCCCGGCCGGCGTGTCAGGCCCGGGCGAAGGAGTAGAAGCGCTTGAGGGTGCAGTGCTCGTCGAGCAGCCGCCCGTAGATCGGCTCGCCCTCAAGTTCACGGTACGTCTCGATCGGGTCGCCTTTTATGATCAGCGCCCGCGCGCACTCCTCGCACCAGTACTGGAAATCGGGGTTGAGGGGGTCCATGTCCCGGACGATGGGCGTGCCGCTGCCGCACCAGTCGCAGGTACGCCTGTGTGCCCCCATCACTAGCTCCAGCTGTGGCCGCAGGCCGTGCACACGTAGGAAACTCCACCGTTGTCGCCGAGCACTTGTGCCACATGGGACGAGCCGCACGAGGGGCAGCTGAGGCAGCTCAGACCGTCCGCCGCGTCGGGCAGCGCATCGCCGTCGATGCTGCTGGCGGACATCGTGCTCTCCTCCCGTCCAGGCCGTACGTCCCCTCCGGCCGTCCCGATTCTGCCATGGCCGGGCGGGAGGGGTCAGCCGTAAAGGAAGCGCCTGCGTCCCCTGACTGCCTGGTCGTTACCTCGTAGGCGATAGGGGCGGATTGCCGCGGAACCCCGCATGTACGCGGGTATCTGCGCGTCACACGCGGCCCCGGGCCGGCCCGGCGGGCCCGGCTCGCGGCCCCGCGCCGGCCGGGGGCGAGCGGGATCACGACGCGGACGCCGCCCCCGCCG
>NZ_JAKGCV010000270.1 GCF_021556455.1 Streptomyces fuscigenes | reverse complement strand
GCAGCCGCGCGCACCGCCGACGGGCGGCTCCTGCCCTGGCCGAGCGCCGACCTCGCGCACCTGCTGGACACCGGCCTCGCCGCCCGGGGCGCGCAGGCGCGCGGACTTCTCGACGCCGCGGGCTGCGCACGGGTCGCGAAGGTGCTGACGAGTCCCGCGCTGGACTCCGGCTGGGGCCTGCGCGGACTCGGCGGCAGGGAGGCAGGCCACAACCCCTTCGGGCACCGGGCCGGCGCCGTGCGGGTTCACGAGACGGCGGTGGCGGTCGCCGGGCTCGCCGCGGCGGGACACGAGGCCGAGGCGGGCACGCTGCTGCGTGGACTGCTCGACGCGGCCGAGTCGTTCGGGTACCGCCTTCCCGAGATGTACGCCGGGCGGCAGCGCTCGGAGGGCGGCGCGCCGGTGCCGCACCCCGCCGCCTGCCGGCCGGCGGCGGTGGCGGCGGCCGCCGGTGTCCACGTGGTCGCCGCGCTCGTGGGCATCGGCCCCGACGTCCCGGGCGGGCTCGTCGCGCTGCACCCGCCCCGGGAGGCGCCGCTCGGGGCGGTCCGGCTGTCGGGGCTGCGCGTGGCGGGGGAGCCCTTCTCGGTGCGGGTGGGCCGCCTCGGGCTCGGCGTGGTGGAGGAAGCGGCGAGCGGACTCCAACTGGGCGCGTGAGAAAGGGGGATGACGTATCCGTGTGGAAGGGGTCAGGAGGGCGCGCGGCACGGGACGCGAGGCGGCCGGGTTCGCCGCGGGACTGTTTATCGTCAGGCAGACGACTATGATCACGGGCATGTCTCCCTACGACCCGTCGGCTTTTCTCCCGTTCGCCGTCACCGTCGACCTGGTCGTGCTCACCGTGCGCGGGCACGCGCTGTGCGCGCTGGCCGTCCGCCGGGGAGAGCCGCCCTTCGAGGGCCGCTGGGCCCTGCCCGGTGGATTCGTGCGCGGCGAGGAGAACCTGGCCGAGGCGGCCGCGCGCGAGCTGGCGGAGGAGACCGGGCTCTGCGTCCAGGACCCCGGTTCTGACGCGCCCACGGGCACGGCCCACCTCGAACAGCTCGCGACCTACGGCGACCCGGGCCGCGATCCCCGCATGCGCGTCGTCAGCGTGGCGCACCTGGCCCTGGCGCCCGACCTGCCCGCGCCACGCGCGGGCGGCGACGCCGAGGGCGCCCGCTGGGCCCCGGTGCGCGACCTGCTGGGGGAGGACCTGATCGGCGGCGACGGCGCCCGCCGCGACGCGGAGCCGCCCGCGCCGCTCGCCTTCGACCACGCCCGTATCCTCGCCGACGGGGTCGAGCGCGCCCGCTCGAAGATCGAGTACTCGTCGCTGGCCACGGCCTTCTGTCCGTCCGAGTTCACGGTCGGCGAGCTGCGCCGGGTCTACGAGGCGGTGTGGGGCGTGGCGCTCGACCCGCGCAACTTCCACCGCAAGGTCACCGGAACGCCCGGCTTCCTCGTGCCGAGCGGCGGTACGACGACCCGTCAGGGCGGCAGGCCCGCGCAGCTGTTCCGGGCCGGAGGCGCGACCGTGCTCAACCCGCCCATGCTGCGTCCGGAGATCTGAGTCCGCGTCCGGCCGGCGCGGTCCCCGGGACACAGCACACATCACCTTCCGTTGCAAATCGGACATATAGCGTTATCTTGCTGGGGTACTCGCTCTGCCGCGGAGCGGTCTCACCCCCTGCGAGAGATGAACGATGCTCCAGGCCATCGGACTGACCAGCAATCCCCGTCGCGACCGGCCGGCTGCCGTGGACGACCTCACCTTCGAGGCGCGCCCCGGCGCGGTCACCGCGCTGCTCGGCGCCGAGGGCGCCGGCAAGACCACGGCGCTGCGCCTCATGCTCGGCCTCGAACACGGCCGTGGCGTCGCCTACTTCAGAGGCAGGCCGCTGCACCGGATCGCCAACCCCGCACACGAGGTGGGCGTGCTCCTCGGTGACGTGCCGGGCCACCCCGGCCGCACGGTCAAGGGGCAGCTGAGGATGCTGTGCGCGGCCTCGGGCGTGCCGGCCTCGCGGGCCGACGAGCTCCTCGACGTCGTCGGACTCGGCTCCCTGCGCGACGAGCGCCTCGGCAACCTCTCCCTCGGCATGGACCGGCGGCTCGGCATCGCCTCGGCCCTGCTCGGCGACCCGCACACCCTCGTGCTCGACGCGCCCTCGGCGGGGCTGTCCCCGCGCGAGACGAGCTGGCTGCACGGCCTGCTGCACGCCCACGCCCTCCAGGGCGGCACCGTGCTCTACACCACGGACGACCCCAAGGAGGCGGCCCGTGCGGCCGACCGGGTCGTCACCATCGACGCCGGCCGGCTCGTGGCCGATCAGGACGCGGCCGCCTTCTCCGGGACCCGGCTGCGCCCGCGCGTCGCCATCAGGACGCCGCACGCGGCCCGCCTGGCCGACGCGCTCAGCAAGGAGGCGAGGGCGGGGCGCCGTTCCGTCGAGGTGGTCACCGACGGCGGCAGCAGGCTGACCGTCTACGGCAGCAGCTGCCCCGAGATCGGCGAGACCGCCTTCCGCCACGGAGTGCTCGTCCACCAGCTCGCGGACGAGATCGGCGACACCGGCCCCGTGCCCTCGGCGCGGCAGAGCGAGGAGGACGAGGGCCCCGCCGAGAGCGGCGCTTCGGTCCTCGTGCCGCTGCCGGCCCAGTCGGCACGCCGCACGAGCGCGCTCCCGCCCGCGCTGGAGGCCCGCCCGGCCCGGGGCCCGCTGCGACCCGTGCGCTACGAGCTGCGGCGGATGTTCGGCGTCAGGACCGCGCCGCTGATCGGTGCCGCCGTGCTGGTCGTCTCGCTGACCATGGCGCTCGTGCTGGCCCGCACCGGCTCGACCCCGCTCCCCGGGCTGCTGGCCGCCTGGCCGGCGCTGCTGCCGCTGCCGCCCGCCGCGATGGGGGCCGGGCTCATCGGCGCCCTGTCGTACGGGGACGAGCACCGCCATCCCGCGCTCGCGGGCGCGCGCGGCACCGTTCCGCGACGGATCGGCCTGCTGCTCGCCAAACTCCTGGTGACGGGCGTGGTCGCCGTCCTGCTCGCCCTGCTCGCCGCGGTGGCCGACGCGGGCGCGCTGCGCCTGGTCGAGGGGCCCGCGTTCCTGCGGGTTCCGCACGACTGGCCGGCGCTGTGCGCGGGCTGGGCGGGCCTGGCCCTCGGCTGCGCCTGGGCCGGGCTGCTGGGTGCGGGCGTCTTCCGGATCACCGCGGCGGGGATCACCGCGGTGGTCGCGGTGCCGGTGCTGGTCGTTCCGCTGGTCAGGAAAGTGCTGGCCGGGCCCTCGGCCCACTCGCTGGGCGGACTTGCGGACCGGCTCCACCAACTGGGCAGGCTGGGCAAGCCGCATGGGGCGGACAGCTGGCTGATCGCGCTGCTGCGGCTCGTCACCCGCCCCGAGGCCACGGCTCTCGGGCTTTCCCTGACCGCCCTGTTCTGTGCGTTCCTGTTCACCGGCCTTCGTCGTAAGGCGCGTTGGTGATCGCTATTCGCGTCCTTCTGATCGTCCTGGCCATAACTCGACGGACGAAACGGTCCTTTCGGGCCTAAGAGTCACCGTCCGTCAATGAAGACCGCGGCGCTGATCACCCTTTCGTGTGCTTTTCACCAAAGCCCTCAAGGGTCGTCGGAGCAACGCCGACAAAGGATGCGTGAGTACCCTTGCGCACACCATGATGACCTCCGCCCGTTCCGCCGATTCCGGCCTGACAGGACCGGGTGACCTCGACCGCTACCCGTTCTCCCAGGCGGCCGGCGCCGACCGGTCGGCCGCCCCCGTCTGGGAGGGCCCCGACGTGGACCTCGCACGCCCGGGCAGGCGGACCGCGGGCAGCCGCGGCCGCGGGCTCCACGGCCAACTCGTCCAGCAGCTCGGGCAGATGATCGTCTCCGGCGACCTCGGAGCGGACCGGCCGCTCGTGCCCGAGGAGATCGGCCAGCGCTTCGAGGTCTCCCGCACCGTCGTCCGCGAGTCCCTTCGCGTGCTGGAGGCCAAGGGCCTGGTCAGTGCCAGGCCCAACGTCGGCACCCGGGTCCGCCCGGTGAGCGACTGGAATCTGCTCGACCCCGACATCATCGAGTGGCGGGCCTTCGGCCCCCAGCGCGACGACCAGCGCCGCGAGCTGACCGAGCTGCGCTGGACGATCGAGCCGCTGGCCGCCCGGCTCGCCGCGGGTCACGGCCGTGAGGACGCGCAGGCCCGTCTCGTGGACATGGTCGAGATCATGGGCCACGCGCTCGCCCAGAGTGACGCCATCACCTTCGCGCGCGCCGACTCCGAGTTCCACTCCCTGCTCATCCAGCTCGCCGGCAACCGCATGCTGGAGCACCTCTCGGGCATCGTCGCCTCCGCGCTCCAGGTGTCCGGCGGCCCGGTCACCGGCTGCGACCGCCCGAACGAGGGCGCGCTCGTCCACCACGCCCGGATCGCCGAGGCGCTCGGAGCGGGGGACGGCGCGACGGCCGAAGCCGCGATGCGCCAGCTGCTGACCACGCACCCGGACGTCGAGCGCGTCGTGCCCGCACCCCGCGAGCACTGACCCGGGCGCGTCCGCCCCGGTCGGGGAGCATGTGTGTGTCGCGTGTCGCCGGGCCGGGGCGCGGTCCGGCGACACTGGAAGTAGGGCGCTATGGAGCCCTGTGACGTATATGTCGCATATGTGGTGTGACTCGGGCCACGCGGATTGGCCGTAACACTCCCCGAAGCAGTGCGATGACCTAAGAGGTGACAGCCGAGAGAGGAATACGCCCGCCGATGGTGGTGCTGTAGTCCTCCCCTGGCTCAAGCCCGCGCCGTCGGTGACATCCCCAGCCGTCGGTCGTCGGCTCCGGTCCGTTGTCGGGCGGGGCCGGAAGCCCTTCCCATCGTTCCGAGAGGTTGTTCGTGTCGGCCAGCACATCCCGTACGCTCCCGCCGGAGATCGCCGAGTCCGAGTCTGTGATGGCGCTCATCGAGCGGGGTAAGGCTGATGGACAGATCGCCGGCGACGACGTGCGTCGGGCCTTCGACGCCGACCAGATTCCGCCAACCCAGTGGAAGAATGTTCTGCGCAGCCTCAATCAGATCCTCGAGGAAGAGGGTGTGACGCTGATGGTCAGTGCCGCGGAGTCGCCGAAGCGCACCCGCAAGAGCGTCGCTGCGAAGAGTCCGGTCAAGCGAACCGTCGCCCCGAAGCCCGTCGCGGCCAAGCCCGCGCCGGTCAAGACGGTCGCCGCCGCGGCCGTCGCGCCCGCCGCCGAGGTCGTCGAGGCCCCGGCCGACGAGGCCGCCGCTCCCGCGAAGAAGGCAGCCGCCCCGAAGAAGGCCGCCGCCAAGAAGGCCACGGCGAAGAAGACCGCGGCCAAGAAGACGACCGCCAAGAAGACGGCCTCCAAGAAGGACGCGGACGAACTCGGCGAGACCGACGACCCGGCCGAGGACGCTCCCGTCGGCAAGGCCGAGGAGGAGGAGACCGAGGGCGAGGCCAAGGGCTTCGTGCTCTCGGACGACGACGAGGACGACGCGCCTGCCCAGCAGGTCGCCGTCGCCGGCGCCACCGCCGACCCGGTCAAGGACTACCTCAAGCAGATCGGCAAGGTCCCGCTGCTCAACGCGGAGCAGGAGGTCGAGCTCGCCAAGCGCATCGAGGCGGGCCTCTTCGCCGAGGACAAGCTGGCCAGCGCCGACAAGCTCGCGCCGAAGCTGAAGCGCGAGCTGGAGATCATCGCCGAGGACGGGCGCCGCGCCAAGAACCACCTGCTGGAGGCCAACCTCCGCCTGGTGGTCTCGCTGGCCAAGCGCTACACCGGCCGCGGCATGCTCTTCCTCGACCTGATCCAGGAGGGCAACCTCGGCCTGATCCGCGCGGTCGAGAAGTTCGACTACACCAAGGGCTACAAGTTCTCCACGTACGCCACCTGGTGGATCAGGCAGGCCATCACCCGCGCCATGGCCGACCAGGCCCGCACCATCCGCATCCCGGTGCACATGGTCGAGGTCATCAACAAGCTGGCCCGCGTTCAGCGCCAGATGCTCCAGGACCTGGGCCGCGAGCCCACCCCGGAGGAACTGGCCAAGGAACTCGACATGACCCCGGAGAAGGTCATCGAGGTCCAGAAGTACGGCCGCGAGCCCATCTCCCTGCACACCCCCCTCGGCGAGGACGGCGACAGCGAGTTCGGCGACCTGATCGAGGACTCCGAGGCGGTCGTCCCGGCCGACGCGGTGAGCTTCACGCTCCTCCAGGAGCAGCTGCACTCGGTGCTGGACACGCTCTCCGAGCGTGAGGCCGGCGTGGTCTCCATGCGCTTCGGCCTCACCGACGGCCAGCCGAAGACGCTGGACGAGATCGGCAAGGTCTACGGGGTGACCCGCGAGCGCATCCGCCAGATCGAGTCCAAGACCATGTCGAAGCTGCGCCACCCGTCGCGTTCGCAGGTCCTCCGGGACTACCTCGACTGACGGACCGTTCTTCCCGTTGAGCGCCCCCGATCCCGGGTTTCCGGGGCGGGGGCGCTCCGCTGTGCCCGGCCGCCAGGGGGGCTTCCCCGGGTGCCGCACCGCGTGCGGCAAGGCGCTCCGCGCCGTGGGACCGGTCGCCCGGTGCCCCGCCCCGGCGGCGCCGTGAGGTGCCGGCGGACGGCGGGCCGCACGGCTACCCGGCAGGGCCCGGGTCCCCTTTCGAGGGGTTCCGGGCCCGCCCGGTTTCGCAAGAGGGGTCCGAGGCAGGTTGGATGACTCCGGGTGGATCACGTTTCCACGGAGAGTCAGGAGATTTCATGCGTCGCCCCTTCGCCAGAGCCGAGCACGCCGCACGCCGCGCCGGAACGCGGAAGCCCTCCCGGGCGGTGTACGCGGGGCTCGCGGTCCTCACCGCCACGGCCCTGCTTCCGCTGGCCTCCGCCGCACCGTCGTGGGCCGGCCGCGTCGTCGTCGGCGGCAGGCCCGCCTCGACGGCGGACCACCCGTGGGTGGTGGCACTGGTCAGCCCGGCGCGCTTCGGCACCGGCCGTGGCGGGCAGTTCTGCGGCGGCGTGCTGGTGGGGCCCACGAAGGTGCTCACCGCCGCCCACTGCATGAGCGACGACGTCCTCGGGCAGGGCCCCGACAACGTGGGAGACCTGCACGTGGTCGCGGGGCGCGACCGCCTCACGGCCGCCGGCGGGCGCTCGGTCGCCGTCGCGTCGTACGCCGTCGACCCGGCGTACGACGCGAGCACCAACCAGAACGACATCGCCGTCCTCACGCTGCGCACGGCCCTGCCCGCGGGCTCGGCCATCACCCCCGCGTCGCCCGGCGACGGCGCGGCCGCACCCGGCAGCGCCGCACAGGTCTTCGGCTGGGGTGACACCAGCGGACGGGGCGACTACGCGGCGTCGCTGCGCTCCTCGCCGGTGTCGGTGCTGCCGGACGCGCAGTGCGAGAAGGCGTACCCGGGCGGTTCGTCGGCCCGCTACGCGGCGTCCTCGATGCTCTGCGCGGGTGACAGCCGGGGCGGGCACGACGCCTGCCAGGGCGACAGCGGGGGTCCCCTGGTGGCGCAGGGCCGCCTGATCGGGCTGGTGTCCTGGGGGAGCGGCTGCGGGCTGGCCGACGCGCCGGGCGTGTACGCGCGGGTCACCTCGGACCTGACGCCCGTCGCGGACGCCGTCGGCCGCTGAGCGCGGCCCGCTGGCGGCAGCGGAGGAGCGCGGCGCGAGGACCGCGGCGCGGACGGGCGCGACGCGAGCGAGCCGTGC
>NZ_JAKGCV010000026.1 GCF_021556455.1 Streptomyces fuscigenes | reverse complement strand
CCGGACCGGGCGCGGGCACGGCCGCCTGACGCGGCGGGTCCCGCGGGCGGCGCCGCGCGGGACCCGCCCGTGCGTCATTCCTCCAGGCGGATGGCCAGGGCGGGGCACACGGTCTCCGCCTGGCGCACGTCGGGCGCGGTCTCGGCCGACGGCTCGGCGTCCAGCAGGATCGCGATGCCGTCCTCCTCGCGCTGGTCGAAGACGTCGGGGGCCGCCAGGACGCACTGGCCGGAGGCCACGCACCGGTCCTGGTCGAGATGGATCTTCATGGGCTTCCTTCGGACGAGGGGGGGCGGGTTCGGTCGACGGCCCGCGGGCGGGCTCTGCCGGCGGGGTGCCGTGCCGCGCCCGTGGCCCGGGCGCTGCACGGACCCGCGCGGGTCACCAGGTGACGGGGAGCTCGTAGACGCCGTAGACGGAGCCGTCGTGCTTGAACGGGACGGCGTCGAGATCGGCGGCGAGACGCAGCGTGGGCACCCGCCGGTACAGCGTCGAGTAGACGACCTGGAGTTCCATCCGGGCCAGGGGCTGACCCAGGCACTGGTGGACGCCGAACCCGAACGCCACGTGGTGGCGCGCGTCCCGGCCGATGTCCAGCCGGTCGGGGTCGGGGAAGGCGTCGGGGTCGCGGTTGCCGATGTCGTTGGCCAGGATCAGTCCGTCCCCGGCCCTGATGGTGCGGCCCCCGAGTTCGATGTCCGCCGTCGCGACGCGGCGCCGGCCGCTGTGGGTGATGTGCAGGTACCGCAGCAGCTCCTCCACCGCCCCGGCCACCTGCTTGGGGTCGGTGGCCGCGCGCAGGGCGTCCAGCTGGTCCGGGTGCCGCAGCAGCGCCAGCGTGCCCAGCGCGATCATGTTCGCCGTGGTCTCGTGGCCCGCGATCAGCAGCAGCACGCCGATCCTGGCCGCCTCGGCCCGCGGCAGCTCCCCGGCCCGCACCCGTTCCGCCAGACCGGACAGGAGGTCATCCGCCGGGTGGTCCAGCTTCTGCCCGACGAGGTCGTCCAGGTACTCCGTCAGCTTTCCGAGGGCCGCGGCGCGGTCCTCGGCCGTCGCCGTGCGCCTGATGATCGTGGTGCTGTTCTCCTGGAAGAAGCCGTGGTCGGCGTACGGCACGCCGAGCAGCTCGCAGATGACGAGCGACGGCACGGGGAGCGCGAACGCCCGCACCAGGTCGACGGGCCCGGGGCCCGCGAGCATCTCGTCGAGGAGGCCGTCCACGATCTCCTGCACCCGGGGGCGCAGGGCCTCCACGCGCTTGATGGTGAACGGCGCGGTGACCATGCGGCGCAGCCGTGCGTGCTCCGGGTCGTCCATCAGGATGAAACCGATGCTGTTGCCCGTCACGGGCACCTGCGCGGGATACCCGGGCCGGGTGACGTCGGCGCTGACCCGGGGATCGGCCAGCAGGGCGCGCTGGTCGGCGTAACGGGTCACCACCCAGGCGGTCCTGCCGTCCGGCAGGCCGACCGTGGCGAGGGGGCCCTCCTGCTGCTTCTGCCGCAGCGCGGGCGGCGGGTCGAACGGGCAGCCCGCGGCGCGCGGCATGGGGAACTCGGGGAGGTCGGGCGGCTGGTGCCCGACCTGTGACTGTGTGGGGGGCATGGCGTCCTTTCGCAGGGGGTGGACGGTGTGCTGTTCCGCCGCCGGCTCGCGGCCGCGGGGCGGAAGCGGGGGAGGGCTTCGCGCGCCGACGCGTCGCCGCGCGCCCGGGCGGGAGCGCGGGGGCGGTCCCGCCGCGTGGGGGCCCGTCTCGTAACGGGGCGGGGTCGTGGGGGAGCGCGGTGCCGTACGGCATGCGTGCCGCACCACCGTGGCCGTGTGTCGCGGAAGGGTGCCGCGGTGGGGGCGGTGACCGGGACGTCCCTCCGCGCGGGGGCCGCGGTGTCAGGGGGCGGGCGCCACGGGCGCCAGCCACAGGCCGGTGAGCGCGTCGACGAGTCCGCTCGCGTAGGCGGACCAGCTGGTGCGGGGGGTGTGCGTGCCCTCGGCCAGGGCCCGTTCGCGTTCGGCGAGCATGTGCACCATCAGGTGGCGGGCCATGTCGGCCCGCTCGATCCGTACGGGCAGCGGCAGTTGGGGAAGGCACCGGTTGAGGCCGTCCAGGGTCCGGCGGATCGAGGGCCCGAAGGTCTCGTCGACCATCAGCTCCCGCAGCACCGGGTCCGTCATCAACTGGGCGCCGAAGCGGGCGTACCAGGTGGGACTGCCGAGCTCGGCCAGATGCTCGGTGCCGGGCCGTACGAGGACCGCCACCCAGTCCCGCACCGAGGAGGAGCCGCCGATGTCCGCCAGCATGTCCTGGCGCAGGGCGTCGATGCGGTCGCTGTGCCGGCGGACGATGGCCCGCAGGAGGTCCGTCTTCGTGCCGAAGTGGTAGCCCACCGCCGCGTTGTTGCCCTGTCCCGCCGCCTCGCTGATCTGGCGGTTGGACACGGCGAACACACCGTGCTCGGCGAACAGCCTCTCCGCCACCGCGAGGATGGCCTCCGCGGTTCCGCCGCCCCGCAGGGTCCTGGACGTCTTCCCGGGCATGGCCGCCACCGTACCGGGCGGACGTACGGGCCGGCGTCTGCCGGCTCCCACGGCGCAGGGTGCGCCGGGCACGGTGGCCGCAGGCAGCGGGTACGCCATCGGTCCGTCGCGGTCCTCCCGGCCCATCTCGCTCTCCCCTCGCCCCGATGTCTGTGATCAGTGAACGCGGGGCACTCACGTAAGTCAAGCGACTGACTTAATTCGCGCCACGGCCCCAACTCGCCCACTCCACACGGAGGTACAGAGCGGTGTCCACCTTCACGTCGACGCCGGGGGCAGGGCCCCGGAACAACTCCCGGTGCGGCGCCAGGCGGCATGGTCGCCGTCCTGGCACCGGCCGGGATCGTCGTCTCGGACTCCCGCCCGCCCGGCTGGGGTCGGCGACCGCCCTGATGAGCGCGTCCCTCGGCATGGGCGGCGCGCTGGGTCTGCCACTGGCCGCCATCCTGCCCCGACGCGTCGACTGGCAGGTGCTGTTCCGGGGCGCGCCGGAGGCCGCGGTGGCGGCCGCCGAGGCCGAGCCGGCCGCTCGGGCGGCCGGTGGCCCGTGCCGCCCGGCCGTCCCGGCGCGCGGTCAGCGCGCGGTCGGGGGCGGTCGGCGGGCGGGGGTCTCAGCCGGGCAGATCCTCGGGGCGCTTCGCGGCCAGGTGGCCACTGAGCAGCCCGGTGGCCTGCGCCACCTCGATGAGGTAGCCGTCGGGGTCGCGCACGTAGCACCGGGTCTCGGCGCCGCGGTCGATGGGCGGGGTGACGAACTGCGCGCCGCGCTCGCTCCACAGGCGGTAGCAGGCGCCGATGTCGGCGACGCGGAGGTTCAGGAAGATGGACGTCGTGTCGCCCGGCTCGTAGTCGACGACGCTGATGCCGGGTTTGTCGGGCGTGGGCGGGCCGCCGGGGTTCATCAGGATCCACGTGTTCGCCAGCTTCACGATGCAGGGGTTCTCCTCCAGCACGACGGTGCCGCCCAGCACCTGGGAGTAGAACGCCCGCGAGCGCGCGACGCTGCGGACGGTGATGAACATGGTGACCAGGAAACCCTCCTGCGGAGCCGGAAGGTTGTCGTGATCGATGTACGGCCGCTTCTCCGCCATGTCGTTGCCACCCGACTGTCGTCCGAGGTCTCCTACGGCGTCTCCCGCACCAACGTAGGCGACGCCGGCCGGACCCGCCCGCCGAGCCGCCCGGCGGGCCCACCGGTCCCCGGCCCCGCGGCTGCCGCGCGGGCTCCGCTCGGGGCGGATCGACGGCCTTCGCGGGCCCTCACCGCCCCCGGGGGGCGGCCACCGGCGTCCCGCCCGGGCGGAGCCGTGTGGAACGTCACCCGCCGCGGCGCGAGGCGGTGTTCTCCGAACGCCTCGGCATCCGCCGTAGGACGGGGCGCCGTTCAGCCCCGACCGGCGGCGCCGGGCCCCGCCTCGCCGCCGACGGGCCGGAGGGCGCCGTGCAGTACGACGTCGATGGTGGCCTGGAGCAGGTCGGCCGCGCTGCGGTCGAGTTCACGCGGCAACTCGGACTCCAGCAGGCGCTCCAGCGCGCCGCGCGTGATCACACTGAGCAGCTCGGGCGGCGTGGGCAGTAGGCCCCGCTCGTGCCCCGCGGCGAACAGGGCGTCGACGCGCCGGTAGACGACGTCCTCGACACGCTGCTCCACGTAGGGCCGCAGCATCGGATCGCCGCGCCCCCACAGCAGTTGGGGAGCGCCGATCCTGGAGAGCTCGTTCCCCGCCGCCACCAGGAAGGACGCCACCTGCTCGGCGAAGGGCCGCCCGGCCGCCGACTCGGCCGCCGCGGTCAGGGCCCGCTCGACGCGTGCGAACTGCCGGTCGAGCACCGCGGCCAGCAGTGCGCGCTTGCCCGGGTAGTACCGGTAGATCGTCTTCTTCGACATGCCGAGGTCGCGGGCGAGGTCGTCCATGCTCGTGCCGCTGAAGCCGAGGGCGAAGAAGAGCCGGTCGGCCGCGTCGAGTACGAGTCCCGACGCGTCCGTCGCCGGTCCGCCCGCCGGGTCCGCCTCCACGGGACCCGCGGGAGCGCCCGGTTGCGCGGAAACTGTATGTGCTGAGTGGGTTTCCACGAGGCTCACTCTGGGCGGGCGACCGGCGCCTGTCAATCCCCGGCGGGTGGCCCCGGGGACGCCGCGCCCCGCCCGGCGCCCCGGCCCGACGCCGCGCCGCGGTGTCCGGCGCCGTCACCCGTTGAGGAGGCGGCCCGCCTGAGCGAGGATCAGCTCCGGGTCGTCGACCGCGGGGTAGATCCACTTCGTGTTGATGTCCTGCTTCATGGTCTTGGCCACGGGCCCGGTGGCCGTCACCGTACGCTCCCAGCCGTTGGTGAGGACGGCGCCCGCAGAGCCGAGGTCCAGGGCGTTGCTGTAGGGGTCCGAGGCGAACGGCATCGGGTCGGTGCCGAGGAGTTCCGCGGCCACGTTGTGCCCGGCGCACTTGCCCATCGGCTGCGCGTGCTGGCAGCTCTGGATCGTCACGTGGCCCTCCTCCGCCGGGGCCGCCGCGGCGTCGCCGGCCGCGTAGACGTCCGGCACCCCGGTCACCCGCATGTAGGCGTCGACGGCCAGCCGGCCCTGCCGGTCCCGTTCGCCGGGCACCTGGGCGGTCAGCGGGCTCGCGATCATCCCGGCGGTCCAGACGACGGTCGCCGCCGGGATCGTCTCGCCGTCGGAGAGCACGACGCCCTCGGGGCTCACGGACGACACGGTACGGCCGAGCCGCCGCTCGATCTTCAGCTCGTCGACGGCCTTCTCGATCTCCGGCCGGGGGCCCGGGCCCAGCTCGGGACCGAGGACGTCCGCCCGGTCGACCAGCACGACGCGCACGTCCTCGCCGGCGCCGAGGGGTCCCGCCACCGTCCCCAGGCGCTCGCCGAGGACGGTGGCGACCTCCACGCCGGTGAAGCCCGCCCCCACGACGACGGCCGTGTACCGGCCCGCCTCGGAGGTCCGCCGGGGCAGCCGCCGCAAGTGGTGGTCGAGCGCGGTGGCGGCGGGCAGCGTGTCGACGTCGAAGACGTGCTCCGCGCCGGGGAAGGGCGGGCGCACGAGCCGGCTGCCGGCCGCCAGGACGAGCCGGTCGTACGTCAGGGTCAGCTCCGCGCCGTCGCGGCCGACCGCTCGGACGCAGTGGGCGCCGGTGTCGATGCCCGTCACCGTCGCGGTGACGCGCCGCACGCCGATCGGGCCGAGGACGCGGTCGAGGGGCACCCGCATGCTCCCCGGGTCCTCCTCGTACAGGCGCGGCCGGATGACCAGGTCGTCGCCGCCGCTGACGAGCGTCACGCGCAGCTCTCCGTCGGCCGCCCCGGCGGCCCGGGCCGTCCGTACGGCACCCGCCGCGCTCCAGACGCCGGCGAATCCGCCGCCCACAACCAGGATGTCCTTCATCGTCTCTTCTTCCTCTCGCTTGCGCCGACCGCCGCTCGTCGCACCGGGGAGCGGGCGCGCCGGGCACGCCGCCCTCCCGGGCTGCCGCCCCGTGCGGCACTCCCGAGCTATCCAGGACATTACATATCCTGGATATTGAGTGTCAAGGTTTCTTGGAGGGGCCCGAGAGGGCAGAGGATCGAAGGGCCCGAGGGGGAGAGGCGGGAGTCCCTGGCCGGTCCGCGGGCGGCGTTCCGGCAGGCAGTCGCCGACCGGCTCGACGTGAAGGGGTCCAGGACAGGTAATGTCCGTATTATGCGAATGGCCAAGGGTGTCGAGTGGGCCCTCCACACACTGCTCAACCTGGACATGGCCGGCGGCGGGCCCGTCGGCAGCAGCCAGTTGGCCCAGGCCCACGGGCTGCCCGCCCCCTACCTGAACAAGCAGCTCCAGCAGCTGTCCCGGGCCGGACTGCTCGCGTCCACCCCGGGGCCGCGCGGCGGGTTCAGCCTCACGCGTCCGCTCGACGCCATCACGCTGCTGGACGTGGTCCAGGCCATCGAGGGCGACGCCGACATGTTCCAGTGCACCGAGATCCGCTGCTGCGGCAGGATCGGCGAACTCTCGCCGCGCCCCACCGGCCCCTGCCCCGTCAAGAATGCGATGAGCCGGGCCGAGGCCTCCTGGCGGGAGGCCCTGGCCGCACAGACCCTCGCCGAGATCAAGGCCGAACTCGACACCGGCCCCGTCGTCGGCGAGATCATCCGCGCCGCCCTCCGCTGAGACGGGGCACGCCGCCCGCCGTCCCATGACTCGGTGCGGTGCCCCCGGGGGCGTATCGGCTGGTTGACGGGTTCGTCGGTACCGACATACCGTACAAACATGCCTATCGGGGAGCGGCGTACGCGTCGCGCCGGCGGAACCAGGCGGCTCGAAGTGCTGGACGCCGTCATGGACGTACTCGGTGAGCGCGGATACGAGGGCACTCGTTTCGCGGACATCTCCGGGGCGAGCGGCGTGGCCGTCAGCACCCTCCAGAACTACTTCGGTTCGCGCGAGGACATGCTGATCGAGGCGATGCGCCGGTCCGTGGACCGGGAAGTCGCCGCACTCGAAGCCGTGGCCGCGGCCCGGAGCGATCCCTGGCCGCGCCTCCTGGCGCTCGTCGACCGCAGCCTCGCGAACACGGAGGGCACACTGCGCACGCTCATCGAGTTCTGGCGCACCGGCATCCGCGACGAGGAGGTGCGGGAGTACAGCGCGGAACTGCAGGTCCGCTACCGCGAGCCGTTCCTGCGCGCGATGGAGGAGGGCCGCGAGGCCGGCACCTTCACGCCCGAACACACCCCGGTGGAGATCGCCGACTTCCTGATGGCCGCGCTCGCCGGTGTGATGATCCCCCGGGTCCTCCACCACGAGACGCCCACCGCCGAGGGATTCCGCTCCGTGCTGGTGTCGCAGCTCCGCGGGGCGCTGGGCACCCGTGGCTGAGCACCGGCCGCGGCGCGCGAAGACCGGCCCGCCGGGCCCGCCCCGGGACGGCGCCGGGATGCGCCGCCCGACGGCGGGAATCATCCGTACCCCGCGGCTGGACCTGCTGCCGCTGCGCGTCGAGCACGCCCCCGAGATGGCCGAGCTGCTGGGCGACCCGGCGCTGCACACCTTCATCGGCGGCACGCCCCTGGAGCCGTCCGCGCTGCGGTCGCGTTACGAGCGCCTCACGGCGGGCTCGCCCGACCCGGCCGTCTCCTGGCTGAACTGGGTGATCAGGCACCGCGAGGAGGAGCGCCTCACCGGAACCGTGCAGGCGACGGCCGCACCCGCCGGGCACGGGCTCCTCGCCGAGATCGCCTGGGTGCTGGGGACCCCGTGGCAGGGCAGGGGCATCGCCGTCGAGGCGGCCCGGGCGCTGGTCGACGGGCTGGGCGCCCAGTCCGTGCACACCGTCATCGCACACATCCACCCCGAGCACCGGGCGTCCGCGGCGGTCGCGGCGGCCGCGGGGCTGGCACCGACCGGCCACCTGCACGACGGTGAGATGCGGTGGCAGCGCGTCCTGGTTCCCTGACCTGCGCCGCGCGGCCGTCGCTGGCACGCTCGCACCGAGGGCCCGGCCCGCGCCGGGCCCGGTCGCGGTGAGCCCCGTACCGCCGGTTTCCACACCACGGCGTCACGCCTGATCGAACGCGGCGCGGCAGCAGGTCCATCGGATGGAGCAACACAACACCCCGTCAGGGCTAAGCCCGCGCCTTTCGGAGTGCGGTGTGCACGACGGCGTCCCACGATGACGGGAAGTCACGGGCGGGCCGGAACCATCCGCCTGCGCCCCACTCTCCGAGGAGACGCAGAGCGCAATGAAGAACACCGGTAGATCACAGCTGTTCCGAGAGATGGGCGCCGAATTCGCCGGCACGATGGTGCTGTTGCTGTTCGGCGCCGGCGTTGTCGCCCAGGTCGTCGCGGGTGGCGCGCTCACCGACCCCAAGGGCGGCCTGGGCGACCACGACAGCATCTCGTGGGCCTGGGGCCTCGGCGTCACGCTCGGTGTGTACGTCGCAGCCCGACTCAGCGGCGCCCACCTCAACCCTGCCGTCACCCTGTCCCTCGCGGTCTTCCGAGGGTTCTCCTGGGTGAAGGTCATCCCCTACGTCTTCGCCCAGACGCTCGGCGCGTTCGTCGCCGCGCTGCTGGTGCGCTGGAACTACACCGAGGTCCTCGCCAAGGCGGACCCGAAGCACACCTTCATGACGCAGATCGTCTTCTCCACCCTGCCGGGCAACGGCAACGCCGCGGCCGGCGTCCACGAGTGGGGAGCGTTCCGCGACCAGGTGATCGGCACGGCCCTGCTGCTGCTGCTCATCTTCGCCATCACCGACATGCTGAACACACCGCCGAAGGCGAACCTGGCGCCGTTCATCATCGGCCTGGTCGTGGTCGCGATCGGCATGGCCTTCGGCACCAACGCGGGTTACGCCATCAACCCGGCCCGCGACTTCGGCCCCCGTCTCGCGAGCTTCATCACGGGCTACCACAACGCGTGGCGAGACCAATGGGGCAACCTCTACTTCTGGGTGCCGATCGTCGGGCCCCTCGTCGGCGGCCTGATCGGCGCCGCGTTCTACAAGTTCGT
This sequence comes from Streptomyces fuscigenes, assembly GCF_021556455.1. Classification (GTDB taxonomy): domain Bacteria; phylum Actinomycetota; class Actinomycetes; order Streptomycetales; family Streptomycetaceae; genus Streptomyces; species Streptomyces fuscigenes. The sequence goes on along the minus strand of NZ_JAKGCV010000026.1, from coordinate 18,547 downwards.
CATCGAGCGGTGCCTGCCGACCGCCGAGGCCGAGCCTCCCGGCCGGGTTCCCCAGCCCGAGGAGTGACGCGGGCGGACCCGGCACCGCGCCGGGCCCCACGCGCCACACCGACGGGCCCCGTCCCGTACCACCCTGCGGGCCGCCTTCCCTGCGAAGGCGGCCCGCAGGGTTTTCCGCGTCGCGGTGCACCGGCACACGAACCGCGCCGGCGGGCGGGACGCGGGGACCACGTCACGTGGCGCGGACGTACGGGCCGCGTCCGCGGCCGTATCCGCGCCCCGCGTTCCCCCGCCGCCCCGCCCCGTGCGGCAGCCCGCCCCCGTACCGAACGGGCCGCCGTGGGGGAGCGGGCGATCAGGTCCCGGTACGGAACGGGCCGCCGTGGGAAAGCCGCCGGTCGGTCCCCGTACCCGCCGCGCCGCCGCCGCGAAGGGCCGGGAGGTCAGGCCCCGCGCTTGACCGGGCCCACGACCGTGCCGGGGGACACGGTGAACCTGCCCTCCGCGAACGACGTCCCGGGAATCACCCCGCCCGGGGTGCGCAGCGTGAACGACGCCTCGTCGGCGGACTTCGCGTGGCCCTTCCCGGGCACCTGGATGTCGAAGTGGACCGGGTGGCCCGGGCCGAAGGTCACCCGCGTGCCCTGCGCTCCGGTGCGGCCGGCGCGGATGCCGACGGACGAGCCGTGACGGGTGAAGCGCACATCGCCGGGCGAGCCCGCGAGCGTGCAGGCGTCGTACCCGCGCGGCGCGCTGAGGGTGACGCGGTAGTGGTGGTGCCCCGCGGTGTCGGGCGCCTTGGTGATCTTCGCCAGGTGGTTGGCGGGGCGGCAGGCGGACGGCGCGGCGCCGGCCCCCGACGGCGCGGCCTGTGCGACTCCTGCTCCCGCGGCGGCGATCAGCGCTGCGGCGGCGACGAGGACGGCGGTCTTCCGGTTGGTACGCATCAAGAACACTCCTTGCATCGTGCAATGGCCCTTGCGGGTGTTCGCCGCCGGGGCCATGGTCACCACGATCCTTGCCCCTCCTGATTCGCCGGGAATGTCTCAGAATCGCTACGGCCGCGATGTCGGGCCGGAGAGACGTGGGCCGCGACAGGGCGGGCCGGGGACGAGGCTCAGCCGCGGAGGGCGTGGCGACGGTTGGCCTTCGGCCTTTCCGCTGTGGGCATCTGACGCCCCATGAAGTGAGAGTGCGTCATTCCGCTTCTCCTCACGGGGCCGTCTTTCCCTCAAGGGGGTCGTCGCGAGGACGAAAGTTACGCGAGGGACGACTGATACGTAACGTCGACTTAACCGGATCGCGACCTTGCCAATCTTGACGTGCTCAAAACCGCTTGCGATCGTCAAGAACGGCGCTACCGCATCGCGCGGTCGCCTGAACCGGCCCACTCCCACGCGAGGTTGTCGCTCCATGCCCGGCGCACTGCTCACCCCTGCTCGGCCTACCTGTGCAGCTCCGCCAGCGCACCTCAGTGTCGTGCATCGGAGCGGTCGCGCGCCAATCCTTTTCTGAACCGCCGAGCATCCGCACGTCCCGTCCGAGCGCTCGCGACCCGGTGCCCGGTCAACGCGGCCACGCGTCCAGTCACCCACCGGATCCGCGAGCCGACACACCCGTTTCACGAAAGGCCGGCTCACAGTGCTGCGTTACATCGCCCGCAAAGCAGTCGGCTGGTTTTTGATGATCGTCGTCGCGACCAACCTCACGTACTTCCTCGCCAACGCCTTCCTCAAGCCTGCGTCGAACTACACCGCGTTGCGACCGCCTCGAACACCGGCCGAGATCAACCATTCGCTGGCGCTCTACAACCTCAATCCGGACAAACCGATCATCGATCGGTGGTGGCACTGGATATCGGGGATCGTGACGCACTTCGACTGGGGCCAGTCGCCGACCGGGGGCAGCGTCAACGACCAGGTCGCCTACCGGATCTTCGTCAGCGGCCAGTTGGTCCTGGCCTCGACGATCCTGGCCATCGTCATCGGCGTCGGCCTCGGCGTCTACACCGCGTCGCGCCAGTACAAGGCGGCGGACCGGGTGTGGCAGGGCCTCTCGGTGCTGTCCTTCAACACGCCCTCCGCCGTGGCCTCGCTGGCGGTCGTGCTCGTGGCCATCGCCCTGAACCAGTCCCTCGGCAGCACACTGCTGCCGGTCGCGGGCGCGCAGAGCCCCGACGTCGCCGGCTTCTGGGCGGTCCTCGGCTCCCGGGCGACCCACGCGATCCTGCCCACGATCTCGCTGACGTTCATCTCGTACGCGGGGTACCACCTGCTCCAGCGCTCGCTGCTGCTGGACAACATCAACTCCGACTACGTCCGTACGGCGCGCTCCAAGGGGCTGACGCGGAAGCAGGCCATCTACCGGCACGGCCTGCGGACCTCGATCATCCCCGTCGCCACCCAGGTCGCCTTCGCGATGCCGGCCCTGTTCACCGGCGCGGTGATCACCGAGACGGTGTTCGCGTGGCACGGGATGGGCGAGTACTTCACCAAGACCATCAGCACGAACGACGTGCACGGCGTCGTCGCTGTCGCAGCCTTCGGTGCCCTCATGACAGCCATCGGCGCGATCCTCGCCGACCTCGTCATCGTGGCCCTCGACCCCAGGATCAGGGTGAGCTGACGTGGCCATCAACATGCCGGGCGTCGGGCCCGACGCCGAAGGGCTCAGCCCCGCCGCGGCCCCGGCGGAGGACCCCGCGAAGGCCGCCCGAGGCGGCGGACGCACGTCTCCGCTCAAGCTCTACGCGCGGCGATTCGCGCGCAACAAGGCCGCGCTCCTCGGGCTCGTGCTCTTCGCGCTCCTCGTCTTCTTCTCCGTGTTCGGCCGCTTCCTGACCCACTGGAACTTCACGGAGGCGGACTTCACCGCCCTCACCGTGTCGCCGGGGGTGAGCGGGCACCTGCTGGGCACCAACGCCGCGGGCAACGACGTCTACGCCCAACTCGTCCACGGACTGGGCAGGTCGCTGGTCATCGCCGTGACCGTGTCGCTGCTGACCACCGCCATCGCGGGGCTGTTCGGCACCACCGCCGCCTACTTCGGCGGCAAGGTGGAGCGGGCGATGCTCGGGTTCGTGCACTTCCTGCTCATCCTGCCCTCGTTCCTGATCATCGCCCTGGTCGGCACGCACTACCGCGGCGAGTGGCAGGTCCTGGTCGTCGTCCTCACGCTGTTCGGCTGGATGCTCACCGCCCGCGTGATCTGGTCCCTGGCCACGTCCCTGCGGGAGCGCGAGTACGTGATGGCGGCGCGGTTCATGGGCGTCAGCCCGATGCGCACCATCGTCCGCCACCTCGTGCCCAACATCGGGTCGCTGCTGATCGTGACGTTCACCCTCGGCGTCGCCTCGACCGTCCAGGCGGAGACGGCGCTCTCGTTCATCGGCTTCGGCGTCAAGCAGCCCGATGTGTCCCTGGGTTCGATGCTCGCCGACGGACAGAACACGCTGTCCACCGCCCCCTGGCTGTTCTATCTGCCCGCAGCCCTGGTGGTGCTGCTCACCGTCGCGATGGCACTCATCGGCGACGGCCTGCGCGACGCCCTCGACCCCACCTCGCAGTCTGGAGGCCGCGCATGATCGAGCAGCGCGCTGTCACGACCAAGCCCGAGACCCAGCAGCCCCTGCTGTCCGTGCGCGACCTGAAGGTGGCCTTCCCGTCGGAGGCGGGCCGGGTGGACGCCGTACGCGGCGTCTCCTTCGACCTGCACCGCGGCAAGACCCTCGGCATCGTCGGCGAGTCCGGGTCCGGCAAGTCCGTCACGTCGATGGCCGTCATGGGCCTGCTGCCCGACTACGCCTCGGTCACCGGCTCGGTGACGCTCGGCGGGGACAACCTCCTGGACCTCGACGACCGGCAGATGTCGAAGGTGCGCGGCCGGCGCATCGGCATGATCTTCCAGGACCCGCTCTCGTCGCTCACCCCGATCTTCAGCATCGGCGCGCAGATCGTCGAGGCGCTCCAGATCCATCAGGACATCTCCACGGCCGCCGCGTGGAAGCGGGCCGTCGAACTGCTCGACCTCGTCGGCATCCCCAACCCCGACCGCCGCGCGAAGGGCTTCCCGCACGAGTTCTCGGGCGGCATGCGGCAGCGGGCCGTCATCGCGATGGCGATCGCCAACGACCCCGACCTGATCATCGCCGACGAGCCGACCACCGCGCTCGACGTCACCGTGCAGGCCCAGATCCTCGACGTCCTCAAGACGGCCCAGCGGGAGACCGGGGCCGCGGTCGTCATGATCACCCACGACCTCGGAGTGGTGGCCGGCTCCGCCGACGACGTCATGGTGATGTACGCGGGCCGCGCGGTGGAACGGGCCGGCGTGGACGAACTCTTCGCACGCCCGCGCATGCCGTACACCATCGGCCTGATGGGGGCGATACCCCGACTGGACGACCGGGCCAGGGGCGCCCTGATCCCGGTGCCGGGAACGCCGCCGCTCCTCGTCGACCTCCCCGACGCCTGCCCCTTCGCCGCCCGCTGCCCCGTCGTGCAGGACGCCTGCCTCCAGGGCGAACCGCCGCTGGTGGCGCTCGCCGGGAGCGACACCGGCGACGAGCACGCGGCCGCCTGCCTGCGTGCCGCGGAGATCGACGGCGGAGCGATCGGCGGCACGCCGATCTATCCCGTGCCGGCCGTCCGGGAGAGCGGCGTCGCGGCCGTCCCGCGCGAGGACCGGCCGAAGGTCCTCGAACTCTCCGGTGTCACCAAGACGTTCCCCCTCACCCGGGGCGGTCTGCTCAAGCGCAAGGTGGGCACCGTCTTCGCCGTCAACGGCATCGACCTCGACATCCACGAGGGGGAGACGCTCGGCCTCGTCGGCGAGTCCGGCTGCGGCAAGACGACCACGCTGCTGGAGATCATGGGGCTCCAGCCGCCCGAGCAGGGCTCCATCGCCGTCTGCGGGCAGGACACGGCGAACCTCAGGCGGCGGCAGGACATCAGCGCGGTGCGCCGCAACATCCAGATGGTGTTCCAGGACCCCATGGGCGCGCTCGACCCCCGCATGACGGTCTTCGACATCCTCGCCGAGCCGCTCCGCGCGATCGGTGAACGCGACCGGCGGACCCTCGACACCAAGGTCGGGGACCTCATGGAGCTGGTCGGGCTCGACCCCGAGCACCGCGACCGCTTCCCCTCGGCCTTCTCCGGCGGGCAGCGGCAGCGCATCGGCATCGCCCGCGCGCTCGCCACGAAGCCGCAGCTGCTGGTCCTCGACGAACCGGTCTCCGCCCTCGACGTCTCCGTGCAGGCCGGCGTCATCAACCTGCTCAACGACCTCAAGGCCGAGCTGGGCCTGTCGTACCTCTTCGTCGCCCACGACCTGTCGGTGGTGCGCCACATCTCCGACCGCGTGGCGGTGATGTACCTCGGGCGGATCGTCGAGATCGGCGCCACGGACTCGGTCTTCGACGATCCCCGGCACCCCTACACCAGGGCACTCCTGTCGGCGATCCCGCTGCCCGACCCCGTCGCCGAGCGCACCCGGGACCGCGTCCTGCTCAAGGGCGACCTCCCCAGCCCCACCGACGACCGCCCCGGCTGCCGGTTCGTCTCCAGGTGTCCGCTGCACCTGACGCTGTCGGACCCGCAGAAGGAGCAGTGCCGCGGGGTCACTCCGCCACTCACCGCGAGGGGAGGCAGCGACCACCGCGACGCGTGCCACTTCGCGGACACGACCACGTCCACGTCTGTCGACAACTGAGCTGAAAGGCCGTCATGAGAAGAATCGCACTGGGCGGGCTGGCGTTCGCCGCCACCGCCACCCTCGTCCTCTCCGGATGCAGCGGTGGGAGCACCGACAACTCCGGGCAGAAGCACTCGAAGGGCGCCACCTCCGAGAAGGACGTGCTGACCTCGTACAACCCCCAGCCTGCGAGCAACCTGAAGCAGGGCGGGAAGCTGACGCTCCCCATCGTGGAGATCCCCGACCAGCTCAACCCGCTGAACGGCAACGGCTCGCTCTACACGTCGAAGATCGCGTGGTTCTACCAGCCGCAGCTGTCCTTCAACGACCCCAAGGGCAACATCACCTACAACAAGGACTACCTCACCGACGTCAAGCAGGCGACGGTCGACGGCAAGACGCAGGTCACGTACGACATCAACCCCAAGGCCAAGTGGAACGACGGCCAGGACATGGACTGGACGATCTTCCGGGACACCTGGACCGCGCTGAACGGTAAGAACAAGGACTACGTCGTCGGCTCCAGCGACGGCTACTCCAGCATCGCCTCGGTCAAGAAGGGCAAGGACGCCAAGGAGGCGGTCGTCACCTTCACCGGACCCTTCGTGTACTGGAAGTCCCTGTTCTCCTCGGTCCTCAACCCGCACATCGCGAAGGCCGACGCGTTCAACAAGGACTACGTGAGCAACCCCCACGCCGAGTGGGGAGCCGGCCCGTACACGATCTCCAAGTTCGACGCCAAGGGCGGCACCGTCACCTACAAGCCCAACCCCAAGTGGTGGGGCGCGAAGCCGCATCTGGACGAGCTCACCTACGTCCAGATGGAGGACAGCGCGGGCATCAACGCGTTCAAGAACGGCCAGATCGACGCGGTGGCCGCGGGCAACGCCGAGGAGCTCAACCAGGTGAAGTCGGTGCAGGGCACCGAGCTCCGCCGCGGCACGACCACGTCCAACAACCTGCTGGTCTTCAACAGCACCTCGCCGCAGCTGAAGGACCCGGCCGTGCGCAAGGCCATCATGGAGGGGATCGACCGGGCCCAGCTCGCGAAGATCACGTTCCAGGGCCTCGGCTACACCGAGCCGCTGCCCGGCTCGTTCAACCTCTACCCCTTCCAGAAGGGGTACCAGGACAACTTCGGCAAGGTCGTCAAGTTCAGCACCGCCCAGGCGAAGAAGGACCTGGACGCGGCCGGCTGGAAGGCCGGCTCCGACGGCGTGCGCACCAAGGGCGGCCAGAAGCTGGAACTGAGCTTCCCCACCATCGGTGACAGCTCCACCGTCAAGGCGCGTGCCACCGCCCTCGCACAGATGCTGAAGGGCATCGGCGTCACGCTGGACATCAAGGCGCACCCGTCCGCCGACTTCAACAAGGTGTTCACGCAGCGCTCGTTCGACATCTTCGGGATGGGCTTCATCTCCAGCGACCCGAACGGCATGCTCTACATCTGCCAGATGTACTGCTCCGACTCGTCGCTGAACGTCTCCCGCTCGGTGCCGAAGAGCATGGACAAGGAGACCAAGGCCGTCGCGAACCTGCCGACCCTGGACCAGCAGATCGCCGCCGGCAACAAGGTCGAGCTGGAGGCCATGAAGACCTACGGCGTCATGCCGACCCACAACGGCCCGACCATCTGGGCCGTCAAGAAGGGGCTCGCCAACTACGGCGCGGCCCAGTTCTACGGCAACTACGGCGTCACCGGCCCGCCCGAGCTGATCGGCTGGCAGAAGAGCTGAACCGTTGCCCCGGGGCCCCGCCGCAGCACCAGTGCGGCGGGGCCCCGGCGCGTTCACGCCAGGAACACCGCTTGGGGAGCTCGGTGGTCAGCGGGCTGTGCGCCGGCTCCTGGAGAGCACGCGTCCCGGCACGAGGAGCAGGAACAGGCTGTAGTACTGCAGCTGGGGCACGGCGAGGGCGATGGCGAAGGCGACGACCAGCGCGACGACGTTGAGGCGGCTGTCCGTGTGCGCGTCCTGGATCTTCTGCCGGGTCTCCGGGGCGTCTCCCTCTTCGACCAGCGAGGGAGAGGACTTGAGGATGCGCAGCATCGCCGACCGGCACACCATGCTCGCCAGAAGTGTGGCGTAGTAGAACGCCATCACGAAGCGGTCGCGGCCGAAGGCGCCGATCATCTCGGTCGGCAGGGGGAGTACGACGACGGACAGCAGCCACCCCATGTTCCACACGGTCAGGGGGCGGGTGACCTTCGCGATCGACGAGAAGGTCCGGTGGTGCTCCCCCCAGATGTTCGCGATGACCAGGAAGCTGAGCAGGAAGCTCCAGATCTGGTTCACGTGGCCGGTGACCACCTCGCTGGCGGGCTCGTGGGCGGACGAGACCTCCGGGACGAGGTCCACCAGCGGCAGGATCAGCAGGGTGATGGAGATCGCCGTCACGGCGTCGGTGAAGAGGACCAGCCGCTCTCCCGAGGCGCCGCCCCGCTCGCCCCCGTCCGGAGGCGAAGCCTGACCTGGCAGGCCCCCCGTGTCCGGGCCCGTTGCCCCCGTGTTGCCGACGCCGTCACTGGCACCCATACATTCACACCTCTCTGCACGTCCGAGGCGTCCGGCCGCCGCTGCCGGAGCGGGGCTCTTCGCCGGACGTCGACCTTAGTTCATGGGCCGCGGGCCCCAGTTGGCGGGCCGAAGGCCGGGGACGGGGCGGCTCTTGCCTCTCCCGGGCAGGCCGGCCGGGCGGACGAGCGACGTGGTGGCAACGGGAGCGGTGTGAACGGGGGGCAGTGTGAGGTTCGCGCCGTTGCCGTCGCCGACGTGGACCGAGACGCCGGTCCAGCGCGCGGTGGCGATGAGCATCGGGACCAACACGTCGTTCCGGGGGCCGTGCACGGCGGGGGAGGGGGCGCTCTGTGCGCCTCACGCGATTGAGCAACGGCCCGGAAGCGATGCCGCATTGACGCCCGCGAAGGTGAAGCCACGCGTGTCCGGCCCCCAGGCGTCCGTCGGCACGTGGACGACGAACAGACGAGTCGGTGCGAGGTCCTCGCCGGAGCCGCCGTGCGCCTCAGTGCCGTCGCCGGCGCCCTGCCGGGTCTCGCGATCTGGCTCCCCTACGGCCGACGGGGTCTGTCGGGAAGCGTCGAGGGCGAGACCCGTCAGGCCGTTCTCCGGCTGGGCCTGCCGGTCCTGCTCCTCGGCGGGGCAGCCGCAGCTCTGAGCGCGTTGGCGGCGGTGCGGGGCCGGTGGCCCTGCGCTCTGGTGCCTGCGGCCGTCGTAGGGGGACTCGTCATCATCGGATATGGCCTCGACGTGCTGTCGGCCCGCAGGCGACAGGGCATTGCGGGCCGTCTCGCTGATCCCGCCCTCAAGTCAAGGGTCGGGCATGCGCGGTTCGGACGAGCGCGCAGCCCGCCGTGGGCGCGTCGCCGCGGTCGGCTTCGACGCCGTCGGCCTCGGCAGGCTGGTCGGGAGAGGGCGCTGCGGACCCAACACTCCGCTCTGCCCCGCCGTGCGCGGGGCCGGCCTCCGTCAGACCTGCCCCCGGGACTTCGCGACGTCGGCGCAGCCGGCACCGAGGGTCCCGGGACAGGCCGATCGGATCGGAGAACTTGCCGGCCCGTCAAAGCTCCGGGCGCTGGACCGGCGCGGCGAGCGACCGGCGAAACGTTGCTCGCCGCCTGTTGCGGCAGACGCGGGTGGGCGGCGACCCCGCCCAGCTTATTGACTATTTGTAATACCAATAGCAGGCTCTGCTCTGCAAGCGTGAGCACCGCCGCTCCCGGGGCCCTGCCGAACCGTTCCGGCCGAGGCGGGCTCTGTGGCCCCGACTTCGAGGAAGGCTCGTGTGATGTTTGTTCCCTCAGTCCGCCCACGTCGGCCGTGGAGACCGAGGACGAGGCCGTTGTTTCTCGTCCTCGCCAGTGTCTGTCTCGCGCTCGTCGCCCCTCTGCTCACGTCCTCGGCTCAGGCCGACACGGCACCGAGCGCTCCTGCCTCCGCGGCCTACCACACCTCGACGGTGCTGCTCGGCAAAGCGCAGGTGATCGGCTCGCTCTATCAGCCCGACACCCCGAACGGGAATCAGTCCACCGCTCTCCTCCTGACTCATGAGAACGACGACTTCATCGGCAGCGTGCCATGTGTGCAGCTCGCCGCACGCGGATACACCGTGCTGTGTGTCAAGTCCCAGTACGCTGATCAGGCGGCCGCCGACTGGGACTCGCTGGCGCTCGACGTGTCGGCGAGTGTCACGTATCTCCGGGGCCTGCCGGCCGTGGACAAGGTCGTTCTCGTCGGTTGGTCAGGCGGCGGCGCGATCATGTCCTACTACCAGAACGTGGCCCAGAACGGGCTCGCCGCATGCCAGGCCGCGGAGCGGCTGGATCCCTGCGGGGACGACCTGGGCGACATGCCACCGGCCGACGGAGTGGTGCTCCTGGACGCCATTCCGGGGATCGCCTTCTCTGATCTGACGGCGCTCGATGCCTCTGTGACCGATGAAAACGATCTCCGGGTACGCGATGAGTCCCTGGACATGTTTGCCGGCCGGAACGGCTATCTGGCGAACGGCCCCTCCGCCTACAGCCAGACGTTCATCAACCACTACTTGGCCGGCCAGGCCCAGCGGGAGAACCATCTCATAGGACAGGCGCAGAAAACCGGTCGGCAGATCGGGAACGGCAACGGCCAGTATTCCAACGCCGCGCCCATGCCGGTGGGCCGTGACAGTGCCCGGCTGTGGGAGGCGGATCCCGGCCTGCTCTCGCACACCAAGGGCAAGTACCCGGTCATCTCGCCGCAGCACCCGGGCGGAGGCGCCCCACAGGTCGTGCGCTCGGTGCGAGTCCCGTCCGCGGATCCCGACGACAACGAGACGTGGGACTCCAGCAAGGGGGGCTTCACGAACAGTTCCTTCCTGTCCGTGGGCGCCATCCGGGCGACGAACCCGAAGATCACAGCAGATTCGATCAGTGGCATCGACTGGGCGTCGTCCAATACCGCAACTGTCGACAACGTCAAGGGTATACATTCACCCTTGCTCATCATGTCCATGACGGGCCACTACTGGCTTGTGCCGTCGGAGATGTACTACGACAACGCCGTTCACGCCAAGAGCAAGCAGCTCGTTTTCGTGAAGGGTGCCACACACGGCTTCACTCCTTGCACCGCCTGCGCCAAGACTCCGGGCGCGTTCGGCGACACGGTCGCCGAGACGTTCAACTACGTGTCGAGCTGGTTGCAGAAGAACTACGGTGCCTGAATCCCTGATGGCCGGACGCCGGTACCTCGGACGTCCGGCCATCGGGCCGGACCGGCCGGCCGTCAAGCCGTCCTGATACCGGCGCGCCTGCGCAGCGGGTCCGCATCCGTCCGGCTGCCGCTGTCGAGGACCGGCACGCCTCGGATGCAGCCCGCCCGTGGAGCACGGCCCGTAGGCCGCCGCGGGCCCCGAAGTCCCGGAGAGGGTCCGTGAGACGCTGTCGCACCCCTCCCTGACCGGTTGAGCCGCAGGTCGGTCGGAGAGGGGTGCGGCATCGTCGTATCAGATGTCGCGGAAGATCTCGATCTGCGCGCCCACCGAGTTCAGGCGCTCCGCCAGGTCCTCGTAGCCGCGGTTGATCACGTACACGTTGCGCAGGACCGACGTGCCCTCCGCCGCCATCATCGCCAGTAGGACGACCACGGCGGGGCGCAGCGCGGGCGGGCACATCATCTCGGCGGCCCGCCAGCGGGTCGGGCCCTCGACGAGCACGCGGTGCGGGTCGAGGAGCTGGAGGCGGCCGCCGAGGCGGTTGAGGTCGGTGAGGTAGATCGCCCGGTTGTCGTAGACCCAGTCGTGGATCAGGGTCTTGCCCTGCGCCATCGCCGCGATCGCCGCGAAGAACGGGACGTTGTCGATGTTGAGGCCGGGGAACGGCATCGGGTGGATCTTGTCGATCGGGGCCTCCAGCTTGGAGGGGCGGACCGTGAGGTCGACGAGCCGGGTCCGGCCGTTGTCGGCGGGGTACTCGGCCGTCATGTCGTGGTCGAGGCCCATCTCTTCCAGCACGGCCAGCTCGATCTCCAGGAACTCGATCGGGACCCGGCGGATCGTCAGCTGCGACTCCGTGACGACGGCGGCCGCGATCAGGCTCATCGCCTCGACCGGGTCCTCGGAGGGGCAGTAGTCGACGTCCACGTCGATGGAGGGCACACCGTGCACGGTCAGCGTCGTCGTGCCGATGCCCTCGACCCGCACACCCAGGGCTTCGAGGAAGAAGCACAGGTCCTGGACCATGTAGTTCGACGAGGCGTTGCGGATGACGGTGACGCCGTTGTGGCGGGCCGCCGCGAGCAGGGCGTTCTCCGTGACGGTGTCCCCGCGCTCGGTCAGGACGATGGGCCGGGCCGGCGCGATCGTCCGGTCGACCTGGGCGTGGTACAGCCCCTCGGTCGCCGCGATGTCCAGGCCGAACCTGCGCAGCGCGATCATGTGGGGCTCGATCGTGCGGGTGCCGAGGTCGCAGCCGCCCGCGTACGGCAGGCGGAAGGAGTCCATGCGGTGCAGGAGCGGCCCCATGAACATGATGATCGACCGGGTGCGGCGGGCCGCGTCGGCGTCGATGGCCTCCATGTCGAGGTCGGCCGGCGGCACGATCTCGAGGTCGACGCCGTCGTTGATCCAGCGGGTGCGCACGCCGATGGAGTTCAGCACCTCCAGCAGGCGGTAGACCTCCTCGATGCGCGCCACGCGGCGCAGCACCGTGCGGCCCTTGTTGAGCAGGGAGCCGCAGAGCAGGGCGACGCAGGCGTTCTTGGACGTCTTGACGTCGATGGAGCCGGAGAGCCTGCGGCCGCCGACGACGCGCAGATGCATCGGACCGGCGTAGCCGAGGGAGACGATCTCACTGTCGAGGGCTTCACCGATGCGCGCGATCATCTCAAGGCTGATGTTCTGGTTGCCGCGCTCGATGCGGTTGACGGCGCTCTGGCTGGTCGCCAGCGCCTCGGCGAGCTGCGTCTGTGTCCAGCCACGGTGCTGCCTGGCGTCGCGGATGAGCTTGCCGATGCGTACGAGGTAGTCGTCTGCCATGAACCAGAGGCTATATCACCGATGAGATAACTCTCAGCCTGGGTGGTCCGTTCGGGTGAACCCGCGTGTCGCGCCCCGTTTCAGGGGTCGGCGAAGCAGCGCGAACGGTGCCCGACCGGCGTGCGACAGCCTCTCGCACGCCCCCGCAGCACATGCATACCCGAACAGGGCCGCGCACCGATCATCGACCCGCACGAACCGGAATCGCAACCGGAACCAATGCTCCGAAAGGCCCCCCGCGGCTCGCGGGGACCGTCCCGGGCCCGGGCGGACTGCCCGGGCCCAAGAACCCGCCGCCGGCCGCGCGGCTGCGGCTCCCGCGGCCCGGGCGACCGCCCGTCAGTGCCCCTTGCGCCGCTTCGTCGTGGTCTTCCGCCAGCCGAACGGGCCCGGCAGATCCATCGAGGTCGTGCTGCGGCCCGTACTGCTGTGCGTGTGGCGCGGTCCGTGGTCGCCGCCGCCCGTGGTGACGGACCACGAGTGGCGGTTGATGTTGAGCCGTACCCCCGGCAGGATCCGGAAGCTCTTACGGAACGTGATCGGCATGACGCCTCCCTCTCTCCCGTCCTGAGCTCCGTATTGCCCGTGCGCGGCGAATCATGTGCGCGAACCCGCGACCCTGCGTGCGCGGTGACGCCGCGTCACGCCGGGAGTCACCTGCCGGGCTGAGGCGTGCCGCCGGCGGCCGACACCTCCACGAACGCGGACGTGCCGTCCTTGTCCAGCCGGAGGATGGGCACCGCCTTGTTCACCGGGCTGCCGTCCTCCCGGAAGGTCAGGAAGCCGCCCGCCCCCGGCACCTGGTTGTTGCCCTGCATCTGCTCGAACATCCGGGCCACCGCGTCCCCGTGCGGGACCCCCTGGCCCCGGTCCGCGAGCGCCGCGCCCTTCTCCGCGGTCAGCACGGCGTCGTGCGCCATCATGGCCTGGCCGTCGTCGCGCGGATCGCTCGGGAACCACTGCGCCAGCGGCCCCTGCGGGCCGAACGCCGCGGCGGACGTGGTGTCGACGACGCGCCGGCCGTCCTTGGCGGTCTCGCGGTACATGTCGGGGTGTGCGAGGCCCGTGTACAGCACGGGGATGCCGGTCCTGGCCGCTTCGTGCAGCCGGTCGGCGGTCAGGTTCGTGGTGTCGTCGCCGGTCATCACCGTGAAGCCGGTCCAGTCGCAGGAGCGGTGCGCGAGCGCCTGGAGGAAGCGGGTGAGGTGGATGCCGCGGCCCGCGAAGTAGATGAGCTGCGGCTTCGCGTCGCACAGATTGGTGGTGATCAGGTCGAGTTCCGTCTCCCAGGACTCGCCGACCGAGGAGTCGTAGGTCTGGACGGCCTTGCCGCGCACCAGGGCGTGGTGGGCGTCGGGATAGGCGGCGACGAACGCCTTGCCCAGCGAGGACGCGTACAGGTTGCCCGCCGCGGCGTCCTGCACGACCGCGGCCGTGCGGTAGGCGTTCGACGACTTGAGGTAGGCGGCGGCGGCGCGCGCCTCGTCGGTGTTGGTGGGTGTGACACGGACGAGGTTCTTGATGTTCGTGATGTTGTCGGCGGTCATCGTGGACGCGACGAGCGCGAGCCGGTGGCGCGACAACTCCCGCACGGCCGCGAGGTCGGCGCCGGTGCTCGGGCCCAGGCCGGTCACGGCGACGAGGTGGTCCTCGTCCCTGCGGGCGACGAGTTCGCCCACGGTGTGCTTCCAGTACGCCGCCTCGCTGCCCGTGTTGGCGATCAGCAGACGCACCGGGGGAGCGGCCTTGATGTCGCCCCGGTTGTGCCGGTACTGCGCCAGGTAGGCGCCCTCCAGCTCGTGGCGGATCGACTCGCGGGAGTTGCTGTCCTGCGCGGTCAGCGTCATCGTCGTCATGTACGCGATGGACACGTAGTCCCCGCCGGCCTCCTTCGCGACCCGGGCGTTCTCCTTCCTGATGCGCCCCTCGACACCCTTCAGGTCGTCGGCGAAGGCGTACGAGCCGTCCGTCACGCCCACGCACTCGTGCGCCGGCCCCTGCTTCACGACGCCGTCCGCACACCGCGCGTCGGCCCGCTGGTACCACGAGACGCCGAAGTACCCGCCGACCGCCACGACGGCGGCGAGCGCCACCGACACCGCCACCCGCCGTACGACGTGCAGCGGCCACTCGATGCGCATGCTCACACCCTCACGCCTCCCCCGCCCCAGTTGTGGGGCTGCTGCCAGTAGCGGTACCGCTCGGCCTCGTTGAGCAGAGGCACGATGTCGTCCCGGCGCAGGTGCGCCAGCTGCGCGTAGCCGTCGGCGACCAGGCCGCTCAGGCGCAGCCCCGGGTCGGCCAGCGGATCGCTCCACAGCCAGCGCGCCGCCACGAGCCCCCGTACCACCTCGGCGGTGTCCACCGCGGTGGCCGGCCCACGGCCGGAGCCGAGCTGCTCGATCAGCTCCAGCGGCCCCACCCGGGTCTCCAGCCGGTTGGGGGCGGCGGTCACCGCCTCCAGTTCGCTGATCCAGCGGGCGGCGGGCTGCGTCGCGAACCGGCGCGTGAGCACGCCGGCGACCTCGTCCACCCGGCCCGTCGCCAGCACGTGGCCGAGCTCCTGGACCGTCCGCCCCTGCGAGCGGTAGTGGTCGGCGAGCAGCTCGTGGGCCAGGTCCCAGTCGCCGGGCCGCTCCGCGAGCTTCCACAGCAGCAGCCGCCGCAGCCACGGGTGCAGGACCGGTTCGAGGCTCGCGGGGTCGAGCAGCCAGCGGGCGCGCGCCTCGGCGAACAGGGCGTCGCCGTGGCCGAGCGCCTGCACGCCCGCCGACAGGTCCCGGGCCGCCGCGCACTCGGCGAGCCGGTCCTGGTCGGCCTCCCCGAGACCGCGCAGCAGGTGGCCGACCGCCAGGTCGACGAGGCGTCCGGTGCGCTCGCCCTGGCGCAGGGTGCGCTCGGGCAGGGAGCGCAGCCACAGGTCCTGCTCGACGCCGCTGTGGGCGGGCGGCCCCGACTGCCGCAGCACGTCGAGCACCTGCTGCACCGCGCGCGGCAGCCCCCCGGTCAGCCGGTGCACGAAGGGCGTCAGCCGGGTGTAGGGGGCGAGTTCGGGCACGCCCCCGAAGCGCAGTTCGATGCGGATGCGGACCTCGTCCGGGCTGAGGTCGCGCAGCCGCAGCGGGTACCACCAGGTGTCCTCGCCGTCGCGGGTGGGCCGGTACTCCCGCCAGTCGGCGAGCGAGGCGCGGTCGGGGCCGCGCAGCCGCCACGGCCAGGTCTCCCCGCTGGCGGGCCCCCAGCGGGGCAGCCACCTGTTCGCACTCGCCACGACGGTGAGCGGGTCGCAGGGGCCGCCGTTGACCACCGTGTCCTCGTGGCGCGCGTGCAGCAGCAGGTCGACGAAGCGGGTCCCGTAGGGCGTGTGCGTGTTGTCGAGCAGCAGCAGGTACGAGCGCGGCATGAAGTTGCGCGCGCAGTTGCGCCGCAGGTCCTCGAGGAACGCGGAGAACAGCAGCCGGTCCAGCCGCTCGTGGTCGCCCGCGTCGCCCTCGTGCCGCCAGTGGTTGATCTCGGCGAGTGCCTCCCACGCGTCCGCGCGCCGGGTCAGCGGGTGGCCGCCGAACCAGTGGGCGCTGCTGGAGAGCTTGCCCGCGAGCCGCTTGCGGCCGTGCCGTACGGCGTTGGAGACGAGCTTGAGGGCGAACTGCGAGACGCCCTCCGGCAGCCCGAGCGCGCCCGCGCCCACGTCGAGGAACGCCGCGAGGTAGTCGCCGTCGTAGCGCTCCTCGTTGTCCTCCTGGAAGTGGTCGAGCTGCCGCCGCACCGCGCGCCGGCCCTCGGCGGAGTCGCGGATGCGCAGGTCCTCGTCGGAGGCCAGCAGCCCGAGGGTCAGCAGGGGGAAGCGCGCCCGCCCGTAGCGGCGCGACTTCTGGCCCATCTGGCGGGCGATCAGGGCGAGCGCGTAGCGGGGGAGCAGCGAGTGGTCGCCCCCGAAGTTCACGTAGGCGAAGGGCTGTTCGCCGCCGAAGCGGTCGAGGACCGCACCGTGGGCCTGGCTCGCGCCGGAGCCGCGCGGGCCGAGGAGCATGGTGACGGGCCGCTCCTCGCCGGGAGGCAGGGTCAGGCACTCCTCGACGAGCGACAGGATGCCGCTGCGGCCGCGCAGGCCGAGTCCCATACCCGGTTCCACCGGTCGCCCCACCTCGTTCCCCCGACAGGAAGTGTGCGTGACTGACCACCGTAGAACGGGAGTTGGCAAATAACACCGGCAGAAACACGATCGTTGCCCGCCGATGGGGCGAATCGGGCCATACCCTCTGTTCGATGTCTTTGGTCTAGTCCAACTTATTGACGCCGTGGGGACGGTGCCTGATTCTGAGCTGCATCCGCAGGCTCCCCCCTCCACCTCACGGGAGATCCGCCCATGAAGCGTCTACGTGCCCTCCTCGGCGGCGCGGCGGCGGTCGCGCTCGCCGGCGCGGGCCTCGCCACGGCCTCGCCGGCCGCGTTCGGCCAGGCCCCCGCCCCCCACGCGGCGGCACACGCGGCCGCCCCGGCGGCCACCGCGTCCACCGCGCAGGCCGCAGCCCTCAGCAACCGGTGGTACGCCGCAGCTCCTTACCTGATGCCGCTGGACAACACGCCGCCCAGCGCGACCGCCATCATGGACGCGTCGGGGCTCAAGGCGTTCCAGCTGGCGTTCATCCTGGCCCCGAACGGCGGCGGCTGCACGCCCACGTGGGGCGGCACCGCGTCCGTGTCGAGCGACACCGCGGTCGCCTCCACCATCTCGGCCATCCGCGCCAAGGGCGGGGACGTCTCGGTCTCCATCGGCGGCTACGGCGGCACCAAGCTCGGCCAGGCGTGCTCCGACGCCGCCTCGACGGCCGCCGCGTACCAGCAGGTCATCACCAAGTACCAGCTGCACGCCATCGACTTCGACCTCGAAGAGCCGGAGTACGAGAACACCGCCGCGGTCGCCCACGAGATCGGCGCCGCCAAGATCCTCCAGCAGAACAACCCCGGCCTGTACGTCTCCGTGACGACCGCCGGCACGGCGGCGGGCACCGGCTGGTTCGGCCAGCAGATGCTCAACGAGGCCAAGTCGCAGGGCTTCACGCCGAACAACTTCTCCATCATGCCGTTCGACGGCGGCTTCAACGGCGCCGCCTCGCAGACCTCCGCGCTCACCGCGTTCAACAAGCTCCTGCAGACCACGTTCGGCTGGAGCGAGGCCACCGCGTACGCCCACGAGGGCTTCTCCGGCATGAACGGCCGCAGTGACACGGGCGAGATCTTCACCCAGTCCGACTTCCAGACGGTCCTGGACTACGCGACCGGCCACGGCATGGACCGCTTCACCTTCTGGTCCCTCAACCGCGACCGGCAGTGCTCGCCGCCCGACAACAACGGCTCCACCTCGGGTGCGTGCAGCAGCGTTCCGCAGTCCGCCTGGGACTTCGCCAAGTACTCGGTGAAGTTCGCCGGCGCGACCCCGCCGAACAACCCGCCGACCGACCCGCCCACCGACCCGGGCAACCCCTCCGGCTGCACCGCGGCCGCGTGGAACGCCACCACGGCCTACGTGGCCGGCAACGAGGTCTCGTACAGCGGCCACGCCTGGAAGGCCAAGTGGTGGACGCAGAACGAGAAGCCGGGCAGCACCGGTGAGTGGGGCGCCTGGCAGGACGAAGGCTCCTGCTGACGTCCCGACCAAATGATCGCGACCGCTCGCACGCGGTGCCCCGGACGGCCCGGCCGACCGGGGCACCGCGCTGTCCGGGCCGCCCTGACACGCCGGGGGAGCGTCCGCTACGGGCCGGAGGCCACCGCACCCGGGCCCGGCGCGCCGGCCTCCGCACCGCCGCCCGGCTCCGGGCGC
>NZ_JAKGCV010000269.1 GCF_021556455.1 Streptomyces fuscigenes | reverse complement strand
GGGGCGCCGCACGGCCCGGGGCTGCGCGCCCGCGTGCCGGCCCGTCTACACGCCGGGCTTCTCGGCGGCCTTGATCGCGTCGCGGTAGGTGCGGGCCGCCGCGCGCAGGGCGCTCTCCGGGTCCACGCCCTGCGACTCGGCCTCGACCGCGAGGGCGAGCAGCGCGTAGCCGAGGGCGTTGCCGCCGGTGGGCAGCTCGACGGACAGCCGGGCCGCCTTGGCGCGGCCGGCGAGCTTCGCGGCGAGGGCCAGCGCGGGCTGGCCGAGGGGGACGCCGTCCGTGACGGAGGTGCGGTGGTGCTTCTCGACGCTCTTGGTGCGCTCCCACAGGGCGTGCACCTCTTCGGGCGTGCCGGCGCTCTCGTCGCCGAAGACGTGCGGGTGACGGTGGATCAGCTTCTCCACGACGCCCCCCGCGACGTCGTCGATCGAGAAGGCGTCCTCGGGGTCGTCGGCGTCCTCGGCGATCCGGGCGTGGAGCACGACCTGGAGGAGCACGTCCCCGAGCTCCTCGCGCAGCTCGGTCCTGTCGCCCTCCTCGATCGCCTCGACCAGCTCGTACATCTCCTCGATGCCGTACTTCGCGAGGCCCTCGTGGGTCTGCGTGGACGTCCAGGGGCAGACGCGCCGGATCCGGTCCATGACCTCGACCAGGTCCAGCAGCCGCGCGCCGGGCAGGTCGTAGGAGCCGGGCAGCAGCTCCAGGTCGGGCATGCGTACGCGGCCCGAGCCGGCGAGCCGGGCGAGGCCGTCGGTCAGGCCGGTGTCGGTGTCGTCCGCGGTGGAGGGGATCACCACGATCGTGGTGCCGGGCGGGCAGGCTTCGACCAGCTCGTCGGCCGTCGGCGCCGCGGTCTCCACCGCGACGCCCGCCTCCCGCACGTACGGCAGCTGGGGGTGGCCGGGGTCCTCGCAGAACACGCGGTCGGCGCCGCGCAGCGTCTCCCACGCCTGCCAGGACAGCAGGCCCGGCGCTACCCGGTGGCTCACCGTGAGCAGGACGATCCGGCCGGTGGCCGACTGGGTGGTGGTCTTGTCCGTCACGCTTACGAACCTACCCGCACGGCCGCGGCGACCCCTCATGCCCGACGGATCAGGCGTCGGTCGGCACCTGGTCCGGTGCCTGGCCGGAGACCTGCTTGATCCAGTCCGTCTTCGTGTTGCCGAGCGCGACCTTGGAGTTGTCCCAGGTGCCGTAGCGCGGGTTGACGTCGACGTGCAGGTCCTTCGACGTCTTCGTGAGCACGGCGAGGAGCTTCTGCTGCCCGGCGGGCGTGGTCGTGTCGCCGCCGACGGCCTTGGCGACCTTCGTCATGAGGACGTCGCGGCGGACGGCGTCGTCGATCTGCGCGGGGGTGAGCGCGCCCTGCTGGAGGAGTGTCGCCTCCAGCTGCTTCTCGCCGCCGGGCTGCGCGGCGGCCGCCTGCTGTCGCGCGGTCTGGATCTCGTGCCGGCTCGCGGAGACCCCCGTGTCCTTCGCGGCGCGGTCCAGGATGCGGTCGAAGATCATGCCGTTCAGCTTGGCCTGGCTGAGCTGGGCGCTGTTGCCGATGAGCTGGGCGGCCTGGGGGGATGCCTGCTGCGCCGTGCGGACGTCGTCGACCTGGGCCTGCAACGACGAGACCGGGATGCGCTGCCCTCCCACGACGGCGGCGGCCCCGGGGTGCGCCGCGCTGCCGCACGCGGCCAGCAGCGGGAGGCCCGCCGCGAGCGCTGCGGAGAGGGAAAGCACGCTGCTGCGGCGGCTGTTGGGGCGCTTCAGGCGGTTCAAGGGGGCCTCCCGAGAGATTGTGCTTCGGTGCACAAGCCTTGCAGTGATCGATGGTAGGCAGTCTTCGTGGCGTGAGCCACTGCCTGGACCAACGATTCAGCCGCGAACCGGGTGCGTCGGCGCCTCCGTGCTCCGGCCGTCGGGCCGGGTCATGATCGTCCGGGAGACGACGAAGGTGATCGGGATGGCCGCCGCGGCCGCGACGAGGGGCGCGTACGTGTCGTCCATGCCGAGCAGGTCCACCAGGACGTACACGCCACCTGTGGTGATGACGAAGTTGGCCGCGTTGGTCAGCGGGAAGAGGAGGAACTTCCGCAGGGTCGGCCGGGTCCGGTAGGTGAACCAGCTGTTGAGGAAGAACGACCCGATCATGCTGAGGACGAAGGCGATGACGTGCGCGACGACGTACGGCAGCCCCGCGCCGTCGAGCAGCGCGAGGTAGAAGGCGTAGTACGTGCCGGTGTTGACGGCGCCGACGAGCGCGAAGCGGATCAGCTGCGCCCAGGTCGCCGAGCGGCGCGCCGGCGGCGCCGGCCGGGTGACGGCCGGCGCGGGCGTCGGAAGCGTCATCCGCGGACCAGCTCTCCCCTGCCCGGCGTGGTGCCGGCGGGCGTGGAACCGGGGGCGGGCGAGCCGGCGGGCGCGGCGGCCGGATCGGCGGTGCGCCCGCCGGGCGCCCGGCCCTCGCGCGCCCCGGCGGCCCGGGCCCGCGCGTCCTCGTCGGTGGCGGCCACCAGGTAGTGGGGACGGCGTTTGACCTCGTAGTAGATACGGCCGACGTACTCGCCGACGACCCCGAGCATCACCATCTGCACGCCGGACAGGGCGGTGATGGCGACGAGCA
Organism: Streptomyces fuscigenes; assembly: GCF_021556455.1. Taxonomy (GTDB): domain Bacteria; phylum Actinomycetota; class Actinomycetes; order Streptomycetales; family Streptomycetaceae; genus Streptomyces; species Streptomyces fuscigenes. Next base: position 5,138 of record NZ_JAKGCV010000269.1, on the reverse strand, counting down.
GCGTCGCGTAGCCGGGCGTGCCGACGCCGTTGACGAGGGTGGACACGACGATCCACGCGGCGTAGAGCATCGCGAGCGACAGAAGGAGGAATCCGAGGTACACCGCGGCGCGCAGCGGCTTGTTGTTGAAGGATATGAGCCCGTCGAGGCCGTAGTTGAGGAGCTTTCCGAAGCTCCACTTCGAGCGGCCCTGTTCGCGCACGGCGTTCTCGTAGGCGAAGGTCGTCGTGCGGAAACCGACCCACGCGAAAATGCCCTTGGAGAAGCGGTTGTTCTCCGACAGGCGCAGCACCGCGTCGACCGTGCGCCGCGACAGGAGCCGGAAGTCCCCGACGCCGTCCACGAGTTCGACGTCGACCAGGCGGTTGATCGACCAGTAGTAGGCGCGCGCCATGAGCGTGCGGGTGACCCGGTCGCCCTTGCGGGTGCGCTTCGCGATCACCTGGTCGTAGCCCTGGGCGTGCAGTTCCAGCATGCGGCGCACCAGCTCCGGCGGGTGCTGGAGGTCGGCGTCCATGATGACCACGGCGTCCCCGGCGGCGTGCTGGAGGCCCGCGAGCATGGCGGCCTCCTTGCCGAAGTTGCGGCTGAAGGAGACGTACCGGGCGCGGGCGTCCGCCTTCGCGCCGGCCTCCAGCAGGGAGAGCGTGGCGTCCCGGCTCCCGTCGTCCACGTAGACGATTTCGAAGGTGTGGCCGAGATCCTGGGTCAGGGTGACGAGTTCCCTGGTCACATGGGCGTGGAAGCGTTCGATGATCTCCGCTTCGTTGAAACACGGGACAACTATCGAGATCAGCACAGGGAAACAACACCCGAAGGGCGTAACCACGGCGGAATGTAAACATGAATATCTCACAGCTACCGCATGAACGAACACGGCCAACCGCCGTACGCCGCCCGGGCGCTGGCATATTCGTGCACTATGCCCACCCTGGATTCCGTACGCGACCTCGTGCGCCCGCGCCCGGCCGGTCCCGGCTCGGCGCGCGGCCCCGTGCGCGGCCGCGCGGCCGCCCTGGCCGCCCTGATCACCGCGGTCGCCGTGTGCGCCGGCGACGCCGTGGCACGCCAGTTCCCCTTCGGCCGGCACGCCCGCGGCATCAACGATCTCGGTGCTCAGTTCGTACCCTTCCACGCCCACTTGTGGGACCTGCTCCACGGCACCGCGCACGGCGGGCTGCTGCTGAACTGGCAGTCGGGCTACGGGGCGGCGTCGCTGCCCGACCTCGGTACGTACGTCACCAGCCCGTTCGCGCTGCTGGTGGCGTTCTTCCCGCGCGACCGCATCGACCTCGCGGTCTACGTGATCACCGTGCTGAAGATGGCGGCAGCGGGGGCCGCGATGGCGGCGGTCCTGCCGCGGCTGACCCGGGGCGCGGCAGGGCCGGGCCTCCCCCTCGGCGCCCCGGCCGGCCGCGACTTGAGGGACGCCCCCGGCGCCGCGGGGCCCCTGCCCGGCGCGCCCTGGTGGGCCGCCGCGCTGCTCGGCGCCACGTACGCGCTGTGCGGGTGGTCGGTCGTCGAGGCGTCGTACAACCCGATGTGGCTGGACGGGCTGATCGCCTTCCCGCTGCTGTGCCTGGTCGGCGAGTGGGCCCGCACGGCCCGGCGGCCGGTCCTCGGGCCGCTCGTCGTGGCGCTCGCCTGGGTCGCCAACTTCTACACCGCCTACATGGCCACGCTCGGCGCCGCGCTCGTGCTCGTCCTGCGGCTGCTGCTGGAGCGGGAGACGACCGGCGGGCAGCGGCTGCGCGCCGTCGTACGCGCCGGGTGGCGGGTGGCGCTCGGGGTGGCGCTCTCCGCGCCCGTCCTGCTGCCGGTCTACCTCGGCACCAAGCACGCCTACCCCGGCTCGACGGCGGTCTTCTCGCCGTCCCCGTGGACCGACGTGTTCGCCCGCGCGATGCCCGGCACGTACAGCTTCCTGTCGCCCGCCGTGTTCATCGGGGCGGGCGCCCTGCTGCTCGTCGCCGCGCTCGCCTTCGACCGCACGGTACCGGCACGCGTGCGGGCCGGCTGGGTGGGCCTGGTCGTCGCCGTCGCGGTGTCCCTGCAGTGGCGCCCCACGAGTCTTGCCTGGCACGCGTTCGCGATACCCAACGGCAGCCCCTACCGCGAGACGTTCGTCCTCGCCGGCGTGGTCGTCGTGGCGGCCTGGACCGGCCTCGCGCACGGACGCCCGGGCGTCCGGCCCGTGCTGTACGGGACCGGGCTGACGGCGTTCGGCACCGACGCGGCGGGCATCGACCCGTCGTCCCTCGGGGTCGCGCTCGCCGTGAACACGGCGGTGATCGTGGCGGCGCAGTTCCTCGTGCTGCGGATCGTCGAGCGCCGGCGCCGGACCCGGGTCATCGCCCTGGTGGGCCTGGTGTGGGCGTTCGCCTGGCTCGTCGCCGGGTACGCGGGGCTCGCGCACGCCGGGCAGGCCGTCGCCACGGTGGCCTTCGTCTCCACGTACGGACTGTTCGGGCTCGGCGAGGCGCTGCTGTCGCCGACCGTCGCGCCGCTGGTCTCGGACCTGGCGCCGGGTTCGATGGTGGGGCAGTACAACTCGGCGTTCGCGCTGGTCAAGCAGTTGGCCCTGGCGGTCGGGCCGGCCGTCGGCGCTCCGATGGCGGCCGGTCTGCACGCCCCGTACATCGCGACCTTCGTGCTGTTCTCGCTGGCCGTGACCGTGCTGGCGCTGCGGCTCGGCAGGCGCCTCACGCCCGCCCAGGAGCGGCCCGCCCTCGCGGTGCCGTCCCGGGTGGTCGCCCAGCACCTGCCCGAGCAGGCCGCGGCGCCGGTGCCGGTGCCCGAACGCGTCGGCTGAGGCGCGCACGCGGGCCCGGCCCGCACCGCAACCGGAACGTCCCGTCGCGGGGGCGCTCCCCCGCGGCGGGACGCGGTTCCCGGGCGCGTCAGCCGGGGCCGTCCTCCGCGCCGGGCTCCGGCAGCGCGAACTCGCACCACACGGCCTTCCCGCCGCCCGGCGTGCGGCGCGAGCCCCAGGCCGAGGCGATCGTCGCGACGATCGAGATCCCGCGGCCCGCCTCGTCCGCGGGCTCCGCCCTGCGCCGGCGCGGCAGGTGGTCGTCCCCGTCGGTGACCTCGATGATCAGCCGCCGGTCGGTACGGCGCAGCCGCAGGCGCATCGGGGGCGTGCCGTGCTTCAGCGAGTTCGCGACCAGCTCGCTCGCGGCGAGCACCCCGAGGTCGCGCAGCTCGACCGGGAAGCGCCAGGAGGCCAGGACGCCCGAGGCGAAGGCGCGGGCGCGCGGCGCGGCCTCAATGCCGCCGAGCAGCTCCAGCGCCGCGTTGTGGAACAGCTCCGCGGCGCTGCCCGTGCGCGCCGGGTGCTCGATCACCAGGACGGCGACGTCGTCGTCGTGCTCCGCGGTGATCCCGAGGCTGCGCAGGAGCCGGTCGCAGACGACCTGCGGGGAGCCCTGCGCCCCGGAGAGCGCCTTCTCCAGCTTCGCCACGCCCTCGTAGATGTCCTCGCCGCGCCGCTCCACCAGGCCGTCCGTGTACAGGACCGCCGTGGACCCGGGCGGCAGCGGGATGCTGCCGGAGGTGTGCAGCCAGCCGCCCGTGCCCAGCGGCGGGCCCGTGGGATCCGCCCCGCGCAGGACCGAGCCGTCCTCGGAGCGCACCAGGATCGGCAGATGCCCCGCCGACGCGTACACGAGGACGCCCTCGTTCGGGTCGTGGACCGCGTAGACGCACGTGGCGATCTGCGTCGCGTCGATCTCGGCGGCCAGGCCGTCGAGCAGTTGCAGGACCTCGTGCGGCGGCAGGTCCAGCCGCGCGTAGGCGCGCACCGCGGTGCGCAGCTGTCCCATGACGGCCGCGGCCCGCACCCCCCGGCCCATCACGTCGCCGATGACGAGCGCCGTGCGGCCCGCGCCGAGGGTGATGACGTCGTACCAGTCACCGCCGACCGCCGCGTCCGCGCCGCCGGGCTGGTACGTGGCGGCCACGCGCAGGTCGTCCGGCTGCTCCAGCTCCTGCGGCAGCAGTGAGCGCTGGAGCGTGACGGCTGTCTCCCGGTGCCTGCGGTCGCTGGCGCGCAACCGCTCGGCGGCCTCCGCGTGGTCGGTGACGTCGGCGGCGAAGACGAGCACGCCCGCCGCGCCGTCGCCGCCGCCCCGCCCCACCGGCGCGCAGGTGACCGTGAAGGACCCCTCGCCGCGCCGCTCCGCTCGGGCCGCCCCGGAGCGGCGGCCGGTGTGCAGGTGGCCGGGCACCTGGATGCGGCGCGACTTGACGGTGCGTGGCGTGCCGCTGCGCAGCACCTGGTCGAGCAGGGGGCCGAGGCCGAGGTCGGCGAGTTCCGGGCAGCTCTCGGCGGCGGGCGTGCCGAGTGCGCGGGCGCCGAAGGCGGCCTCGTACGCCTCGTTGACGTAGGCGACGCGGTGCTCGGCGCCGTACACCAGCGCGACGAGCGCGGGCAGTTCCCCGAGTACCTCCCGCACGGCCAGGTCCTCGGGGGTGAGGCCGAGCGGGACGGGCGCGTCCGCCTCCCGGCCCTCCTCGTCGTCACCGCCGGCCGGGGCCGCGTACTCGCCGCGGGCGGCGGGCACCGCGCCGCGGTCCGCACGTGCGACGCCCGCGCTGTCCCCGCGTGCGACGGCTCGGCGCTGCGTACTGCCGGGGAGCCGGGCGCTCCAACGCGTGAAGTTCACGGTTTTCAGGACCTCGTGTGTCGTGTGTGCCGGTCGTGGTGGGCGGTGGCGGCCGCCCGCCCGGCAGGAGGCCCGGGGGGCGGTGGCAGCACCGTACGGATGCACGGGCGGCCGGGTGCCGTCGGGGACGACGGCGGGGGTGCGGGCGGCGGTTGCCGCTCACGGCGGTGCGGTGGGACGACGGGCGCCCGGTGCGGGCGGATCGCGCCCGGTGGCCGGGTGGACGGGCCGCCGTGGCGGGCGGCCGGTGGTGCCGGTGGAGCGGATCGGACGGGCCGGGTGGTCGGGAGGGTCGGTCCTTGCGGCCGTACGGGCCGGTCGGTCCGGACGGCCCGGGCGACCGGACCATGGTCACACGTCCAGTGTGACCGAGCCCACCGACAGTGGTGTCTGCCGTGTCGCCACGGGCGGTCGCGCGCGCCCACCGCCCCGTCCCGGCCGGGCGGGGCCGGGCGCGGGAGCCGGCCGGCG
>NZ_JAKGCV010000268.1 GCF_021556455.1 Streptomyces fuscigenes | reverse complement strand
CCGCGTCCCCGTCGGCTGACCCGAGCCGCGCGGCCCGGCGCAGGCCCGGACCGCCCCGCGGCCGGCGCGCGAGCCGGCCGCACGCACCGCACCCCACCGATCCACCCCCGACCGCGAAAGCAGGCCCCCGTGCTGACCGTGGACTTCACCCGCTTCCCGCTCGCCGCGGGCGACCGCGTCCTCGACCTGGGATGCGGCGCGGGCCGGCATGCCTTCGAGTGCTACCGGCGCGGCGCCCGTGTCGTCGCCCTGGACCGCAACGGCGAGGAGATCCGCGAGGTCGCCCGCTGGTTCGCCGCGATGAAGGAGGCGGGGGAGGCGCCCGAGGGCGCGACGGCAGCCGCCATGGAGGGCGACGCCCTCAACCTGCCCTTCCCGGACGAGTCGTTCGACGTCGTCATCATCTCCGAGGTGATGGAGCACATCCACGACGACAAGGGCGTGCTCGCCGAGATGGTGCGCGTGCTGCGCCCCGGCGGCCGGATCGCGGTGACCGTGCCCCGCTACGGGCCCGAGAAGGTGTGCTGGGCGCTGTCCGACGCGTACCACGAGGTCGAGGGCGGGCACATCCGCATCTACCGTGCCGACGAACTCCTCGGCCGCATCAGGGAGGCGGGCCTCAAGCCGTACGGCAGCCACCACGCGCACGCCCTGCACGCGCCCTACTGGTGGCTCAAGTGCGCGATGGGCGTCGACAACGACAAGGCGCTGCCCGTGCGCGCCTACCACAAGCTGCTGGTCTGGGACATCATGAAGAAGCCGCTCGCCACCCGGGCGGCGGAGCGGCTGCTGAACCCGGTCATCGGAAAGAGTTTCGTGGCGTACGCGACCAAGCCCCGCCCCGCCGCCGTGGGCGGGTGATCCGGTGACCCTGTCGAGCGCCGAGCCCGGCCGTACCGAACACCTCGCGCTGCCCGGCGTCCTGACGGAGGCCCAGGCGATACGCACCGTCGCGGGCATCCGCGCCGTGCAGCGGCCCGACGGCGCGATCCCGTGGTTCCGCGGCCACCACCTCGACCCGTGGGACCACGTCGAGGCGGCGATGGCGCTCGACGCGGCCGGAGCACACGGGGCCGCGGCCGACGCGTACGGCTGGCTGGCGGCACACCAGAACGGCGACGGCTCCTGGTACGCGGCCTACCAGGACGGCGAGAGGGGCCAACTCCCCCTGGAGCAGCACCGGGAGACCAACTTCTGCGCCTACGCCGCCGTCGGGGTGTGGCACCACTACCTCGCCACCGGCGACGACACGTTCCTCGACGCGATGTGGCCGGTGGTGCGCTCCGCGGTCGACTACGTGCTGGAGCTCCAGCAGCCCGGCGGCCAGATCGGCTGGAAGCGGGAGGCGGACGGCACCCCCGTCCACGACGCGCTGCTCACCGGCTGCTCGTCCGTGCACCACGCCCTGCGCTGCGCGCTCGCGATCGCGGCGGAGCGCGAGGAGCCGCAGCCCGGCTGGGAGCTGGCGGCCGGCGCGCTCGGCCACGCGATCCGCTCCCACCCCGAGCGGTTCCTCGACAAGGGCCGGTACTCGATGGACTGGTACTACCCGGTGCTGGGCGGGGCGCTGACGGGTGCGGAGGCCAAGTCCCGTGTCGAGGAGGGCTGGGACACCTTCGTCGTCCCGGGGCTCGGGGTGCGGTGCGTGTCCCCGAACCCCTGGGTGACCGGCGGGGAGAGCAGCGAACTGGCCCTGGCCCTTTGGGTGATGGGGGAGTCGGGGCGGGCGCTGGAGATCCTGCGCTCCATCCAGCACCTGCGGGACGCCGACGGCATGTACTGGACGGGCTACGTCTTCGAGGGCGAGAAGGCCCTCTGGCCTCGTGAGCTGACCACGTGGACGGCGGCCTCGCTGCTGCTCGCCGTCGCCGCGCTCGGCGGCGACGAGGCCACCACCGCGGTCTTCGGCGGCGAACGGCTGCCGCGCGGCATCGAGCCCGACTGCTGCGCATAGGGTCCGGTCCCGGCCGGTGGCATCCGGCGCCCGGATCGTCGACCGTGAGGATCAACGAGGCTTCCATCACAGCCTGTTGGGCCGCACGGCGCTGGGCGGGACGCAATTCCGACGGGCGGGAAGGTGACCGGTTTCACCTCCCCGCGCCGGGAAACACGCCAGTCATGGCCACATATTCACGCAGTGGGAACCGCTCCGCGGCGACGATCATCATCGTCATCGCCGACATCATGGCCCTCATCCTGGGTCTGTGGATCGTGATGTACCTGCTGGACGCCAACCGGGCCAACGACCTGGTGAACTTCATCCAGAACGCTGCCCGTTGGCTCGCCGGCTGGTCGTACGACCTGTTCACCTTCCATGACGCCTGGGCCCGGGTCGTGGCGGGCTACGGCCTCGCCGCCGTGGTCTACCTGTTCGTGGGCCACGGGCTCGCCAACAGGCTCCGCCACCTCTGACCGGCCCACCGGGGCTCCGGCCGGGCCACCGGCCGGAGCCCCGGCCCGCGGGACCTCGCGGACCGGGGGCGCCCGGCGGTCAGCCGGCCGTGCCCGCCAGCCGCGCCCTGATGCCGCGGAAATGGTCGGCGAGCGCCTCGTGCAGGGCCTGTTCGTCCCGCGAGCGCAGGGCCTCCAGGATGCCCCGGTGCCAGCGCGCCGTGGCCGCCGGTGTGTCCGGCGCGCCCGGCAGGTCGGGATCGAGCGCGGCGAAGACCTTCCAGAACACCTGGAGCAGGTCGAGCACCAGCTCGTTGCCGAGCGGCCGGTACAGCGCCTCGTGGAAGGCCCAGTCGTGCTCGGGGGTGAACCGGCCCTCGGCGGCGGCCCGTTCCATCGCGGCCACGTGGCCTTCGAGCGCGTCCGCGTCCAGCAGGTCGTACGCGGCGAGGACCCGGCCGGCGAGGCCGGTCTCCAGCACCTCGCGGACCTCCACCAGGTTGCGGATGTCGCTGTGGTCGCCCCGCACCGACAGCGCCGTGCGGAAGGTCAGCCCGGCCTCCAGCGCGGAGAACGGCACCGAGCCCACGTACGTGCCGTAGCCGTGCCTGATGTCCACGATGCCGACCGCCTCCAGGGCCTTCATGGCCTCGCGCAGCGGATGCCTGCTCACCCCCAGTTCGGCCATCAGCTCCGTCTCGGTGGGCAGCGGCGCGCCCGCGGCAAGGCCCTTCGCCACGATGAACTCCCGGACGGCGGCCTGCAGGGCGCGCTGATTGGCCCGCGCACCGCCCGGCCTGCCCGCCGCGGGCGGCTTGGGTGCCCGGGTGTACCGGGCCCCGCCGGATCCGACGCGCACCACCGAGGCCGCCTCGGGTGCTGCCGGTGCCGGGTGTGCCGCCGTGTCCTCCACACCCGGATTCTAGGGCGGACGTTGCGCGCGGCCGCCCGCCGGGGCGCCCCTGCCCGCCCGGCCAGGAGCCGCCCGCGTGACCGGGCGGTCACGCTCCCGTGCTTGCCAGCTCGCGTCGGCGGGGTTAATTTGCTGAGTCATAGGACATGGGATGTCCTATGTCCCCGTCCCCTGGAGGTCCCGCCGTGGCAACGACGCCGTCAGCCGCCCTCGAGCCCCCGCCGTCCTTCCGCAGGCTCACCGGGCAGCAGCGCAGGGCGTTCTTCGCCGCGTGGCTCGGCTACCTGCTGGACGGGCTCGACTTCGTCCTGATCACCCTGGTGCTCACCGAGGTGGCCCACGACTTCCACCTCGACCTCGCGAAGGCCGCCACCCTCGTGTCGGCGGCCTTCGTCTCGCGCTGGCTGGGCGGCCTCGTGCTCGGCGCGATCGGCGACCGCTTCGGCCGCAAGCCCGCGATGATCATCGCCATCGTCGCGTTCTCCGTCGGCAGCGCGCTGTGCGGCTTCGCCTGGGGCTACTGGTCCCTGTTCGCGTTCCGGGCCGTCGTCGGCCTCGGCATGGCGGGGGAGTACGGGTCGAGCGCGACGTACGTGATGGAGTCCTGGCCCAGGGCCATGCGCAACCGGGCCACCGGCTACCTGCTGTCCGCGTACCCGGTGGGCGGCATCATCGCCGCGCAGGCCTACCGGCTGATCGTGCCGGAGGCGGGCTGGCGCTGGCTGTTCTACCTCGGCATCGTCCCGATCCTCCTCAGCCTCTACCTGCGCCGCTCGCTGCCCGAGGCACCCGAGTGGCAGCGCGAGGTGGGCGACCGGCCGGACGTCACCACGTCGTCCGTGCTCCTCGCCCCCGGCCGGCGGGTGGGGAACGCGCTGCTGACGCTCGTGCTCGCCACGGCCCTCGTCCTGCTGTTCAGCCAGAACTCCTTCGGCGCGGGGCCCTGGCTGAGCGTCCTCGCGGTCCTCGCCTTCGTGGCGTTCAGCGTGCAGGTCGCCGGGCGCGCGTGGCCGGTGATGATCGCGGTCATGGCCACCACGTTCTGCGCGTTCCTGTACTCCTGGCCGATCGCCTCGCTGCTGCCGACCTACCTCAAGAGCAACCTCGGCTACGACCCCGGGCAGGTGTCGAACGCGCTGACCTGGGCCGGGCTCGGATACGCGGTCGGCTCCTGCCTCGCGGGCCTGGCCGGCGACCGGCTGGGCACGCGGCGCACCTACGTGGGCGGACTGTTCCTGTCCCTGGTGTTCCTCTTCCCCGTGTTCGCACTGGGCCGGGGGAGCAGTGTGATCCTGCTGTGGGTCCTGCTCTTCGCGATGCAGGCGAGCAGCCAGGGCATCTCCGGGCTGCTGCCGAAGTACATCGCCGACCACTTCCCGACGCGCGTCCGGGCCGCCGGGCTCGGCTTCTCCTACAACGTCGGCGCCCTGGGCGGCGCGGTGGCCCCGCTGGCGGGCGCCTCGATCGCGGGCAGCATCGGCCTCGGGAAGTCACTGGGACTGCTCGCCGGGATCATGACGGTCGTCGTGGCGCTGATCGTCGGCCTCGACGTGCCGGCGCGGCTGGGCCGGGCGCTGCGGATCGAGCCGGAGGAGACGGTGCCCGCCGGCCCGCCGTCCGGGGCGCAGGAGGGGCCGGTCGCCAGCCCGCGCTGACCGGCCGGCCCCGCGCCGCCGCGGGCCTCCGCACCCGCACGTACGTACGGGCCGCCCGCGGCGGCGGGCACCGGCGCGGGCAGGAGGCCGCGCGGGCCGCGAGGTGCGGTGGCGGGGCACGCGAGCCCGACGAGATCCAGACGAGAGGCCTTAGGGTCCTCGCATGACAGCCCTCGCCCACGCACGCTACTGCGACGAGATCGTCGGCCAGGCCGACGCGTTGTGCGCCCTGCTCGACGCCGCGGGCCCCGACGCTCTCGCGCGGCCCGTGCCGACCTGCCCGGAGTGGGACGCCGCGCAACTCGTGCGGCACGTGGGGGAGTCGCTGCGGTGGATCTGGCACGTGGTGCACACGCGGGCCCAGCGGGACGTGTCCCGCGCGGACGTGCCGTACGTCGACGGGCCGGACGACGCGCGCGAGCTGACGGCCTGGCTGGCCGGCAGCGCCCGTCTCGTGGCGGGCGCGCTGCGGGACGCGGGGCCCGGCGTGCCGGTGTGGAGCTGGGCGTGGGAAAGCAGCACCGGCTTCTGGGCGCGGCGCATGTGCCACGAGGTCGCGGTGCACCGGGCCGACGCGGTGTTCGCGTGCCACGGCGCCGACGCGCCGCTCGACGCCTACCGACTGGAGCCGGCCGTCGCCGCCGACGCGATCGACGAGTGGCTGCGGATCGTGGAGTTCGCCGCCGCCGCCGAGGGCGCGCCGCGGACGCCCCCGGGCGTGGGCGGCACGCTGCTGCTGCACGCCGCGGACGCCCCCGGCGCGCGCTGGCTCGTCGAGATCGGCGGCCCCCGCTTCCGGTGGCGCCGGGGAGACGAGACGGGCGAGGGGGGCGACGAGCGCGAGAACGACGGCAAGGTCGAGAGCGACGGCAGGGCCGGGAAGGCGGACACGGCCGTGGGCGCCCCGCTGACCGCGCTGTTGCTGGCCGCGGTGCGGCGACTGCCCGTGCGCGGGCCCGCGTTCGACGTCACCGGCGACCGCGCGCTGCTCGACTTCTTCCTGGAGACCGCCCGGTTCGGCTGAGCCCCCCCGGGCCCGGGGCCTGCCGCCGCTGCACCCGCCCCAGGTGCGCGGGACCCCACCACGTGCGTGAGGGCCCCCACCACCGGTGGAGGCCCTCACGGGGCGTGCGGGTGCGGGGCGGTCAGCCGCGCTGGATGCCCGTGGTGTCCTGCAGGACGCCCCTGCGGCCGTCCTGGGTCTGGGCGACCAGGCCGGGGCCGCGCTGCTCGACCGCCAGGTACCAGGTGCCCGGGGCGAGTTCGGCGATCGGGGACGGCGAACCGTCCTCCCCGTACAGCGGGCGGGCCACCGGCACCGCGAACCAGAACGGCGAGAACTCCGGCGCGCCGCCGTGCGGCCCCTGGGTGCCCGCGGCGGGTGTGCCGTAGCCGGCGCCCGCGCCGTAGGGCTGCTGGCCCGGGTAGCCGTAGCCGGCGGCGGGCTGGGCGCCAGCGCCGTAGGCCTGCGCCGCCGGCTTGGGCGCGGGCGCGAGCGGCGCCTGCAGGCCGGGCAGCAGCGGCGTGGCGACGGCCGCGAACGCGAGGATCAGGGCCGCGATGAAGCCGAGGACGAGGCCGGCGCCCCGGCTGACGCCGGGCCCGCCGCCGAAGTCGATGATCGTCCACAGCGCCGTCCAGGCCGCGAAGACGCACAGCGCGACACCGAACTGGTGGACGTCGAGCCCGGCCACCTTGCGCGGCTGCGCCGACGAGCGGGAGAGCACGATCAGCCCCGCTCCGATGACACCGCCCACGTACATGCTCATCGCGAGGCCGAGGTTGCCCCACGCGTTGGAGCCGAAGCCGCCGGCCGAGGCGACGTCCAGGAACGACGCGATGAACAGCAGGAGTGCTGCCCCGGCCACCACGCCGTCGCCTCGCATGAGAGAGCGGATGTTCACGTAAATGTCCTTCGTCAGTCGTCTCTTCGGGGCGGCGGGGGAAGCGGGGCACCCCGATCGGGGCTACGAATGTATCCCGCGGGCCCACGCCGCGTCCGCCCGGCGGAATCTACTGCACGTACCTGTCGATGCCTTCGGCCATGCCCAGCGCGGCCTTCTGCCGCCACGCGGCGCTCTTGACCAGCGCCGCGTCCTTCGGGTCGCGCATGTTCCCGCACTCGATGAAGACCTTCGGAACGGTCGAGAGGTTGAGCCCGCCGAGGTCCGTCCTCGTGTCCAACCCCGTTCCCTGGCCGATGTAGTTGGAGCGCTGCGCGCCGGTCACCCGCTGGAACGCGTCCCGCAGGTCCTCGCCCAGCCTGCGCGAGGGCCCCACGATCTTCGCGTTGTCCGCGCCGCCCTGGTCCACCAGGCCCGGCAGGATGACGTGGAAGCCGCGCCTGCCGACGGGGGCGCCGTCCGCGTGGATCGACAGCGCCACGTCCGCCTTGACCCGGTTGCCGGTCTCCGCGCGCTCGGTGACGCACGGCCCCCAGGGCCGGTCGTCGTCGTACGTCAGCACCACCCGTGCGCCCTGTGCCTTCAGCAGCGCCCGCAGCCGGTGGGCGACGTCGAGGTTGAAGTCCGCCTCGGAGTAGCCGGAGTTCGTCGACGTGCCGGTGGTGTCGCACTCCTTGCTGCCGTTGCCGACCTTCACCTGCTTGTTGATCTCGGCGCTGTGCTGGTAGTTGTGCGGATTGTGCCCGGGGTCGATCGCGACGACCTTGCCGGCGAGCGGCTTCGCCGCCGCGCCGCTGCCGCCGCTCGCGCCCGCTGACGGTGCGCCCGGCGACGCCGGGGCGCTGCCGGACGCCGACGCGGCGGAGGAGGTGCCCGGAGCCGCCTGCGCGGG
>NZ_JAKGCV010000267.1 GCF_021556455.1 Streptomyces fuscigenes | reverse complement strand
CGGCCCGCGGGCGGCACCGCGGCGGCCGGACCGCGCGGCGGCCGGGACGTCCTCCCGGCCGCCGGCGGTGCCGGAGCCGGGCGGGGTGTCACCGGCGGGCGTCGTCGGCATCGGCGGGATCGGCGGCATCGGCGGTGGACCCTCCAGTCGAGACCGGCGGGGCACCAGGGCCCGCCGGTCAGGCATGCTCCGCGGCGAGCGAGCGCACGGCTTCCGCGAACGCCTCGCCCCGCTTGTTGTAGTTGGCGAACATGTCCATCGACGCGCAGGCCGGGGCCATCAGGACGGTGTCCCCCGGCCGTGCCAGGCGCGTCGCCTCGTGAACGGCCGCCGACATCGCCCCAGTGTCGGTCCGGTCGAGGTCGACCACCGGGACCTGTGGGGCGTGTCGCGCCAGCGCTTCCTTGATCAGCCCGCGGTCTGCGCCGATCAGGACCGCGCCGCGCAGCCGTCCGGCCGCCCCGGCGACCAGCTCGTCGAACGTGGCGCCCTTGGCGAGGCCGCCCGCGATCCACACGATCGGGTCGTAGGAGGCGAGGGACGCCTCGGTCGCATGCGTGTTCGTCGCCTTGGAGTCGTCGATGTACGTGACTCCGCCCACGTCGGCGACGTGCTCCATGCGGTGGGGGTCGGGGCGGAAGGCCCGCAGCCCGTCGCGGACCGCGGACGGCTCGACCCCGTAGGCGCGCGCGAGCGCCGCGGCGGCCAGCGCGTTGGCGACGTTGTGCGGCACCGCGGGCGAGATGTCGCCGACCTCGGCCAGTTCCTGCGCCTGGTGCTGCCGGCCCTCGACGAACGCGCGGTCGACGAGGAGCCCGTCGACGACGCCGAGCTGCGAGGGGCCGGGCGTGCCGAGGGTGAAGCCGATGGCCCGGCAGCCCTCCTCGACGTCGGCGGCGCGGACCAGGTCCTCGGTCGCCCGGTCGGCCGCGTTGTAGACGCAGGCGACCTGGTTGCCCTCGTAGATGCGGCCCTTGTCGGCGGCGTACGCCTCCATGGAGCCGTGCCAGTCCAGGTGGTCGGGTGCGAGGTTGAGGACCGCGCCGGAGTGGGCGCGCAGGCTCGGCGCCCAGTGCAGCTGGTAGCTGGAGAGCTCGACGGCGAGGACGTCGTACGTCTCGTCGCCGGTGACGGCGTCGAGGAGCGAGACGCCGATGTTCCCGACGGCGGCCGTGCGCAGGCCCGCCGCCGTCAGGATCGCGGCGAGCATCCGCACGGTGGTCGTCTTGCCGTTCGTGCCGGTCACGGCCAGCCAGGGGGCGGCGTCCGGTCCGCGCAGCCGCCAGGCCAGCTCGACGTCGCCCCAGATCTCGACGCCCGCGGCCGCCGCCGCCTTGAACAGCGGCTTGTCGGGGCGCCAGCCCGGCGCGGTGACGACCAGCTCGGTGCCTTCGGGCAGCGTGTCGCCGTCCCCGAGCCGGACGGTGACGCCGAGGCCGGACAGCTCGCCGGCCTGGGCGCGGGAACGCTCGTCGTCGCCGTCGTTGACGACGGTCACGGCGGCGCCGAGGCCGGACAGGACGCGCGCCGCGGGAACGCCGGAGACGCCCAGCCCCGCGACGGTGACGCGCCTGCCCCGCCAGTCGTCCGACGTCACTTCTGGGCCGCCCATCCGGCGTAGAAGAGTCCCAGTGCCACGATCACGCACATGCCCTGGATGATCCAGAAGCGGACCACGACAAGGACTTCGGACCACCCCTTGAGTTCGAAGTGGTGTTGGAGCGGCGCCATGCGGAAGACCCGCTTCCCGGTCATCCGGAACGATCCGACCTGGATCACCACGGACATCGTGATCAGGACGAACAGGCCGCCGAGTACCGCCATCAGGAACTCGGTGCGCGAGGTGATCGCGAGGCCGGCGAAGGCGCCGCCGAGCGCCAGCGAGCCGGTGTCCCCCATGAAGATCTTCGCCGGGGAGGTGTTCCACCACAGGAAGCCGAAGCAGGCGCCCATCAGTGCGGAGGCCACGACCGCGAGGTCGAGCGGGTCGCGCACCTCGAAGCAGGCGTTGGGGTTGGTCAGGGTCGCCGCGTTGGCGCACGACTCCTGGAACTGCCACAGCCCGATGAACGTGTACGCGCCGAACACCATCACCGACGCGCCGGTGGCGAGGCCGTCCAGGCCGTCCGTGAGGTTCACGCCGTTCGACATCGCCAGGATCATGAACAGCGCCCAGACCACGAACACCACGGGGCCGATCGACCAGCCGAAGTCCGTGACGAACGACAGCTTGGTCGAGGCGGGGGTGATCCCCCGGGTGTTCGGGTCCTGCAGCGCGAGCACCGCGAAGGCGATGCCGACGATGAGCTGTCCCGCCATCTTGGCCTTGGCGCGTAGGCCCAGGGACCGCTGCTTGACGATCTTGATGTAGTCGTCGAGGAACCCGACGAGGCCCATCCCGGTCATCAGGAACAGCACCAGGACACCGGAGAAGTGGAAGTCCTCACCCGTGAGCAGCTTCGCCGCGACGTACGCGATGAGCGTCGCCAGGATGAAGGCGATGCCGCCCATGGTGGGCGTGCCCTTCTTGCTGCCGTGCGTGCGCGGCCCGTCGTCCCGGATGAACTGCCCGTAGCCCTTCCTGGCAAGGAGCTTGATGAGCAGCGGGGTGCCGATCAGGGTCAGGAAGAGCCCGATGGCCCCCGCGAAGAGGATCTGCCTCATCGGCCGGCGACCTCGCCCTCGGCCCCGCCGTCGAGAAGGGCGAGGGCCACCCTCTCCAGCGCTGCCGACCTGGATGCCTTCACCAGCACGACGTCTCCCGGACGCAGTTCCCTGCGCAACAGGTCGATCGCCGCCCGTGCGTCGGACACGTGCACCGACTCCTCACCCCACGAACCCTCGTTGTAAGCGCCCAGTCGCAGCCAGGACGCTTCCCTGCCCCCGACCGCCACGAGCTTGTTGACGTTGAGCCGGACGGCGAGCCGCCCGATCGCGTCGTGCTCGGCGAGAGCGTCGTCCCCGAGCTCGGCCATCGGGCCGAGCACCGCCCAGGTACGGCCCCCCTCGGCACGTGCGGCGCCGCCCATGGCGACCAGCGCGCGGAGCGCTGCTCGCACGGACTCGGGGTTCGCGTTGTAGGCGTCGTTGACGATCGTCACGCCGTCCGAGCGCTCGGTGACCTCCATACGCCAACGGGAGAGGGTTCCCGCCGATCCGAGCGCTTCTGCGATCTCGTCGACGGACAGGCCCAACTCATGGGCGACGGCGGCCGCGGCGAGCGCGTTCGACACGTGGTGCTCACCGTACAGCCGCAGGGTCACCTCCCTGCACCCGGAGGGTGTCCGGAGCAGGAATGCGGCCTGTCCCGTGTCCGTGAGACGCACGTTCTCGGCGCGTACGTCTGCCTTGTCCGACTCGCCGAAGTACACGACGCGGGCCTTGGTGCGGGTGGCCATCTCCGACACGAGGGCGTCGTCCGCGTTCAGGACGGCCACGCCGCCCTCCTCCGCGGACGGCAGCGACTCGACCATCTCGCCCTTGGCGACGGCGATGTTCTCGCGGCTGCCGAACTCGCCGATGTGCGCGGTGCCCACGTTCAGCACGAGGCCGACGCGGGGCGGCACGAGGCCCGTCAGGTAGCGGATGTCGCCGATGTAGCGCGCACCCATCTCCAGGACCAGGTAGCGGGTGTCCTCCTGCGAGCGCAGCGCGGTGATCGGCAGGCCGATCTCGTTGTTGAGGTTCCCCTCGGGCCAGACGGTGGGCGCCTTGGTGCGCAGCAGCTGGGCGATCAGGTCCTTGGTGCTGGTCTTTCCCGCGGAGCCGGTGAGCGCCACCACGGTGGCGCCCAGGCGCTCCACGACGGCCTTCGCCAGCGCGCCCAGCGCCTCGACGACGTTGTCGACGACGATCGCGGGCACGCCCACGGGCCGGGTGGCGAGGACGGCGACCGCGCCGTCCTCGACCGCCCGGCGCGCGTAGTCGTGGCCGTCGACGCGCTCGCCGGCGAAGGCCGCGAAGAGGCTGCCCGGCGACACCTTGCGGGAGTCGTAGACGACGGGTCCTGTGACCAGCGTCTCCGGTGCCCCGGTGGATCCCGGATCCGGTATGTCGTGCGCCTGCCCGCCGACGATTTCGGCGACCTCGGCGAGGGAGAGGGTGATCACTTGGTCATCCCTGACTGTTGTTCCTGTGGCGACGGTTGTTCTCGTTGCAGGGCTCGGCGTGCAGCGAGCGGGCGATGGCTTCCCGCAGGACCTCCCGGTCGTCGAAGGGGCGCACGACGCCCGCGATGTCCTGGCCCTGCTCGTGGCCCTTGCCGGCGACGAGCACCGTGTCCCCCGGCTGGGCGCGGGCGACCGCGGTGGCGATCGCGGAGGCGCGGTCCGCGTCGAGCAGGACGGCCCCCCGCTCGTGGACGGGCACCTCGGCGGCGCCCGCGACCATCGCGGCGAGGATCGCGAGGGGATCCTCGGAGCGGGGGTTGTCGGCGGTCAGGACGGCCGTGTCGGCGAGCCGCGCCGCGGCCGCGCCCATGGGGCCGCGCTTGGTGGTGTCGCGGTCGCCGCCGCAGCCGAGGACGATGTGCACCTGGCCCTTGGTGACCTTGCGCAGCGAGCGCAGCACGGACTCGACGGCGTCGGTCTTGTGCGCGTAGTCCACGACGGCCAGGTAGGGCTGGCCGGCCTCGACGCGCTCCAGTCGGCCGGGCACGCCCGGCACCGCCGCCACGCCGTCCGCGGCGGTCGCCGGGTCGATGCCCGCGACGGCCAGCGCGACGACGGCCGCGAGCGTGTTGGCGACGTTGAAGGGGCCGGGCAGCGGCGCCTCGGCGTGCACCCGCACGCCGCCGGGGCCGACCACGGTGAAGGTCGAGCGGTGCGAGCCGACCTCGACGTCCTCGGCGCGCCAGTCGGCGTCGGGGTGGCCCTCGGCCGAGAAGGTGGTGATCGGCACGGACGCCTCGGCGATCAGCCGGCGGCCGTACTCGTCGTCGTGGTTCACGACGCCGCGGCGGCTGCGCTCGGGGGTGAACAGGCTCGCCTTGGCCTGGAAGTAGTCCTCCATGCCGGAGTGGAACTCCATGTGCTCCGGGCTGAGGTTGTTGAAGACGGCGACGTCGAAGACGCAGCCGTCGACCCGGCCGAGCACCAGGGCGTGGCTGGAGACCTCCATGGCCACGGAGGTGGTGCCGCGCTCGCGCATGACCGCGAAGAGCGCCTGGAGGTCGGTGGCCTCCGGCGTGGTGCGCTCCGACTTGATCCGCTCGTCGCCGACCCGCATCTCGACCGTGCCGATCAGGCCGGTCCGGTGGCCGGCGCCGCGCAGGCCGCCCTCGACGAGGTAGGCCGTGGTGGTCTTGCCGGAGGTGCCGGTGATGCCGATCTGGAGGAGGTCGTCGCCGGGGTGCCCGTAGATCGCGGCGGCCAGCTCACCCATCCGGGCGCGCGGGTCGGGCACGACGAGCACGGACAGGCCGGTCGCCGCGGCGCGCTCGCGGCCCGCGGGGTCGGTGAGGACGGCCGCGGCACCGAGCTCGGCGGCCTGCGCCGCGTAGTCGGCACCGTGGACGCGGGCGCCGGGCAGGGCCGCGTAGACGTCGCCGGGTCGCACGGCCCGGGAGTCGTGGGTGATGCCGGTGACCTCGCCCGGCCCGAGCGGGGCGCTCTCGCCGAGCAGCTTGCCCAGCTCGGCCAGCGGGCTCGGGCTCACCCGGGCGGGGCGTGGCGCCCCGGGCCTGCTGTCGGGGGCGGGCGCGGCGTCGGTCGGGTTCTGATCAGCGTGTTGCACGGCGGTGAGCGTACCCGCCTGTGCGGGGCCGCGGCCAAGCGAGGGCGATGCGCCGTCCGCGGGGGCCGGGCGGTCGCCGGGGGGTGTCGTGTTGATCGTCACTGGCGGTTCCTGGTGCCTTGAGGGTTCAGTCGCCGGATCCCGGGTCGAAGGTGACCGGCAGCCGCGCGGGGGCGCTGCCGGTGGGCGGGACCTGCAACGTCTTGAGGGAGAACTCCATGACCTTCTTGAAGATGGGACCGCAGATCGAGCCGCCGAAGTACGAGCCCGAGGTCGGGTTCTGGATGGCGCAGTAGACCGTGATCTGCGGCTTGTCGACGGGTGCGAACCCGGCGAAGGACGCGGTGTACCCACGGTAGCTACCGGTCTTCGGATCCACCCGGTTGGCGGTACCCGTCTTACCCGCTACCCGGTAGCCGGGGATCTGTGCCGAGGTGCCCGTGCCCTCCACGTTGCCGACCACCGACTCCAGCATGGTGCCGACGGTGCGGGCGGTCGACGCGCTGACGACGCGGCTCTTCTTCGGCGCCGGCGCGGGCGTGAAGCGGCCGTCCGGGCCGCGGGTGCCCTTGATCAGCGTGGGCTGCACGCGGACCCCGCCGTTCGCGATGGTCGAGTACACGGATGCCGCCTGCAGGGCGTTGAGCGAGAGCCCCTGGCCGAAGGGGACGGTGAACTGCTGCGAGGTCGACCAGTTCCCCGGCTTGGCCAGCAGCCCCTGGGTCTCGCCGGGGAAGTCGAGGCCGGTGGGCTGCCCGATGCCGAACCTGGTCAGGTACGAGTAGAGCACCTTGTTGGCCTGGGCCTGGGTCTTGCCGAGGTGGCCCGCCGCCTCGATGGTGCCGATGTTGCTGGACTTCGCGAGCACGCCGTTGAGCGTGAGGTACTCGGTCGCGTGGTCGATGTCGTCGTGGAAGAGCCGGTCGCCCCGGTGGAGGCGGTTCGGCACGACGACGTGGGTGAGCGGTGTCGCGGCCTTCTGCTGGAGCACCGCGGACATGGTCATGATCTTCGCGACGGAGCCGGGCTCGTACGCGTCCTGGAGGGCGGCGTTGCCCAGGTTCGCCGGGTCCGCCTTCGTCAGGTCGTTGGGGTCGAAGCCGGGCGCGTTCGCCATGGCGAGCACCTCGCCGGTGCGCGCGTTCTGGACGACGACGTAGCCGCGGTCCGCCTTCGACTTCTTGACCTGGGACGCGATCGCCTGCTGGGCCTCCCACTGGATGTCGCGGTCGATGGTCAGCTGGACGTCGGTGCCGGGCACGGCGGGCTTCTCGCTGGAGCTGCCGGTGGGCACGCGGCGCCCGCCCGACTGGGTGTACGAGATCTCCCCCGTGCGCCCGGCGAGCTGCTTGTCGAGCATCGACTCGATGCCGCCCGCGCCGTGGCCGGTGCCGTTGACGAAGCCCAGTATCCCGGCGGCGAGGTCGCCGTTCGGGTACACCCGCTTGCTGGACTCCTCGTCGAAGACGCCCGCGAGCGGATTCGTGCCGGGGCCGCCGGCCGCCGCGTCCTTGCTCGCCTTGGTGGCGAGCACGCTCTTGAGGTCCTTGATCTGGTTCCAGACCTGGGGCGTCTGTCGGGAGGCCAGCAGGGTGTAGCGGGAGTTCGGCGTCCTGAGCTTCTTGACCAGGGTCGCCCGGTCGGCACCGAGCACCGGGGCGAGCAGGGCCGCGGCCCGCTCGGGGGTGTCGGTCGCCTTGCTGAAGGCCGGGGCGAACATCGACGGGTCGGCGGTGATGTCGTACGCGTCGTCGCTGGCGGCCAGCGGGACGCCGGAGCGGTCGGTGATCTCGCCCCGCTCCGCCGCGATGGTGCTCTTCAGGACGCGGTTCTGGTCCGCCTTGGTGGTGTAGGCGCTGGCGTCCACGGCCTGCACCTGGAGCAGTCGCACGGCGAACACCAGCACGACGAGCGAGAGGCCGAAGGCCACGAACCGCAGCCGCGGCTTCGGGCTGCCGAGCTTCAGCCGGCGCGACGCGCGCGGCGGCCCGGGCCGCCCGGTGCGGCGCCGCGCGGGCGGCCTGCCGCCAG
>NZ_JAKGCV010000266.1 GCF_021556455.1 Streptomyces fuscigenes | reverse complement strand
CCATCCCAGGCCCTTGTCCGCGCCCGCTCCCACACAGGTCGTGCCGGAAGTGCACAGCATGATGTAGTAGCCCTGCCAGTCCGTGCGCGTCCCGCGCGCACGCGCTACCCACGCGCCCCGAGCGCCCCTAGCCTGCGAAGCAGCACGTACCGCAGCACCGCAGCACCGCAGCACCGGATCTGCTCACGAACCCCCGGACCAGCACCACGCAGCGTCGGGACAGACCCACAGGAGCCCCCATGATCGCCATCCCGCAGGAGCGCCGACTCGTCACCGCCGTCCCGGGGCCGAAGTCCCAGGAGTTGCAGGCCCGGCGCACCGCCACCGTGGCGGCGGGCGTGAGCTCGACCATGCCCGTGTTCGCCGAGCGCGCGGGCGGGGGCATCGTGGAGGACGTCGACGGCAACCGGCTGATCGACTTCGGGTCCGGCATCGCCGTGACCACCGTCGGTTCGAGCGCCGAGGCCGTCGTACGGCGCGCGTCCGCGCAGCTCGCCGACTTCACCCACACCTGCTTCATGGTCACTCCCTACGAGGAGTACGTGGAGGTCTGCGAGCAGCTGGCCGCGCTCACCCCGGGCGACCACGCCAAGAAGTCCGCTCTCTTCAATTCCGGCGCCGAGGCCGTCGAGAACGCTGTGAAGATCGCCCGCTCGTACACCAAGCGCCAGGCCGTCGTCGTCGTGGACCACGCCTACCACGGCCGTACGAACCTCACGATGGCCCTGACCGCGAAGAACATGCCGTACAAGAACGGCTTCGGTCCGTTCGCCCCCGAGGTCTACCGCGTCCCGATGGCCTACCCCTACCGCTGGCCGACCGGCCCGGAGAACTGCGGCCCCGAGGCCTCCGCCCAGGCCATCGAGCAGATCACCAAGCAGATCGGCGCGCAGAACGTCGCGGCGATCATCGTGGAGCCCCTGCTCGGCGAGGGCGGCTTCATCGAGCCGGCCAAGGGCTTCCTGCCCGCCCTCGCGGCGTTCGCGAAGGACAACGGGATCGTGTTCGTGGCGGACGAGGTGCAGTCCGGCTTCTGCCGCACCGGCGCCTGGTTCGCGTGCGAGGACGAGGGCATCGTGCCCGACCTGATCACCACGGCCAAGGGCATCGCGGGCGGCCTCCCGCTGGCCGCCGTCACGGGCCGCGCCGAGATCATGGACGCCGCCCACGCCAGCGGTCTCGGTGGCACCTACGGCGGCAACCCGGTCGCCTGCGCCGCCGCGCTCGGCGCCATCGAGACGATGCGGGAGCTGGACCTCCCGGCGAAGGCCCGCCGCATCGAGGAGGTCATGAAGGGCCGCCTCACGGCCATGAGCGAGAAGTACGACGTGATCGGCGACGTCCGCGGCCGCGGCGCGATGATCGCGGTCGAGCTCGTCAAGGACCGGACGACGAAGGAGCCCGCCGCCGACGTCGCCGGCGCCCTCGCCAAGGCGTGCCACCAGGCCGGTCTTGTCGTGCTCACGTGCGGCACGTTCGGCAACGTGCTCCGCTTCCTGCCGCCGCTCGTCATCGGCGAGGACCTCCTGGCCGAGGGTCTCGACATCATCGAGGAGAAGCTCGCGGAGCTCTGAGCCCGCCGGACGGGCCCGACGACGCCACCGCCGTACGGCCCAGACGACCCCTCGACGACGCCCCGCCCGGGCACGGCAGGTCCGTGCCCGGGCGGTCGCGCGTCCCGCACGGCCCGGCGCACCCGACCGCCGCGCAGCACCCGCGCGACCCGCGTCCCCGCCCCGCGGCGGCCACGGCGGTGGCGGGCCGCCTCCGCCGTGGCGCGCGAGCGGCACTGTGAAGAAGGTGTGCGAGGCCGATGGCGGGATGGGGTGGCGGCTGTCGGGCGTGACGCGAGCGGCGTACTGTTTCCGCAGATGAGAGAAACACCCCGCTCGCAGGAGACTGCGGGCGAATCCGGTGCGGGGCGTCCCCAGTCCCGTTCCGGGCGTGCCTCCGCGCACGTTTCCGGGGCCTCGGGCCCCGGTTCTCCTCACCGGTCGGACGACCGCGCGCTCCAACCCCCCCGGAGCGATCGGCGAGCCGATCCTGACGGCCGTCAGGGAACAACCCCCCCTGTTCCCGGGCGGCCGTCCCCCCTTTCCGACTCTTCCGGCCCTTCCGGCGCCTCCGTCCCCGTCCGGAGCGCGTCCGGCCGAGGTGTCTCCGCCGGCCGGCTGCGGGCGATCGCGGCCGCCGTGTACGCGGCCGTCTTCGTGCTCATCACCTGGCAGGTGCTGGCGGACGGGCCGCTGCTGCGCGTCGACGAGCGTCTGGACCGCTCGGTCGTGCGGCACGGCCCCCAGGGGATCGCGGAGGTCCTCACGGATCTCGGCTCCATGCCCGTCGCGCTGCCCGTCCTGGCGCTCGCACTGGCGTGGGCGCTGTGGCGCGGGGCCCGGGCGAGCGTCCTGGCGGGCGCGCTGACCATGGCGGTCGTGCCGGCGCTCGTCGTACCGCTCAAGCTCTGGACGGACCGGGCGGGTCCGCTCACCGACGCCACCGGGTACTACCCGTCCGGCCACACGGCCACCGCGATGGTCGCGTACGGCACCGCGGCGCTCGTGCTGCTGCCCTTCACCGGCCGCCGGATCACGGTGCCGTTCGCCGCCGTCCTGACTGCGGCGACGGCCGTCGGCCTGGTGCTGCGCGGCTACCACTGGCCGCTGGACGTCGTCGCGAGCGGCGCCCTGTGCGGCGTGCTGCTGCTCGTGCTCGGCGCGGTCCTGCGGTGGCTGGCCCGCCGGGCGGGCGACGCGGAAGCCTCCTGACCGGCCCGGGCCCGGGCGGTCGCGCAGGACGGACCGACGCCGGGCGGACGCCGCCGCGGCAAGGCGTCCCGCGCCCGCACCACCAGCCGTTCATACATCGCGGCCCAAACGGGCGCGGGGCTTCGTACAGGCCGTAGCATTCGGGGCATGCCGCCCACGCTCGCCTCGCTCGTCCAGCACTCGGCGCTCAAGCTCACCGTGCGCGCCGGGGAGGACCGGCTCGACCTGCCCGTGCGCTGGGTGCACGCCAGCGAGCTCGTGGACCCCGTCCCGTACATGGAGGGCGGCGAGCTGCTGCTCGTCACCGCCACCAATCTCGACGCCACGGACCCCGACGCCATGAGGCGCTACGTGCGGCGGCTGGTCGGGGCCGGGATCGCGGGCATCGGGTTCGCGATCGGCGTCAACTACGACGACGTGCCCGAGGCCCTGGTGGACGCCGCACGCGAGGAGGGCCTGCCGCTGCTCGAGGTGCCCCGGCGCACGCCGTTCATCGCGATCGGCAAGGCGGTGTCCGAGGCCGTCGCCGCCGACCAGTACCGGTCGGTGACCGACGGCTTCGAGGCGCAGCGCGAACTGACGCGCGCGGCGCTGGCCGAGGGCCCGGGGGAACTGCTCGCCCGCCTCGCCGCGCACGTCGACGGCTGGGCGGCGCTGTACGACCCCTCCGGCAGCGTCGTCGCCGTCGAGCCGGCCTGGGCCGCGCGGCGGGCCGGCCGCCTCGGCGAGGCAGCCGCCGCACTCGCCCGCCGCCGCCCGCACACCAGCTCCGTCGTCGGCGACCCCGACGCGGAGGGCGGCGGCGACGACCGCGTGGAGCTCCAGACCCTCGGCAGCGGACGCCGGTCGGGCGGGGTGCTGGCCGTGGGCACCGAGGGCGCTCCCGGCACCGCGGCCCGCTACGCGGTGCACTCGGCGATCGCCCTGCTGACGCTGACCGGGGAGCGCAGCCGTTCGCTGCGCGAGGCGGAGCAGCGGCTCGGCGCCGCGGTGCTGCGGATGCTGCTGTCCGGGCAGCCCGAGCACGCCCGCACCGTCGCCGGAGACCTGTACGGCGCCCTCCTCGACGCGCCCTTTCGGCTCCTGGTGGCCGAGGCGGAGGAGGCGGCCGCCGAGGGGCCCGGCGACTCGCCGCTCGACCAGCTCACCGAGGCGCTGGAGACGGCCGCCACCCGGGCGGGCGAACCGGTCCTCGTGGTCCCGGACGGGGACGGGCGGCTGGTGGCGATCGCCGTGGACGGCGGGTCGGTGGCCGGCGTGTGCGCCGCGTACGCGGACCGGCAGGCCGAGGAGGCGGGCGTGGTCACCGGGCTGTCCGCACCGGCCGGGCCGATCGCGACCGGAACGGCGTACCGGCAGGCCGAGCAGGCGCTGTCGGTGGCACGGCGCCGGGGCCTCGCGCTCGTCGAGCACGAGGACCTCGCGGACGGGTCGCTGCTGCCGCTGCTCGCCGACGACGCGGTGCGGGCCTTCGCCGACGGCATGCTGCGGGCCCTGCGCGAGCACGACGCGAAGGGCCGGGGCGACCTGGTGGACTCGCTGCGCGCGTGGCTCTCGCGGCACGGCCAGTGGGACGCGGCCGCCGCGGACCTCGGTGTCCACCGGCACACGCTGCGCTACCGGATGCGCCGCGTCGAGGAGATCCTCGGGCGCTCCCTCGACGACCCCGACGTCCGGATGGAGCTCTGGCTCGCGCTGAAGGCGACGGCCGCGGACGCCGCACAGGCCCAGGGCGCGGCGCCCGCCTGACCCGCGGTCGGGACCGGCCTCCGGCGCCGGGTGCCGCTCCGGGACCGCACCCTGCGGATGCGCGTCGGGCTCCTCCGGCCGCCCCGGGTCCCGCGCGCCACTGCCAAAGCGTAGAAAGCCGCGGCCGCACTGCTACGCCGCGGCCAAGCGCCCGGGGGGCGCGGCGGGCCTACCGTGTGGCCTGGGCGTTCACTGCCGCCCGGCGGCGCCGCAGGCCGCCGGCGACGGCCGGTCCGCCCGCCTCGTTCGGACATTCGTCACTCGGAAGGGCCGGGACCCCATGTCGACCTCCACTCACGCCTTCTGGCTCGCGGGCCGCCGGGCCACCGGCGACGCCACGCTCGACGTCACCTCTCCCTGGGACGGCCGCCTCGTCGGCACCGTCTCCCTGCCGACCGACGCCCAGACCGAGGAGGCCGTCGCGGCCGCGCACGCGGTCGTGGACGAGTTCGCCGCCACGCCCGCGCACGTGCGCGCCGCGGCGCTCGACCACGTGTCCCGGCGGATCGGTGAGCGGGCCGAGGAGATCGCCCGGCTCATCTCCGACGAGAACGGCAAGCCCATGAAGTGGGCGCGCGGCGAGGTCGGCCGCGCGGTGTCCGTGTTCCGCCTCGCGTCCGAGGAGGCCCGCCGCTTCAACGCGGGCGACGCGCAGCGGCTCGACACCGACGCCGGCGGCACCGGGCGCCTCGCCCTCACCCGCCGCTTCCCGAAGGGCGCCGTCCTCGGCATCGCGCCGTTCAACTTCCCGCTGAACCTGTGCGCCCACAAGATCGCCCCGGCGATCGCGGCCGGCGTGCCGATCATCCTCAAGCCGGCCCCCGCGACCCCGCTGTCCGGGCTGCTGATCGGCGAACTGCTGGCCGAGACGGAGCTGCCGGCCGGCTCCTGGTCGGTCCTTCCGGTGCCCAACGACCGGATGCCTGCCCTGGTGCAGGACGAGCGGCTGCCCGTCATCTCCTTCACGGGCTCCGACAAGGTCGGCTACGCGATCATGGACTCCGTGCCCCGCAAGCACTGCACGCTCGAACTCGGCGGCAACGGCGCGGCCGTGGTCCTCGCCGACTACGCGTCGGAGGAGGACCTCGACTGGGCCGCCACCCGCATCGCCACCTTCTCCAACTACCAGGGCGGCCAGTCCTGCATCTCCGTGCAGCGCGTCATCGCGGACGCCGCCGTGTACGACCGGCTGGTCGAGAAGGTGGTCGCCGCGGTCGAGGCGCAGGTCGCCGGCGACCCGTCCGACGACGCGACCGACGTCGGCCCGCTGATCAGCGAGGACGCCGCCAAGCGGGTGGAGAGCTGGACCGAGGAGGCCGTACGCGAGGGCGCCAGGCTGCTCGCGGGCGGCAAGCGGGACGGCGCCACGTTCGCGCCGACCGTCCTCGCCGACGTGCCCGACGGCACGGCCGTCGCGTGCGAGGAGGTCTTCGGCCCGGTCCTGACCCTCACCCGGGTCGAGGGCGAGGAGGAGGCGTTCGCCGCGGTCAACGCCTCCAAGTACGGCCTGCAGGCCGGTGTCTTCACGCACGACGTGCAGGCCGCCTTCCGCGCCCACCGGGCGCTGGAGGTCGGTGGCGTGATCGTGGGCGACGTGCCCTCCTACCGCGCGGACCAGATGCCCTACGGCGGCGCCAAGATGTCCGGAGTCGGCCGCGAGGGCGTGCGGTACGCGATGGACGACTACACCTACGAGCGCGTGATGGTGCTCACCGGCCTGGCGCTGTAGCGGCTCACGGGGTGCGGGCGCCCTGCCCGCACCCCCGGGGAACACGGCCGCAGGGGAACACGGCCGCAGGGGAACACGGCCCCGGGGGAACGCGGCGGGCCGCTGCCCGGCCGGACCGGCGGCCCCGGGCACCACTGTTTCCCCTCGGTTCCCGGCCCCCGCCCCCGTCGCCGCGCGCCCGCGGAATAATGGCCGCGTGACCGTCATCGACATCCCCGGATCCAAGTCCGTCACCGCCCGCGCCCTCTTCCTCGCCGCCGCCGCGCACGGGGAGACCGTCCTGCGCGGGCCGCTGCGCTCGGACGACTCGGAGGGGTTCGTCGAGGGCCTCGTCCGGCTCGGCTACCGGGTGGTGCGCGAGGACGGCGACAGCGTCTGGCGCATCGGCGGGCGCCCGGAGGGCCCGGCGGTGGCCGAAGCCGACGTGTACTGCCGCGACGGCGCGACCACGGCCCGCTTCCTGCCCGCCCTCGTGGCCGCCGCGCCGCACGGCTCCTACCGCTTCGACGCCTCGGCCCAGATGCGCCGCCGTCCCCTCGGCCCGCTGACCCGCGCCCTGCGCGAACTCGGCGTGGACCTCACCCACGGCGAGCACGAGGGCCACCACCCGCTGCGCGTCGACGCGCACGGCATCAAGGGCGGCCACCTCGCCCTGGACGCGGGCGAGTCGTCGCAGTACCTGACCGCGCTGCTGATGCTCGGCCCGCTCACGCAGGAGGGGCTGACCATCGACGTGACGCGCCTGGTCTCCGCGCCGTACGTCGAGATCACCCTCGCGATGATGCGCAGTTTCGGGGTCGAGGTCGAGCGCGAGGGCAGCCGCTTCACCGTGCCGCCCGGCGGCTACCGCGCCGGTGACTACGGCATCGAGCCCGACGCGTCCACCGCCAGCTACTTCTTCGCCGCCGCCGCGCTCACGCCCGGCCGCGAGGTCACCGTCCCGGGCCTCGGCCGCCACGCGCTGCAGGGCGACACGGCGTTCGTCGACGTCCTGGAGCGCATGGGCGCGCACGTCGTGCGCGGCGACGACGCGACCACCGTGCGCGGACCCCGGCGACTGCGCGGACTGACCGTCAACATGCGGGACATCTCGGACACCATGCCGACGCTCGCCGCGCTCGCCCCCTACGCGGACGGCCCGGTCCGCATCGAGGACGTCGCCAACACCCGCGTCAAGGAGTGCGACCGCCTCGACGCCTGCGCCGAGAACCTCCGCGCCCTCGGCGTCGAGGTCGCCACCGGCCCCGACTGGATCGAGATCCACCCCGGCGCGCCCCGCGCCACCGAGATCGCCACCCGCGGCGACCACCGCATCGTGATGTCCTTCGCGGTCACCGGGCTGCGCGCGCCCGGCATGACGTACGACGACCCCGGCTGCGTGCGCAAGACGTTCCCGGGCTTCCACGAGGCGTTCGCCGCGCTGCGGGACGCCTGGGCCACCCCGGACGGGGACGCGGGGGACGGCGACGGCGGAAGGGCGGGCGCGCCCGCCCTCGCGTGACGGAGGCGCCGCCGCGCCCCCACACACGCCGCCCCCGCGTGACGGAGGCGCCGCCG
>NZ_JAKGCV010000265.1 GCF_021556455.1 Streptomyces fuscigenes | reverse complement strand
AGGAGGGTGTCCTCGCGGAGTTGGTGCGCACCCGGGTCGCGGCCGTCCTCGGCTTCGCCGCCACCGCCGACCGGCTCGGTCCCGACGCGTCGGCGGACCAGCCTTCCGCGCGCTCGGATCCGACGCGCCGGCCGCCCCGAACCCGGACTCCCGCTCCCGACACCGCGCCCGCAGGCCCCCGCCCGGCGCGGCCTCCCGCGGGCCGGGGCGCGCGAGCGTGCCCCGGCGTAATCCGCTGTCGTCGCCGGCCGCGAGGGGCTACCGTTCCGGGACCGAGTGACCCACGAGGAGCTGAGAGACATGCCCGGTCGTTCGGGCGCGCGTTGACGTCGTAGCCGCTCGCCGGCCTGTCATCGCGTGCCGCCCGTGGAGAACGGCACAGCGAGCCTCCCCCTGCCCGGAAACCCGCCGGTGCGCCGCGTCGCGCACCGGGCGGTGGGCAACCGAACTCGGCAACCCTAGGGATCCCGTGCCGTCCGACCGATCCGCCGCGCCCCCGCCGTCGCACCCCTCCCGGCCCTCACCCTCCTCACCCCCCTCACCATGGTCCCGGCCGTCCCGCCCCTCCCGACGATCCCCGGCGCCGGCGGCTTCCCCACCGCCCGCACCGTCCATGTCGCCCGCACCGTCCCCACCTCAGTCCCCACCGCCCGCACCGTCCATGTCGCCCGTACCGTCCCCACCTCAGTCCCCACCGCCCCCGTCCGGGATCCCACCGCAGCCCCCACCGTGCGACGCCGAGCGCGCCGCCCCGCCCGCCCTGTGGCGGGACCGCGGATTCCGCGGGCTCTGGATCGGGCAGAGCGCCTCCCAGCTCGGCGAGAACACCACCCTGGTGGTCCTCCCGCTGATCGCCGTCCTGACACTCGGTCTGGATCCCGGCCGGCTGGGCGTCCTGCGTGCGGTGGGCCAGGCGCCCGCCCTGCTGCTCTCGCTCCTCGCCGGCGCCTGGGTCGACAGGTGGCCGACCCGTACGGTCATGGTGCTGGCCGACGCCGGCCGGGCGGTGGTGCTCGGCGCGGCGGCCGTCGGGGCCCTCCTCGGGGCTCTCGGCCTCCCGGCCCTCCTGGCGCTCGCCTTCGCCGTCGGGGCCCTGTCAGTGTTCTTCGACGTGGCGTACCAGGCGTCGCTCGTGCGCCTGGTGAGGAGCGACCAGCTGCTCCGGGGCAACAGCGCGCTGGAGGGCAGCCGCTCCGCGGCGGGGACCGGCGGTCCCGCCCTCGGCGGCGCGCTGGTGTCCCTGCTGTCGGCGCCGGTCGCCATCGCCTCCGGCGGGCTGCTCTTCGTGCTGTCGTCGCTGTCGATCCGCCGGATCGGCCGCGGCGAGGCGGTACCCGGCCGTACAAAGCGGCCTCCTTCGGTGTCGCGGCGGATCCGGGAAGGCCTCCGATGCGTCGCCGCCGACCCGCTGCTGCGGTCCGCGGGCCTCGCCTCGGCCGTCTTCCAGTTCTCGTTCGCGGCCACGACGACCGCCTACCTGCCTTTCCTGTCCCGGGAGTTGCACCTGCCGGGCACGGTGATCGGTCTCGCCCTCGCGGCGAGCGGGCCGGGCGCGCTGCTCGGCTCCCTGCTGGCCGCCCGGCTGCCCGGCCGCTTCGGTTACGGCCCGGTGCTCGTCACGGCCGCCGTCCTCGGCGACGGCGCGATGCTGTGCGTGCCGGGGCTGCGCGGCGCGTCCCCGGTGGTGGCGGGCGCCGCGCTCCTGGCGGTCAACTTCGTGTTCGGTGCCGGCGGCCAGCTCGTCAACGTCCTGGTCATGGCCGTCCGGGGGACCGTGACCCCGGCCGCGTTGCAGGGCCGCGTGGCCGCGACGATCACCTTCGTCGGCATGGGATCGGCTCCGCTCGGGTCCCTGGTCGGCGGCTTCCTCGCGGGCCGGTGGGGGCTGCGCACCGGCCTCCTGGTCACGGCCGCGGGCATGCTGCTGTCGCCCGCGCTGATGGCGCTCTCGCCCCTGGCACGACTCCGGCGGACGCTGCCGGTGCCGGGGGAGACGCCGGCGGCGCCCACCGACCGCACGGACTCCGCGAAGGGGCGCGACGGCCCGGCCGGCCATCCGGAGGCGGCCAGCACGTGAGACCGCGCGGGGTCCGGCCTTGGCGCCACCGGCACGGCCGGACCCGCCCCTGCGGTCGCCGGGACGCCCCGATCCGGCGTCCACCGAGACGCCGCCGCGCGCCGCACGGAACCGGTACCACTCCCCGTCGTGGCGAGCGTGTACCACCCCCGGCTGCACCGGTACCGCGCGCGGCGTCCGGCCACACCGGCACCGTGCGCGGCGTCAGGCTGCACGCCTCCCGTCGGCCCCCGCCACGGGCCCCCGTCACAGGCCGCCCGTCGGCCTCCCCGCGTACAGTTCGGCCAGCTCGAAGGCCAGGTCCAGGGCCTGCCCGCGGTTCAGCCGCGGGTCGCACGCGCTCTCGTAGCGGTCGGGGACCTGCGCGGGCAGCACCTCGTACGTGCCGCCCACGCACTCGGTGACGTGCTCTCCCGACAGCTCCAGGTGCACACCGCCGGGGTGGGTGCCCAGCGAACGGTGCACCTCGAAGAAGCCCTTGATCTCGTCGAGGACGTCGATCAGCCACCGCGTCTTGTGACCGCTGGGCGCCGTCACGGTGTTTCCGTGCATCGGATCGCACACCCACACCACCCGCGCGCCCGACGCCGTCACCTTCGCCACCAGGTCCGGCAGGACTTCGCGCACGGCGCCCGCACCCATCCGGGCGATGAAGGTGAGCCGGCCGGGCTCGCGGTCCGGGTCGAGCAGGTCGATCAGCGCGAGTGCGTCGTCGGGGGTGGACGAAGGACCCAGCTTCACCGCCACCGGGTTGCGCACGCCGGCGACGAAGTCCAAGTGTGCGCCGTCGAGTTGGCGCGTCCGTTCACCGATCCACACCAGGTGTGCCGACAGGTCGTAGACGCCTGACGGTGTGTCACGTGTGAGGGCGCGCTCGTACTCGAGCACCAGCGCCTCGTGCGCGGTGAAGAACGCGCCGCCCCGTTCGGCCGCGAGGCCGCGCAGGATCTCCAGGGTCCCGGCGGCCCGCTCGTAGCCGCGGCGCAGCCGATCGGGGGCCGGGACTCGTGAACTCATCGTGAATTCCAGGCCGTTGACCAGATCGCCCCGGTATGCGGGCAGGGTGACGCCGTCGCGTGTCTCGTCGGGACGCGAGCGCGGCTTGGCGTACTGCCCCGCCATCCGCCCGAGCTGTACGACGGGCAGCGCGGCCCCGCCGGAGACGACGGCCGCCATCTGGCGGATGGTCCGGTAGGTGCTCTCGATCCGCTCGGGGGTCGTCCCGTCGAACGTCTCGGCGCAGTCGCCGCCCTGGAGCGTCACGGCCGCGCCGCACGCCACCTCGGCGAGGCGGCTGCGCAGCAGGTCGCACTCGGCGGCGGAGACCAGGGCCGGGCGGGCCGCCAGGTCGGCGGCGACGGCGTGCAGCGCCGCGCGGTCGGGCCAGTCGGGCTGCTGGGCGGCGGGGGGATCCGCCGCGAGGGAGGAGGTCGCGGGGCCCGTCATGCCAGGTCCGCCTTTCGGTCGCGAAGGGCGCGGTCGACCAGGGGGCCGGCCGCGCCGAGGTAGCCGGTGGGGTCGGCGAGCCGGGCGATCGCCCCGCCGTCCAGTACGCCGTCCAGTTCCGGCAGGCCGGCGAGGACCGTGCCGAGCGGCAGCCCGTCGCGGTCGGCGAGGACCGACGCGCGGGTCAGCAGGGCCTTCGCCGCGGCCTTGCCGAGGCGCGGGGCGAGCACGGCGGAGACGCGCTCCGAGGTGATCTGGCCGCCGGTCAGCGCGAGGTTGGCCGCCATGCGTTCCGGGTGCACGGTCAGGCCCTCGGCGAGCTCCGCGGCGGTGTGCGCCGCGCCGCCGGCCAGCCGCAGCGCCTCGCGCAGCAGCAGCCACTCGGCGTGCCAGCCCCCGGCGGAGCGCTCGTCCTCCGTGGTCAGGCACTGGGTGAGGCCGGCCGCGAGGACCGGCACCTGGAGCGCGGCGGAACGGATCATGGTGGCGAGCACGGGGTTGCGCTTGTGGGGCATCGCGGACGAGGCGCCCCGGCCCGCGGGGGCCGGTTCGGCGGCCTCGCCGACCTCGGTGCGCACCAGCACCTGGACGTCCGCCGCGAACTTGCCGAGGCCCGCGGCGGTGTGCGCGAGCCCCGCCGCGAGGTCCGCGAGGGGCGTGCGCAGCGCGTGCCAGGGCAGCACGGGCCGCGCGAGCCCCGTCTCGCGCGCGTAGGCGTCGACGAGGCGGTCCAGGTAGTCGCCGGGGCCCGCGGGCCCGACGGCGCCGTCCAGCCGCGCGTACTCCAGGTACCCGGCGAGCGTCCCGGCCGCGCCGCCGAGGGACACCGGCAGGCCCGACGCGCGTACGCGGCCCAGCCGTTCGGCGGAGTCGAGGACGAGGCTGCGCCATCCGGCGGCCTTCAGCCCGAACGTGACCGGCACCGCGTGCAGGGCGAGCGTGCGGCCCGCCATCGGCGTGTCGCGATGGGCGGCCGCGAGCGCCCCCAGCGCCTCCGCGGTCCTCGCCAGATCGGTGAGGACCGGGGCGAGGGCGCGGCGGGCCACCAGCATCGCGCCCGTGTCCAGGATGTCCTGGCTGGTGGAGCCGCGGTGCACGAACTCGGCCGCCGCCGGGTCGCTCGCCGCCACGGCGGCGGCCAGCGCCTGCACCAGGCCGACCACCGGGTTCGCGGTCTCGCGGGCGGCCAGCGCGAGGGCGCGCAGGTCCATCCGGTCGGCCCGCGCGTGCTCCGAAATCACCCGGGCGGCCCCCTCCGGCACCGCGCCGAGCCGCGCCTGGGCGCGGGCGAGCGCGGCCTCGGCGTCCAGCATGGCCTGCAGCCACGCCCGGTCGCCGGTCGCCTCCTCCACTGCCGTCCCGGCCCTGACCGGGGACAGCAGCCCCTGATCCAGGTCGTCCAGCGCGCTCATGCGATCACCTCCGCCTCTTCCAGCGCCGTGTCCTCGCTCGGCCCCGGCACACGGCGCGGGACGACTCGCGCGAGGGACAGTACAGCCCCGGCGATGGCGTCGGAGTCCTCCAGCGTCACCGAGCCGACGCCGGGGCGGATGCCCGCGGCCGTCACCCAGTGGACCGCCTCGGTGGGGACGCCGTACGCGAAGCGGCGCGGGTGCGCCCAGCCGTCGGCGTCGAGCAGCCGGTAGGGCCGCCGCGTCACGGCGAGGCCCCCGCTCTCGTGGACGCCGCCCGCGCCCGGCATGCGGTAGGGGGCGCACTGGCCGGTGCCGAGGAGGTGGCGCAGCAACGGGTCCGCGGTCCGGCGCACGTCGGGTTCGGGCAGCCGCGCCTCGATCAGGGTGGTGGCGCGGCGCGCGCTGCCGGGCACGGCCGGGGACTCCAGGAGGAACGCGGCACCCTCCCCGTCGTCCGGCAGGACGCTCACCCGGGCGCCGGGCCCGGCGATCTCCACGACCCCGGCCTCGATCAGCGCGATCAGCTCGGCGACGCGGGACGCGGGCGGGCCGATGGACAGGAAGGCGTTGAGCGGTGTGTACCAGGCGCCGAGCTCGTCGCGGTAGGAACCGCCGTCCAGGCCGCCGTGGTCGACGGCGAGCCGCACCTCGTTGCGCAGGTCGCGCAGCACGTCCAGGGCCGCCTTGAGCGGTCCCGACACATTGCCGTGGCGGGCCGCGCGCACGTCGTCGGCGAGGTGGCCGAGCAGCCAGCGGCGGAAGTCCACCGGGCCGGCGAACTCCTTGTCCCCGTAGGGCTGCTGGATCGAGCCCCAGTCCCATCGGTCGGCCGGGGACAGGCCCGCCGCGGCGAGCACCGCGGCCCGTTCCTCGTCCGTGCCCGCCCCCAGGTAGCGCGCCGTGAACGACTCGGCCTCCGTGCCGCGCGAGCGCAGCAGCGCGGCGTAGTACACGCTCTCGACCTCGCGGGCGATGAGCGGCCACAGATGGGTGGTGAACCCGATCGACCCGGCCATGGCCGACCGCATCCGCGCGATGCGCGCGGCCGTCAGCAGGCGGGGCTCGTGCCGGCCGTGGGCGCCCTTCTCGTTGTCGCCGCGCGCGTGGTACGGCACTCCCCGCCGCGAACCCGCGTAGATCTTCGGCTCCCGGCCGGAGGGCCGGTAGACCAGCCGGTCCCCGCCCGCGGGTTCGAAGGAGCCGCCGCGCCCGGTGGTGAACTGGGCCATCCAGTCGAAGAAGTTGAGGCCGAGACCGCGCAGGGCGACGGGCTCGCCGGGCGCGATGCCGGCCGCGTCGGCGTCGGCGGGGTTGCCGGGCGGGAGGTAGCGCAGGCCGTGGTCCGCGGCGAAGGAGGCGAGCGCGGCCTCGGCGGACGTGGGGAGCGCGGGCAGGTGCCCGAGTGCCAGTACGACGGCGTCGAGGCCCGTCAGGCGCGTCCCGTCGTCGAGGACGACGACCTGCGGGCCGGCCTGCTCGCCGCGCTCGTCGTCCAGTTCGACGGCGCGTGCCCGGTGCACCCGGATCGTCATGTGGGCGGGGGCCGTGGCGGTCAGCCGGTGGAAGACCCAGGTGAGGTACTGGCCGTAGAAGGCGCGGGTGGGGTAGTCGTCCGGGCCGAGGTCGCGGGCCTCCGCGAGTGTGCTGTCGTCGGCCGTCCCGCCGCCGTCGCGCAGCAGGTCCTTCGCCCACGTGTGGAGGCTCGGACCCTCCTCGACGGGTCCGTCCATCCGAACACTGGCATCGGTGAAGAGGGTGACCTGCGACGCGACCGTGTTCATCAGCAGGTGGCGGGACTGGGTGGTGCGCCAGACGGCCCCCGGGCCCGGGGGAGAGGGGTCGACGACATGGACGGTGAGCCGGTCGCCTGAGGGCGACTTGCGCTCCTTGGCACAGAGCCGTTCGAGCACGGACACCCCGCGGGGGCCGGCCCCCACGACGCAGATGTCCAGATGTCTGCTGTTCACGTGTGGTTCTCCACTCGGCGTGGGGTCAGGAGGACGTCCCCGGGTCCGTGCGGGGAGGCAGGGTCGCACGGGAGGGGTGGGCGAGGCGGCTCGACACTTCGAGGCCGTCGCCGATCGGCAGTGCGAGGGACAGGTAGCGGCCGGAGGAGCGGACCCGGTGCAGGTAGTCGTCCGGCAGCGCGTGCCGGCTGCCCGCCACGACCTGGGTCCCCGGTCGCATCATCGGTTCCAGCAGTTCGAGGGTGGCCCGCCAGGTGTCCGGTCGGCCGCGCAGTACGAGCAGGTCGAGCGGGCCCGGGAGGGACGCGGCCAGGTCGGCGAAGGGCCCGAGGACACGGGCCCACGGTGTGAGTCCGGCCCGTTCGAGCCAGGCACGGGTGCGGCCGGCGGCCGACCGTCCGGGCGCCCGGCACACGAGGTGGCCGGAGCCGTTGTCGCGTACGGCGGCCGCCAGTGGGACGGCGGTGTCGGGCCAGGCGCCACCGTGGTCGACCGTGACACCGGGACGCCTCACCCGCACCAGGGAGTACAGCAGGCCGCCGATGTCCCGGGGCAGGGCCTCGGCGCCCGCCTGCGCCCGCAGGGCGCACAGCAGGGCCCCCACCGCCGGGTCGTCGAGGCCCCCGCCGATCGCGGTGTTCCCGACGGCCCCGGTGTCCCTGCGGGCGGGGCGGGCGGGCCCACCGGCGGTGGGCGCGTCCGTGTGGCGTGCGGCGAGGACGAGAACGGGCCTGCGCGGCTCCGGCCCGGGCGAAGCAGTCGGTGGGGAAGGGGACTCGGGCGCGGACCGCGGAGCGGGTACGAGAGGCGGCGCGCCGTTGCGGGGCGCCGGCTCCGCACTGCCGTGAGCGGGGACCGCGCGGGCGGGACCGCGGGAGGAGGGGTCCGCACCGGAGGCGGACGCCCGGTTCCCGCCGCCCGGCCCGGCGGCCCGGCGGCCCGGGACC
>NZ_JAKGCV010000264.1 GCF_021556455.1 Streptomyces fuscigenes | reverse complement strand
AGCTCATGGGTCTCCAGCGCGTCCCGTGCGCTGAGCGTCCGACCGGCGCGGAGCCGCCGGAAACCGCCCCGGCCCGGGCCCGGCGGCTCAGACCGGCGCGGCCATCTCCCAGACGAGCACCTCGCAGGCACCGTCCACGCCGCCCGGCGCGGGCTCACCCGGCTCGTGGCCGGTCAGTTCGAGGCCCCGGGAACCGGTCACGCGCGCCGAGTCGCCGGGCCTCAGCTCCTCGCCGCCGAGCAGCACCGCGCCCCGCACGACGTGCACGTAGAGGAAGGCGGCGTCGGGCACCGCCGAGCGCTCGCCCGGCGCGAGGCGCCGCACGTGCAGCATGGCCCCGGCGGCCGGCAGCGCGTACGGCGTCGAGTCGGCGATGCCGCGCACGAGGTCGTACGCCGGGTCGCCGCCCGGCTCCAGCGGGGCCAGCCACATCTGGACGAAGACCAGCGGTTCGGCGCCCTCGTTGCGCTCGCTGTGCCGGACCCCGGCGCCGGCGCTCAGCCGCTGGACGTCGCCCGGCCGTACGACGGTCGCGCGGCCCGCCGAGTCGCGGTGGGTGAGCTCGCCGTCGACGACCCAGGTCACGATCTCGGTGTGGCTGTGGCGGTGCTCGTCGAAGCCCGCTCCCGGCGCGAGCCACTCCTCGTTGCAGGCGATGAGGGCGCCGAAGCGCAGGTTGCCGGGGTCGTAGAACGGCCCGAAGGAGAAGGCGTGCAGCGAGGCGATGCCCGCCGCCTCGTCACCGCCGGGGTGACGGTCCTCTGCGTACCGTACGGTCATCACGGCCCTACGGTAGCCCCGGCCCCGCGTGCGATCTGCCGGATGAGGCAGTCTTGTCCCGTGCCTCAACCCGCGAACGAACCCCATCCGCACGCCGCCACCCTGCGCCGTCTCGAACAGTCGTCGGGGCGGCTCGCCGCGAACGCCATCGCCCTCATGGACGAGACGCTGCCGTGGTACCGGGCGATGCCACCGGAGAACCGTTCGTGGATCGGACTCGTCGCGCAGGCAGGCATCGCGGCCTTCACGGAGTGGTTCCGCCGCCCGGAGCGGCCGCAGGCCATCTCGACCGACGTCTTCGGCACCGCGCCCCGCGAGCTGACCCGGGCGATCACCCTGCGCCAGACCGTCGAGATGGTGCGCACGACCATCGAGGTGGTGGAGTCCGCCGTCGAGGAGATCGCGGCCCCCGGCGACGAGACGGTGCTGCGCGAGGCGCTGCTGATGTACGCGCGGGAGATCGCGTTCGCCACGGCCCAGGTGTACGCGCAGGCCGCCGAGGCGCGCGGCGCGTGGGACGCCCGGCTGGAGTCCCTGGTCGTGAACGCGGTGCTGTCGGGCGAGGCCGACGAGGGGGCGGTGTCGCGGGCCGCGGCGCTCGGCTGGAGCTCCCCCGAACATGTGTGCGTGGTGCTGGGCACGGCTCCCGAAGGGGACAGCGAGCTGACCGTCGAGGCGATCCGGCGGGCGGCCCGCCACGCGAAGCTCCAGGTGCTGACGGGCGTGCTCGGCAACCGCCTGGTGGTGATCGCGGGCGGGTCCGACAACCCCCTCCAGGTCGCCAAGGCCGTGATCGGCCCGTACGCGGCGGGCCCGGTCGTCGCGGGGCCCGTCGTGCCCGATCTCCAGGCGGCCACGCGCTCGGCCCAGGCGGCCGCCGCGGGCCTGAAGGCGTGCTCGGCCTGGCAGGACGCGCCACGGCCGGTACTCGCGGACGATCTGCTGCCGGAACGCGCGATCGCGGCCGACCCGGCGGCGCGCGAGCAACTGGTGGAGGAGATCTACAGACCGCTCGAGGAGGCGGGCTCGGCGCTTCTGGAAACGCTGAGTGTCTACCTGGAGCAGGCCAGCAGCCTGGAGGGGGCGGCGCGCATGCTGTTTGTGCACCCCAACACCGTGCGCTACCGGCTGCGGCGTGTGACGGACGTCACCGGCTGGTCACCCTCCGACGTGCGATCCGCCTTCACCCTGCGGATCGCGTTGATTCTGGGGCGGCTCGCCGACGCGGACGTCCAGTTCTGAGCTTGTAGAGTCTCCACAATTACCCCTGCGGTTCTTGGTCCCTGTCATCACGGGCGCCCGGGACCGCCGACAAGAGAGAGTGTGAGAGTGCTCGTACTCGTCGCTCCCGGCCAAGGCGCCCAGACGCCCGGCTACCTGACCCCCTGGCTCGACCTCCCGGACGCGGAGGAGAAGCTGCGGCGCTGGTCGGCCCTCATCGATCTCGACCTGGTGCACTACGGCACCGAGGCCGACGAGGAGCAGATCCGCGACACGGCGGTGGCCCAGCCCCTGCTGGTGGCCTCGGCGCTGCTGTCCGCGCGGCAGCTGTTCCCGGAGTCCGGCAACGGCAGCGCCCTCGCGGGGTCCGTCGGCGCGGTCGCCGGGCACAGCGTCGGCGAGCTGGCGGCGGCGGCGCTCGCCGGAGTGCTGACGGACGAGGAGGCCATGAGCCTGGTCCGCGCCCGCGGGCTGGCGATGGCCGAGGCGGCCGCGGTCACGCGGACGGGCATGGCGGCCCTCCTGGGCGGCGAACGCGACACGTCCGTCGCGCACCTGGAGCGGCTCGGCCTTACCCCGGCCAACGTGAACGGGACGACGCAGATCGTCGCGGCGGGCACCATGGAGCAGCTGGCGGCGCTCGCCGAGGACAAGCCCGAGGGCGTGCGCAGGGTCGTGCCCCTCAAGGTGGCCGGCGCGTTCCACACGCACCACATGGCTCCCGCCGTCGACGCGCTCGCCCGCGCCACGAAGGAGCTCACCCCCCGGGACCCGGCGCTGCCGTATGTCTCGAACAGGGACGGGCAGACGGTCTCCACGGGCGACGACGCCCTCGCCCGCCTGGTCGGGCAGGTCGCCAACCCCGTGCGCTGGGACCTGTGCATGGAGACCTTCAAGGACCTGGGCGCCACCGCCCTCGTCGAGCTGTGCCCCGGCGGCACGCTGGCCGGCCTGGCCAAGCGTGACCTGCCGGGTGTCACCACCCTCGCGCTCAAGACCCCTGACCAGCTCGACGCGGCCCGCGCGCTGGTCGCCGAGCAGTCCACCGCGGCCGGATGAAGGAGCCTTCCGAGCATGTCGAAGATCAACCCCAGTAAGGGCGCGCCCTACGCGCGCATCATGGGCGTGGGCGGCTACCGCCCCACGCGCGTCGTGCCCAACGAGGTGATCCTTCAGACGATCGACTCGTCCGACGAGTGGATCCGCTCGCGCTCCGGCATCGCGACCCGGCACTGGGCCTCCCCCGAGGAGACCGTCGCCGCGATGTCCATAGAAGCGGCCGGAAAGGCCATCGCAGACGCGGGCCTGCGGCCCGAGCAGATCGACACCGTGATCGTCGCGACGGTGTCCCACTTCAAGCAGACCCCGGCCATCGCCACCGAGATCGCGGACAAGCTCGGCGCGGGCACCCCCGCGGCGTTCGACATCTCCGCCGGCTGCGCCGGGTTCGGCTACGGCCTGACCCTCGCCAAGGGCCTCATCGTGGAGGGCTCCGCCGAACACGTCGTCGTCATCGGCGTGGAGCGGCTCTCCGACCTGACGGACCTGCACGACCGGGCCACCGCCTTCCTCTTCGGGGACGGGGCGGGCGCCGTCGTCGTCGGCCCCGCGAACGAGCCGATGATCGGCCCGACCGTCTGGGGCTCCGAGGGCGACAAGGCGGAGACGATCCGCCAGACCGAGCCGTGGACGGCCTACCGGGACGGCACGCCGGAGAAGTTCCCCGCCATCGCCCAGGAGGGCCAGGCGGTCTTCCGCTGGGCCGTCTTCGAGATGGCGAAGGTGGCGCAGCGGGCCCTCGACGCGGCCGGCATCGGCCCCGACGACCTGGACGTCTTCATACCGCACCAGGCGAACATGCGGATCATCGACTCGATGGTGAAGACCCTGAAACTGCCGGAGAGCGTCACGGTCGCCCGTGACGTGGAGACCACCGGCAACACCTCGGCCGCCTCGATCCCGCTCGCGATGGAGCGGCTCCTTGCGACCGGGAAGGCGAAGAGCGGCGACACCGCCCTCGTCATCGGCTTCGGGGCGGGTCTCGTCTACGCCGCGACGGTCGTTACCCTCCCCTAGGCACGTTGTCCCGGGCCACCGGCCCGGGACCGTACCGAAGTACAACCGCCACTATTGAAGGAGCGCCAGACATGGCCGCCACTCAGGAAGAGATCGTTGCCGGTCTCGCAGAGATCGTGAACGAGATCGCCGGCATCCCGGTCGAGGACGTCCAGCTTGACAAGTCCTTCACCGACGACCTGGACGTCGACTCGCTGTCCATGGTCGAGGTCGTCGTCGCCGCCGAGGAGCGCTTCGACGTCAAGATCCCCGACGACGACGTCAAGGAGCTCAAGACGGTCGGCGACGCCGCCTCCTACATCGCCAAGCACCAGGGCTGACCGACCCCGTCGGACCTTTTGGCACCCCTGTCCGGCCGTACCCCGGCCGGATCGCACGGCTGAGGCCACCCGGTGGTGGCGCCGTATGACCCCTCTACACGTGGAGAAAGAATTCCAGTGAGCTCGACCAATCGCACCGTGGTCGTCACCGGTATCGGCGCAACCACACCACTGGGTGGCGACAGCGCGTCTACCTGGGAGGCCCTGCTCGCGGGCCGATCCGGGGCACGCACCCTCGACGACGAGCGCTACGCCGGTCTGCCGGTACGATTCGCCGCCCAGGCGGCGGTCGACCCGAGCGAGGTCCTGCCCCGGCCCCTCGCCCGCAAGCTCGACCGCTCGGCGCAGTTCGCGCTGATCGCCGCGCGCGAGGCGTGGGCGGACGCCGGTTACACGGCCAGGGCC
Source organism: Streptomyces fuscigenes (assembly GCF_021556455.1). Classification (GTDB taxonomy): domain Bacteria; phylum Actinomycetota; class Actinomycetes; order Streptomycetales; family Streptomycetaceae; genus Streptomyces; species Streptomyces fuscigenes. Next base: position 3,079 of record NZ_JAKGCV010000264.1, on the reverse strand, counting down.
GGCGAGGACACCTCGGTGGACCCCGACCGTCTCGGCGCCGTCGTGGCGTCCGGCATCGGCGGCATCACCTCCCTGCTCGACCAGTACGACTCCCTGCGCGACAAGGGACCCCGCAAGGTGTCCCCGCACACCGTGCCGATGATGATGCCCAACGGTCCCTCGGCGAACGTCGGCATCGAGATCGGCGCCCGCGCGGGCGTCCACACCCCCGTCTCCGCCTGCGCGTCCGGCGCCGAGGCCATCGGCTACGCGGTCGAGATGATCCGCACCGGCCGTGCCGACGTCGTGATCGCCGGCGGCACCGAGGCCACGATCCACCCGCTGCCGATCGCCGCGTTCGCCAACATGATGGCGATGTCGAAGGAGAACGAGGCGCCCGAGAAGGCGTCCCGGCCCTTCGACAAGACCCGCAACGGCTTCGTCATGGGCGAGGGCGCGGGCCTGATCGTCCTGGAGACCGCGGAGCACGCCGCCGCGCGCGGTGCCCGCGTCTACGCCGAGGTCCTCGGCCAGGGCATCTCCTCGGACGCGTACCACATCACCGCTCCCGAGCCCACGGGCGACGGCATCGCCGCGGCGCTGCGCCACCTGCTGGAGAACACCGGCCTGAAGCCGTCCGAGGTCGTGCACGTCAACGCGCACGCCACCTCGACGCCGCTCGGCGACCTCGGCGAGATCAAGGCGCTGCGCCAGGTCTTCGGCAGCGACCTCGACCACATGGCCATCTCGGCCACGAAGTCGATGACGGGTCACCTGCTCGGCGGCGCCGGCGGCATCGAGACCGTCGCGACGATCCTGGCGCTGCACCACCGCATCGCGCCCCCGACGATCAACCTCACGGAGCTGGACGACGAGGTCGACGCGGACATCGTGCGCGACAAGCCGAGGCCGCTGCCCGAGGGCACCATCTCGGCCGTCAACGACTCGTTCGGCTTCGGCGGCCACAACGTGGTGCTGGCGCTGCGCTCCGTCTGAGTCACCCCCGCCGGCGCCCCGCGCGCCGGCGGTCCGGGCCCCGCTCCACGAACGCCGTGGAGCGGGGCTCCGTGCTTTTTCGCTTTTTCGCTCCCGCGCGCGGGGCGTGGGCGGCTGTCAGCTGTCGAAGCTCGCGAAGTAGCTGGCGGCCATGTCCTCGCCGCCGTGGCCCGCCGCCTCGGCGCGGCGGAAACGCTCGACGCCCGCCTCGGTGACGTCCATCCGCACACCCGCGGCGTCGGCCGCGGCGACGATCAGCCGGGCGTCCTTCGCGGCGTTGGAGAGCCCGAAGCTCGGGGTGAAGTCGTCGTTCATGATCATGCCGGACTTCAGGTGGACGTAGCCGCAGTCCATCAGGCCGCCCTGGATGGTGTCGAGGAAGTCCTGCGGGTCGACGCCGAGGCCCTTGGCGAGCGCGACGGACTCGGCGGCCGCGTGCGTGAGCGCCAGGGTCCAGTTGTTGCAGACGAGTTTGAGGCGCGTCGCCGCCGCGGTCGCGCCGTCGTCGCCGGCCCAGATGGTGCGCGCCCCGATCGCGTCGTGCACGGAGGCGAGGGCCTCGCGGGCCTCCTGCGGCCCGGCGGCGATGGCCGTGAGCTTCCCCGCCTCGGCGGGCCCCCGGGTGCCGAGGACGGGGCCGTCGACGAAGACGAGCCCGTGCTGTGCGGCGAAGGTGGCGAGCCGAGGGACGTCGTCGACGCCGACGGTCGTGGACTGCAGCCAGACCGCGCCGCGCGCGAGGCGGGGGGCGGCCTCCGTCATCGTCTCCAGCGTCGCCGGCCCGTCGAAGAGCATCGTGACGACGACACCGGCGCCCTCCACGGCCTCGGCGGGCGTGGCGCACACGGTCGCGCCCTCCGCGGCGAGCGGTTCGGCCTTCTCCCGGGTGCGGTTCCACACGCGCAGCGAGTGGCCCGTGCGCAGGAGGTTGCGGGCCATCGCGGCCCCCATGATGCCGGTGCCGAGCAGGGCGACGTTCTTGTGATCAACCATGCCCCCACCGTACGGCCGGCGCCCGGCGCCCGCGGTGTCCGGCTCCCGGCGGGGCCGGGCGGCCCGAACGGCGCACGTCCGGGCGGGGGTCGGCGGAAGTTCAGACGACCTGGTGCAGCCAGCGCACGGGCGCGCCCTCGCCCGCGTACCGGAACGGCTCCAGCTCGTCGTCCCAGGGCTTGCCGAGCAGCGTGGCGATCTGCTCCTCCAGGGCGGCCTCGCCGCGCGCGGCGCGGGCCAGCGCGGCGCGCAGCCGGTCCTCGGGGACGAGGATGTCGCCGTGGACTCCGGTGACGGCGTGGAAGATCCCGAGGTCGGGGGTGGCGCTGTAGCGCTCGCCCTCCGCGTCCGGGCTCGGCTCCGCCGTCACCTCGAATCTGAGCATCTGCCAGCCGCGCAGCGCGGACGCGAGCTCGGACGCGGTGCCGGCCCGCCCCTTCCAGGAGAACTCCGCCCTCCAGGCGCCGGGTGCCGCGGGCTGCCTGACCCAGTCGAGCTGGACCCGCACCCCGAGGACGCCCCCGACCGCCCACTCGACGTGCGGGCACATCGCACGCGGTGCGGAGTGCACGTACAGGACTCCACGTGTCGTCACCGGGACCTCCAGTGTGGAACGAGGTTCGCCTTCCCAGCGGCCTCGGTCGGCATCATCGGACCTCATCAGGATCAGGGCTCCGCGCAACGGACGGGATGCGACGTGTCGCGGCCCACCGGAGCCGCGGGAACCTGAGCGCCTCTGGTCAGATGGTGGAAAAGTTACCGTGCGGCGGGGGTCCGGTGGTGACGTACCGTCGGACCGGGGCCCGATTTACGCGAAGCTTTCACTCGCGAGGACGGGACCGGCGTGCGCATAGGCCAGAGGCGGTTTCACCTGGCACAGAACAGGGAAGGGCGGCGTTTCATGCGGTGGCGAATCCTGACCTCGAAACGGCGGCCCTGCGGCACGGCGGCGCCGCGTCCTCCCGCGCGCTCCTCCGGGCGGGGGGCGGCGGGCCTCGCGGGCGTGACGGCGGCGTTGAAGGCGGCGCCGGCCAGGAGCGAGAGAAGGACGCAGGCCCACCAGTTGAGCGGACCGACCTTCGCGTTCTCGTTGTCCTTCGTGCCGAACCAC
>NZ_JAKGCV010000263.1 GCF_021556455.1 Streptomyces fuscigenes | reverse complement strand
GGCCCCCTCCGCGCCCGCGCAGCCCGCCGCCGCCGCGAAGCCCGCCCCGGCCCCCGCGCCGAAGGCCGAGCCGGCCACCGAGGCCGAGGGCCCGGAGTACGTGACGCTGCGCGGCCCGTCCGCCGCCGTCGCGAAGAACATGGCCGCCTCCCTCGAACTGCCCACGGCGACGTCCGTGCGCGCGGTCCCGGTGAAGCTGCTGTTCGACAACCGCATCGTCATCAACAACCACCTCAAGCGCGCCCGCGGCGGGAAGATCTCCTTCACGCACCTCATCGGGTACGCGATGGTGCAGGCCATCAAGGCCATGCCGTCGATGAACCACTCCTTCGTGCAGAAGGACGGCAAGCCCACCCTGGTCAAGCCGGAGCACGTGAACCTGGGCCTGGCGATCGACCTGGTGAAGCCCAACGGCGACCGCCAGCTCGTCGTCGCCGGCATCAAGAAGGCCGAGACGCTCGGCTTCTTCGAGTTCTGGCAGGCCTACGAGGACATCGTCCGGCGCGCCCGCAACGGCAAGCTCACGATGGACGACTTCTCCGGCGTCACGGTCTCGCTGACCAACCCCGGCGGCATCGGCACCGTCCACTCGGTGCCCCGCCTGATGCCCGGGCAGAGCGTCATCCTCGGCGTCGGCGCGATGGAGTACCCGGCCGAGTTCCAGGGCACCTCGCAGGACACCCTGAACAAGCTCGGCATCTCGAAGGTCATGACGCTGACCTCGACGTACGACCACCGCGTCATCCAGGGCGCGGCGTCCGGCGAGTTCCTGCGGATCCTCAGCCGGCTGCTGCTCGGCGAGGACGGCTTCTACGACGAGATCTTCGAGTCCCTGCGGATCCCGTACGAGCCGGTCCGCTGGATGAAGGACATCGACGCGTCGCACGACGACGACGTCACGAAGGCCGCCCGCGTCTTCGAGCTGATCCACTCCTACCGGGTGCGCGGCCACGTCATGGCCGACACGGACCCGCTGGAGTACCGCCAGCGCAAGCACCCCGACCTGGACGTCACCGAGCACGGCCTCACCCTGTGGGACCTGGAGCGGGACTTCGCGGTCGGCGGCTTCGCCGGCAAGTCGACCATGACGCTGCGCGACATCCTGGGCGTCCTGCGCGACTCGTACTGCCGCACCATCGGCATCGAGTACATGCACATCCAGGACCCGAAGCAGCGCAAGTGGTTGCAGGACCGGGTGGAGCGCCCCCACTCGAACCCGGAGCGCGAGGAGCAGCTGCGCATCCTGCGCCGGCTGAACGCGGCCGAGGCGTTCGAGACGTTCCTGCAGACCAAGTACGTCGGCCAGAAGCGCTTCTCGCTGGAGGGCGGCGAGTCCGTCATCCCGCTGCTCGACGCGGTGCTGGACGCGGCGGCCGAGTCGCGCCTCGACGAGGTCGTCATCGGCATGGCCCACCGCGGCCGCCTGAACGTGCTGGCGAACATCGTCGGCAAGTCGTACGCGCAGATCTTCCGCGAGTTCGAGGGCAACCTCGACCCGAAGTCGATGCACGGCTCCGGCGACGTGAAGTACCACCTGGGCGCCGAGGGCACCTTCACCGGGCTCGACGGCGAGCAGATCAAGGTGTCGCTGGCGGCGAACCCGTCGCACCTGGAGACGGTCGACCCGGTCATCGAGGGCATCGCCCGCGCCAAGCAGGACATCATCAACAAGGCGGGCACCGACTTCACGGTCATGCCGGTCGCCCTGCACGGCGACGCCGCCTTCGCGGGCCAGGGCGTCGTCGCGGAGACGCTCAACATGTCGCAGCTGCGCGGCTACCGCACCGGCGGCACCGTGCACATCGTCATCAACAACCAGGTCGGCTTCACCGCCGCCCCGGAGGCGTCCCGCTCGTCGATGTACGCGACGGACGTGGCCCGCATGATCGAGGCGCCGATCATCCACGTGAACGGCGACGACCCGGAGGCCGTGGTGCGCGTCGCGCGGCTCGCCTTCGAGTTCCGCCAGGCGTTCAACAAGGACGTCGTCATCGACATGATCTGCTACCGCCGCCGCGGTCACAACGAGGGCGACAACCCGCAGTTCACGAACCCGCAGATGTACAACCTGATCGACAACAAGCGCTCGGTGCGCAAGCTGTACACCGAGTCGCTGATCGGCCGGGGCGACATCACGCTGGAGGAGGCCGAGCAGGCGCTCCAGGACTTCCAGGGCCAGCTGGAGAAGGTCTTCGCGGAGGTCCGCGAGGCCACCTCGCAGCCCGCCGAGGCGATCGTCCCGGACGCGCAGGCCGAGTTCCCGGTGAGCGTGACGACCGGCGTCTCCCAGGAGGTCGTCAAGCGGATCGCCGAGTCCCAGGTCAACATCCCGGACACGATCCACGTCCACCCGCGGCTGATGCCGCAGCTCCAGCGGCGCGCGGCGTCCGTCGACGACGGCACGATCGACTGGGGCACCGGCGAGACGCTCGCCATCGGCTCGCTGCTGATGGAGGGCACCCCGGTCCGCCTCGCGGGCCAGGACACCCGCCGCGGCACGTTCGGCCAGCGCCACGCGGTCCTCGTCGACCAGCAGTCGGGCGAGGAGTACACGCCGCTGCAGTACCTGACGGAGGAGCAGGCCCGCTACAACGTCTACGACTCGCTGCTCAGCGAGTACGCGGCGATGGGCTTCGAGTACGGCTACTCGCTGGCCCGCCCGAACGCGCTCGTCATGTGGGAGGCGCAGTTCGGCGACTTCGTCAACGGCGCCCAGTCGATCGTGGACGAGTACATCTCGGCCGCCGAGCAGAAGTGGGGCCAGACCTCCGGCGTCACCCTGCTGCTGCCGCACGGCTACGAGGGCCAGGGACCGGACCACTCGTCGGCCCGCATCGAGCGCTTCATGGCGCTGTGCGCGCAGGGCAACATGACGGTGGCCACCCCGACGCTGCCGTCGAACTACTTCCACCTGCTGCGCTGGCAGGTCCACAACCCGCACCACAAGCCGCTGATCGTCTTCACCCCGAAGTCGATGCTCCGGCTCAAGGCCGCGCAGTCGAAGACCGAGGAGTTCACCACCGGCGGCTTCCGCCCGGTGATCGGCGACGACAGCGTCGACCCGGCCGCGGTGCGCAAGGTCGTCTTCACGTCCGGCAAGGTCTACTACGACCTCGACGCCGAGCGGAAGAAGCGCGGTCTCACGGACACCGCGATCATCCGGCTGGAGCGCCTGTACCCGCTGCCGGGTGCGGAGCTGCAGGCCGAGATCGCGAAGTTCCCGAACGCCGAGAAGTACCTGTGGGCGCAGGAGGAGCCGGCGAACCAGGGTGCCTGGCCGTTCGTCGCGCTCAACCTGATCGACCACCTCGACCTCGCCGTCGGCGCGGACGTGCCGCACGACGAGCGCCTGCGCCGCATCTCGCGGCCGCACTCCTCCTCCCCCGCCGTGGGCTCGAAGAAGCGCCACGAGCAGGAGCAGGAGCAGCTGGTCAACGAGGTCTTCGACGCCTGACCCGGGCGCGGGGGCGCCGGCCGCGACGGGAGCCCCCGCCGGGTGCACGAGGGGCCCGGCTCCGCGGGAGACCGCGGGGCCGGGCCCCTCGCCGTGCGCCGGTGACGGCGCTCAGACGATCTGCGGCTCGAAGTCCCAGTAGGGCCGGGTCCGCGCCCGCGCCGACATGGTGTGCGGGTGCTGCGGCCCGAGCGTGGTGGACAGGTCCTCCACCGCCTCGGCCTCGGCCTTGTCGGCGGCCTGCCGGTCGCCCAGTGCCCGCAGGTCCGCCGCCATCGCCATCCTGGCCGACAGGGTCAGCGGGTGGGTGCGGCTCAGGGACACGGCCGCGCGTGCCGCCGTGTCGGCGCTGAGGCGGGCCGCCGCCTCGACGTCCCCGCGCAGCGAGCGCATCTCGGACGCGTTGACGGCGCAGCCGAGCGTCCACGGATGGTCGGGGCCGACGGCCGCGGTCATCCCGGTGAGCGCCTGCTCGGCGAGGGTGTACGCCTGCTCCAGTTCGCCGACGGCACGCATGATGAGCGCCTGGTTGGACCTGGCCCCCGTCGGGAAGGGGTGGTCGGGCCCCAGCAGCAGCGTGTACCCGTCGACGACCCGTTCGCTTATCTCCCGGGCCTGGTCGATGTCGCCGTGCTCGCGGGCGAAACAGCTCTGCCCGGCCGCGAAGCGGAGGGTCTCCGGGTCGCCCTCGCCGAGGACGCGTTCGCTGCGTTCCAGGACGCCGGTGAACAGCTCGGCGGCCTCGCGGCGCCGCCCGATGCGGTAGAGCGCGTGCGCGAGGCTGTGTTCGGCGCTCAGCGTGAGGGGGTTGTCGGGCCCGAGGATGCTGCGGTGCACGCGGACGCTCTGCGACTGCAGCGACTCCGCCTCGTCGTAGCGGCCCAGCAGCCGCTGGTCGGTGGAGACGCGGGTCTCGGAGTAGAGCGACCAGCGGTGGCGGGGCCGCAGCAGCCGCCGCCGCTCGATCAGGGTCTTCATGTCGAGTTCGAGGGCTTCTTCGTACCGGCCGAGCAGGCGCAGCGACACGGCCACGTTGTTCTGCGCGTTGATCGTGCGGGCGTCCTGCTCGCCCAGCAGCTCCAGGTAGGCACCGAAGACCCAGCGCGAAACGGTGTGCCCCTCCTCGTACCTGCCGAGGCCGCGCAGGTCGGCCGCGAGGCCGCTGGCGGCCCGGATGTGCGTGAGGTCCGCGGCGCCGCGGGTCTCCCTGAGGTAGTCGACGGCCGCCCGCTCGATGGCCTCGCTGTGCGCGTAGTCGCCCACGGCGCGCAGCAGGTTCACGTAGTGGTGGGTGAGGTCCCAGATGCGCGGGTGGGTCTCCCCCAGCTGCTCCTTCCACGCCTTCATGGCACGCGTGCCGAGCGTCAGGCCGGCCTGGTACTCGCCCGCGTTGAGCATGTACTGGAGGCAGTTGAACACCAGCGTGTGCATCGCCGGGCTGGTGGTCTGCAGCACGTCGGCCCACCGCAGGTGCGGGGTGATCTCCGCGTACTCGGGCCACATCCGGGAGTCCGTCGGCTGGCCCGGGTCCGCGTTGGCGAGGGCCCGCCGTACGACCTCGATGAGCTCCTCGTGCTCGTCCTCGGGCATGTCCTGGCGGATGATCTGGTGGACCATCCGGTGCATGTAGAGGGTGTCGCCGGGGACGCTGCCCGCGACCTCCGGCATGGTCTCGTGGATCTCCCGGTCGCCGACCCCGGCCGCGCGCACGACGGCGTACTGGCGGAGCTTGTTGATGGCGGTGGCCCAGCTGACGGAGTTGCCGACGAGGCCCCGCAGGCTCTCGGGCAGCTCGGCGGCAGGCAGGTCGCGCACCAGGCGCACGGGGATGGCGCCCGGTGCGAAGAACGCGCACAGCCGCAGCAGGGTGACGGCCTCGGGAACGGTCTCTCGGAGCCTGTTCAGCAGTATCGACCAGCTGGTGCGAAACGGCGTCGGGAAGTCGCGGGAGACACGCACGACGTCCTCGTCGATGCCCTCCTGCTCCAGCAGCTCGATGTACTCGTCGACGGACATGTCCGAGTCGTTGAGCCAGCCGGCCGTCTGGTCGAGCAGCAGCGGCAGGTCCTCCAGGGCCTCCGCGAGCCGGTCGGCCTCGCGCGCGCTCAGGCGCGGTGCGCGGCGCAGGATGAACGCGACCGACTCGTCGCGGTTGTACTCGGGGACCTCGATCAGGAGGCTGTTGTGCTGTGACCATTCGGCGTTGCGCGCCGTGATGAGCACGTCGCCCGGCCCGTCGGGCACCAGGTCCCAGACGGCCTCGGGATCGTCCGCTCCGTCGAACACGATCAGCCAGCGCCGGTACGGGTCCCCGCGGCGCAGCGCGATGCGGGCGGCGCGCAGCCGCTCGCCGTAGTCGACGCCCGTGGACAGCCCGAGTTCCGGGGCGAGTTGGGCGAGCCGCTGGCGGCACACGGCGCGCTTGTCGGCCGGGACCCACCAGACCACGTCGTACTCGGCGCCGAAGCGGTAGACGTACTCGGCGGCGAGCTGCGTCTTGCCCACGCCGGACATCCCGTAGAGCGTGAGGACGCGGGCCCTGTCCTCGGCGTTCCTGAGGGCGTGGTCGATGGTGTTGAGCAGTTGCTCGCGCCCCGTGAAGCGGATGTTGCGGCGGGGCACACCGCCCCACACCTCGGAGGGGTCGTTGGGGAAGCGGGGGCCCTTGCGGGAGTCGGCGGGCAGTGGGTCGGCGGGCAGGCCGAGCCGGGTGAGGACGCGCCGCTCGGCCTCCTGCTCGCCGACGGCGGTCAGGTCCGGGGCGGCGAAGACGGCGGTGGCGGGCGGGAGCGCGTCGGTGGTGACGGAGACCCCGGCGAAGCGGCCGGGGTCGGCGGCGACCACCTCGGTCAGGGCGCTGTTCCACTCGGCGTGGGTGCGGGGGCCCATCTGGAAGTACCAGGTGCTCAGGATGACGAGGACCGGGCCCGGTGCGAGGGTCAGGGCCCGCAGCGAATCGGCCAGCGGTGTGCCCTCCTGCGGGTCCCAGCGCTGGTAGGCGACCGTGTGCCCGCGGCGCTCCAGGCGGTCCCCGATCCACGCCGCCCACACCCGGTTGTACCCGGCGAAGCTGATGGTCACGGTCTCCGGCCCGGACGCGGCAACCCTCTTACGTGTTCCGGGCATTCAACCGTCTCCCTGCGTCGTGATGCGCCCACCTGACATACCGTCGAGCTTAGGCCCTCTCGTTTGGATCCTGACGGTGTGGAATCCGGGCCGGAAGCGAACCACGGGGATCGGCGGGAAGATTCATGCGTCCGGTCGCTTCCGCGCCTCCCCACGGGCCCGCGCGGCCGTGCCGCCCGGGTCGGTGCCCCACCGCTGGCGCCACAGGGTGTGTGCCGTGCTGATGTAGGCCCGGGCCCGTGTCGCGTGCCCGGGCGGCGGCGGTTCCTTGGCGAGGCCGTCGCAGGTCGCCCTCATCTCGTCGACGAGGACCCGGCCCTGCGGGGTGAGTGTCCGTGAGGCCGCCAGGACCGGCAGGACGGCCGCCACTTGCTCGGCGCAGCGCGCGTGTTCCGTCCAGGCGAAGTCGCGCTGGGCCGTGGTGCGGGCCGCGAGGGCGTGGCCCTGCCAGTACTCGGCGAGCGCGAGGTGCGAGTAGGCCCCCTGGAGGAGCCCGTCGAAGGGGCGCGGATCGGTGCGCCAGGGCGCGAAATACGCTTCTTCCGGTCCCTCGCCGTGCAACCGCACCAGGGCGGCGAGCGCCGACAGCTTGGCGTGCTGGAGCTCGTGGACGAGGGTCGCCGCCAGGTGGCCCGGCGTGGACGGCCGGCTGCTGAGGACGGCGCCGAACGCCTCGCGCCGGGTGCCGCTGCAGTGGGACGTCCGCTCCCCGGGGGGCGGGGCGAGCGGCACGAGGCAGCGCAGCAGGAGCGCCGCCTCGGCCGTGCGGTGCGCCCCGCCGACCCGCAGCACGGGTTCGGTGCCTGCCCAGGACGCGGCCCACACGGCACGGCTGCCGGCGTCGAGGCGGGTGACCGCGCCGAGGCCGTGCCGTTCGAGCCCGCTGCCCGCCGTGCCGTACGGGTCGAGGTCGTCCAGGAGTACGGGAGCGGCGCCCGGTACGAGGGCGGGCAGGGTGCGCAGCGGCAGCCATCGCGGATCGCCGGAGCGGGTGGGGTGGCCGGCGGCGGCACCCGTGCCACCGGGGGCCACGAGGACCGCGACGGGCGCGGCGGCGCCCTGGCGGAGGGTCAGCACGCCGTCGCGGAAGCCGAGGTCCACCTCGCTGCCCCGGTACGTGCGCAGCGCGCCGAGGGTGGGCAGGGCGAGCAGGTCGCCGAACGCGGTGAGCCGGACGCGGAACGCCGCGCCGGCGCGCACGGCCGCCTGTGGGCGTCGCTGGTCGGGGCGTTCCTGCTGGTGCTGGGGCTGACGTCGACCGCCGCCTACGGGCACGGGCAGCGCGCCGCGGCACCGGCCGCG